>DNTA01000290.1 GCA_003500135.1 Cytophagales bacterium | reverse complement strand
AAAAGTTCAAGGGTTCAAGGGTTCAGGGTTCGGGGTTTAGAGTTCAGGGTTCAGCGAATGAATTAACTAAGCATTCAACAAGCCCCCGAATCAACCAACTTCCTGAATGAGTGTAAAATTCTTTGAGCTTCGAGCTTCGAGCTTCCAGCTTTGAGCTTTAGACATATATAAACAACTCAACGAATCCCCAAACCCCTCATATCCTGCCGCAAGTTTAGCGGAGCGTAACTTGTGGCTAAAATCCTTCAAGTTTTCAAC
Organism: Cytophagales bacterium; assembly: GCA_003500135.1. Classification (GTDB taxonomy): domain Bacteria; phylum Bacteroidota; class Bacteroidia; order Cytophagales; family Cyclobacteriaceae; genus UBA10427. Next base: position 34,394 of record DNTA01000290.1, on the reverse strand, counting down.
TTGAACTATCGGAATTGCCAGTTTACTCACACTTCCACGATCAGAGTCCCGCCATGCGGACTCTGATCATTATTCTCCATGACATTCAGTACTTTGAAAAGTCCGGTTGTGATGAAATTGGGCTGAAATAAATATCGGAATCAATGATTTTTTCAGAACTTCAACCGGGCGTTACAAACGCCATTCTCCATAGCCATGCGTTGCAAACGCATTCAAAATCTCATATGTTTTTGTCGGTATTTTCAGTACATATTATCTGAACCACCTTGCCTCCCGAAGTTTAGGTAGGGAGCTGAACCCATGAACTCTGAGCCAAATTCTTCCAGCTTCGAGCCTCGAGCCTCGAGCAAAAAGAGCTTTGAGCTTTAGACATATATAAACAACTCAACGAATCCCCGAATCAACCTATTAGAGTTGCAGGTGACAACACCTGCAACGGCGAAAGAAGCGCTATGAACTATGAGCTAATACCTTCCAGCTTCGAGCCTCGAGCTAAAATTGCTTTCAGCTTTGAGCATATATAAATGAATCCACCCATCCGCCAACTTCTTAACTACCCTATCTCCCGAAGTTTATGTAGGGAGGTGAACTTATAAACCAATCAACCGTCCAGCATGCCTTTCATTCCATTGTAATTATCATTAATTTAGATAGAGCAACAGGGTGCTATGCACACAACGAACAATGAACACCAAAGATTTTCGTGGGATCAATATGAATTTGTCCTACTACCTGATCAGAGAGATCATTGGCTGGACGGGATTAGCATTCCCCTGGCTTTTGATCATTGCCGCGCTCATTCACGATAGTTCAGCCGAATATTTTTATCAGCCTTCCATCAGCGATTATTACTACACCGTTTCCGGTGTTTTATTTATTGGTTTTTTAACGTTGATTGGCGTTTTTCTGATTTCCTATCGCGGATATAAGCCGGAGTCCGGTGAGTTTAGCGACAATATAATCACCTGGGTTGGGGGCATTCTCATTCTGGTTGTCGCCCTGGTGCCCACACCCTACATGGGTTGTTTAAATGATTGCCCGACGCCCATTTGCCATGAAAGCAATGCGTGGGGACTGTTGCATTTCGGTGCGGCTGTGGGTTTTTTCATTGCTATGAGCTACATGTCCCTTAAAAAGTTCACGAAGGGCGATACGCCTTTTTCCAGTGACAAATTAAAGCGGAACAGGATCTACCGGTTTTGCGGATGGGGCATGGTAGCTGTATTGGCACTTTCCGGTATTTTGATAGTAGCATTTAAGGCCAATGAAAAATGGGACCACATGATCTTTTGGGTGGAAGTAATCATGCTCACCCTCTTTGGCATTAGCTGGCTGGTTAAGGGAAAGGGATTGAAAAGATTGGGGATGACAATTTGAAGCTCTGGAAAGAATTCCTGAAGAAGACCTTTGCAGGTAACTTAATTGAAAAAATATGTATTCAAACCTTTCTTTAGTAATGTGTTTGAACCCAGGGTTTAATAAAGGGATCACCAATGGAATATTGAAATGGATATTTGTTTTTCTTTTTCCACTATTTTTTTCCTTTCCGGTTTTTGGCCAGTACCACATAACAGAGACATTACAAGGGAAAATTGATTCAATAGTATATCAAATAAATGATCAGTATGATTTAACTGGGTTGTCAATAGGGCTTGTTTCTGACGACACTATTGTTTATCAAAAAGGATATGGAGTTGTTAAAATTGAACTAAATAATGACGTTACGGCAAACTCCGTCTTTCATACCGCTTCAATCAGTAAGCTTTTTACTGCGCAGGCGGTTGTTCAACTCGTCAACTCTAACCTGATATCTTTCGATGACTTACTAATTGAACTAGCACCTGAATTGCAGTTTAGAAATGCGTGGGCAAAAGAAATCAAGATCAGGCATTTATTATCGCATACTTCCGGCCTTCCTGATGTAAAAAAATATAAATGGCATCAACACAATCAATCTGAAAGCGCATTGAAAGAATATATTCAAAAGCAAAAACTAAAATCATCCTATCAACCTGGATTAAAATATCAATACAGCAATCTGGGTTATGAGATTTTGGGATATCTGATAGAAAAAACTACTGATCAGTCATTTGAAGATTTTGCTAAGGAAAATGTTTTGCTTCCGGCTAACATGCTCATCAGTGATTTCAGGTATTATAAAATTCCCGACTCATTGAGAACCTGGCCACATACCAAAAAGGGATCCTCGGGCCGAATCATTACAAGGGAACACTATCCATACAACAGAATGCATGTCCCCAGCAGTACACTCAATTCTTCGGCCCATGAGCTTTGTTTGTGGATGATCCATTTTCTAAAGGATGTTTATCCTGAATTAGAGAAGCAACCATTATATGGTTTTCAGCAATATGATTTTAAATCCTTCGAGGCAGTGGGGCATTTTGGTGGAGATAAAGGTTTTCGAAGTTTTCTCATGATGGTTCCTGACAAAGAAATAGGATTGATTTTATTAGGAAATTGTGATTACAACGAAGATTACCGTCAGGAAATAGTACTGCCCATAGCTCAAATTTTGCTTGATCAATAGTTTGGCGTAAGAATACAATCTCAATAAGATGGAGTGTTGATAGTGGGTCTTATTGAATTCAATATGGAGCAACATCCTTTTTAGCAATAAAATAGTTATTTGAATCAACTTATTCCTACAGGTATCCACTATCGAAGATCGATCGGAATATAAGCCACCATTTTTGAGCTTTTCGGACAACCCATTTACTCAACGTGTACAGAAATTTATCTAAGGGGATTGAATCAGCTATCCATCCAATTAAAACCTTTTAAAATTGCCCATCAATTTTTTACTCACAGATTATGATCGCTAATGGTGATACAATTGCTTCACCCTTCTATATGTTGTTCACCAACAAGTATTGATCTTGTCCGGAACCTTGGGTAGTCATGGTATGAGAGCGGCCACATGAATTTCCCAAAAGCCAAATTTTTTCAATAAGCCTGTAACAATTTTAAGCTTTTCGGATCAAAGGGGAAATTTAAATTTATTAATCATGAAAAAAACGCTAATTATTATTTCAATGCTATTGTATACAGGTTTCGTATTTGGCAACCCGCCTGTTTATATCGATAAAGCAGGCGAGGGAAAACCCATCTTATTCCTACCCGGATTTACAACTCCGGGCTCAGTATGGGATGAAACGATCGAAAATCTGACTGGTGATTACGAAACGTATCAGGTGAGTTATGCCGGTTTTAACGGGCTGGCGCCTATCGACACGCCCTGGTATGAATCGATCAGGCGACATCTAATTGAATATGTGAGCCAATCCGGATTGACCGAACTGACCATTGTCGGCCATAGTATGGGAGGTAACTTTGCCGTGGAGTTGGCGGCAGAACTGGATGAACAGGTTGTAGGCCTCATCCTGGTGGATGCGCTACCCTGTATGCGCGAAGTGATGATGCCTGGCGTTCCGGCCACTTCCATAAGTTATAACAGTCCTTATAACAACAATATGCTGGCGATGTCGTCTGCGGATTTTGAACAATTTGCCGCAAATATGGCGAGAAATATGAATTACAATGAAAGTAAAATGGAAGAGCTGTCCCGTTGGTCTATTGAAGCTGATCGCAAAACATATATATATGGATACACGGAATTGCTTAAACTCGATTTACGTCCCCGTCTTTCTGAGGTCCAGACCAACACACTGATCCTCGGGGCGACTTTCCCCACGAAAGAAATGACGGAACAGACATTTCAAAAGCAATATGCTAATTTGCCAAATAAAACCATTGCCCTGGCAGATGACAGTAAGCACTTTATTATGTTTGATCAGCCGGAATGGTTCTACAAGCAAATCAATACATACCTGGAAGAGAATGACCGATAACACTCAAATCTTCGAGCGCCTGTACAAAGATTACCACGCCATGGTGCATCAGGTATGCATGGGTTTTGTGAAAGGTCAAAAAGACCAGGCGAAGGATTTGACGCAGGAAACATTCATCAATACCTGGAGGGCCCTGGATAATTTCAAAGGGGCCTCCGGGTATAAAACATGGATTTACCGCATCACCGTTAATACCTGTCTGAAATACATCAGGGATCATAAAAAGAAAGATCAGGTAACATTTGATCAGCACGAAAACATTCAGGCACATGAGGAGCAGGCCCCTGTTGAAGACCCGAAGCACAACCAGCTCTATATGGCCATTGGTCATTTGGAAGGGCTGGACCGGCTCATCATCATGATGGTGTTAGATGAATTGAACTACGAAGAAATCTCGGAAGTGGTAGGGATCAGCGAAGGTAACCTTCGCGTCAAGATCCACCGGATTAAAAAACGACTTAAAAAGATATTAGAAAATGAGTGATATACTGGACGACTTACAAAATATGTGGGATGATGCCAAAAAGGATAAAAACGAACATTCCTTAAGTGCAAAAGATCTCATCGCGCTTTCAAAACAGAAAATGAGGAAAGCGGTATGGATGCAGGTAGGCGCCATTGCAATACTGACTATTACGCTTTTAGGTATTTCAGCATTTTTCATTTATGTGGCGCAATTTCGCAACCTACTTAGCCATATAGGCATCTTCCTGATGACCGGGGGCCTGGTCGTAAGGATATTGATTGAAGTGTATAGCATCTATCGGTCTTCAAAGATTGATCTTGGCCTTACTGCTTCAAATGTGAATAAGCGTTATCTCAATTTCTTTGAATATCGCAGTCGCATACATGGCCCGGTAACTGTTGGCATACTAGCGGCCTATTCCGTTGGGTTTTATTTACTGATTCCGGGGTTTGCCAACTATTTCAGCACGGTTGAAGTCACGCTTATTGCGCTTTCATACCTTCTGGCGGCAGCTATATTCGGTTATTTTATCAGAAAAGGCATACGAGATGAAATGGAATTGCTCCGTTCGGTTTTACAACTACAGGACGAGATGGCAGATGAAAAAAGCTTTTAATTGTAGGTTTATTGATTGTCATTATAAAGTAACGTTATACCGTGAATCAAAGCAAAAGCTACAGGAATTACTCCTGCAGCTTTTCAGATGGGATAATTGAGAATTAGAGATACTAATCTTTATTCATTCAAATCAGCAATATTTATTTCATCGCGGTACCAGAGGGAAATGAACCCAGGTTTTGACTTAGGTCGTAGGTGAAATGATCCATGGCATCGGCAGCAATACTTCCTACAAGTGGTTTTAGCACAAAGGGTGCCGGACTATTATCCGGGTCAGGTTCGATGCTGATCACTGCCGTACCATCCCGAATGTCGGTGGGGAAGGTTAGTCCTGATGGGGCGTTCATAAGAAAGTCTTCACCCGGAAAAGGAGGTCCAGGATCTACTCCGCTAAACGGAGCCGCTTCATCCATTTCATCCACTGCGGTGAAAGTGCCGCTAGTTACGGGCTGACCATCGATAACGGTCCAGCCCTCTTACTTCCAACCAGCGGGAAGCATGGGAAGCGTAAGACCTGCAGCAGGAGACCCTCCGGTAAGGTCCAGAAACCAGATGCCACTGTTTTCATTCGTTTCATCACCATTGGTAGGTGTGGCAAGGATGTAATTACCGGCAGCTTCTGAAAAATCATCGCCTATTGCTGCGCCATGACCAACAGTCAAACTTGCATTGTCACCGGAAAAGTCGCCCGCCAATATATGCACATCACTTGGCGCTGGATCACTATCAGGCACGGGCTCAATGGTTAGCACAAAAGTAGTGGCATTTTCCAGGTAAGAAGCATCGAATGTGAAGCTGTTTTCAGAAAGATTGCCGTTTTCATCCACGGTAAACGTACCTGTTGTAACCGGACTGCCGTCAACGATCAACCACCCTTCATAAATGGCAGTGTTTCCTAGATCTTCCAGTCCGGAGATATTCAGTTCGAGGCCTCTTTCGGAATTAGTGTCATCATCTTCATTGCAGCCTCCCAAAAGGAGTATCGATAAAGTAGCTGAAACCAATAATAACTTTTTCATGATTCTTAATATTTAGGTTGATAAATGAATTGCTTTAGTTTTAATTTCTTTCGTGGTTGGCCCATGATCTTTTGTTTTCTTACTGCAATTCAACGAATGAATTCTCACCACAAGCTCACGGAAATGTCATAAAACTATCACAGGCGAAGAAAGATGATAATGATAGTTGAAGGAAGAGCGTTTATATAATTGATAATCAAGTGTATATAGTGCTTTAGCGTCATTGTTTGTTGAGGCATATAATCCATTAAATGTCTGCTACTCGACAGTGAGTTGGGTGTTAATTCAGTTATTGCAGGTATTGATCTGCAATTGTGACCAAATTGTGATACTTATCATTTTGTTTTGAAAAAAGGAATCTCATGAGCAAAGTACTGGTAATTGAAGATGACCCCGAAATAGTTGATCTTCTTGAAATTCATTTAAAGGACCTTTCATGTGAATTGATAAAATCAGAGACGGGAGAGGAAGGCCTTTCCCTGGTAAAGAAGGAGCTGGTTGATCTCGTTATACTTGATATAATGTTACCCGGTATTGATTGAATGGAATTGTGCCGGCGTATAAGAAGCGAACAAATTTATGTGCCGGTATTGATGCTCACGGCCAAATCTGAAGAGATTGACAAGGTTTTGGGTTTGGAAATTGGGGCCGATGACTATCTGACCAAACCATTTAGCATCCGGGAGTTTATTGCCAGGGTAAAAGCGATATTTCGACGTTCCCATATGATCCGGGAAAGCATGGACATTACCAATAAAAATGTGATTAAGAAGGGTGATTTGAAAATCAATGTGGAAATGCGGAAGGTATTGTTGGGGGATCGAAAAGTTGAACTATCACCCAAGGAATTTGAACTTCTGGTTCTATTGGCATCGAATCCCGGTAAAAGCAATAACCGCTCAAGGCTTCTCAATCTTGTTTGGGGATATGACTTTGAGGGATATGAACATACCGTTAACTCACACATCAACCGTCTGCGCGCCAAAATTGAACCCGACATGGCCAAACCGACCTACATTCTTACCACCTGGGGCGTAGGGTACAAATTCAATGAAGAAATTTGATTAGGAAAACGATGAAGAAATACCCTGTTACAAACAAACTGTACTGGAAATTGTCCCTGACCTTTCTTGTTATATTAGTTATGGTCGGGCTGGCCTATGTGAGTATTACGGCCTATTATTCACAAAAGTATTTTGAAGAAGCTACCCAATTGCTTAATTCAAAGGTAGCCAACCACCTTATCGAAGAGAAATTTCAAGACCAGTCGCGCTTTTTGGAAGACGGAACGGTCAATAAACCTTTATTCGGTGATATCATGCACGATATGATGGCGGTAAACCGGGGTATCGAGGTGTACCTGTTAGACAATGAAGGTACCATCCTGTACTCAGTAGTACTGGATCATGATGAACCCGAAGCTCCCAAACAGGTGGTAGACCTGGAACCGGTACGTAAATTCATCAAAGAAGAAGGAGAGGTATTTTTACTCGGAGACAATCCCAGGGATGCTAAAGACCCCAAAATATTTTCTGCCGCTCATTTTCAGCATGAAGGAAAAGAAGGATATATCTACATTGTGTTGGCAGGAAAGCAGTTCGATGCCGTAATGAGTAGCCTGTCGGGGAGTTACTTCCTGAGTCTTGGCGTTGGGGCTATGCTATTGACACTGGGATTTGCATTGCTCATAGGGCTGGTAGGCATATGGTATCTCACATCAAACCTTCGCAATGTGATTGAAACGGCCGTAAGGTTTAAAGAAGGGGATTTGGATGCAAGGATCGATAATGCAGAAAAAATGGACCTATCTGAGTTGGCCACCACTTTTAATCAAATGGCAGATACCATTAATGACAATATGGAGAAGCTAAAAAACCATGACAAATTGAGACAGGAGCTGGTGTCTAATGTATCCCATGATCTCCGATAACCCCTGTCCATTATTCATGGCTATACCGAAACACTTTTAATCAAAAAAGATGATATCTCGGAAAAGGAAAGAGCCCAATATCTGAATATCATAAACTCCAGCACTGAAAAACTGACCAATTTGGTGGGCCAGTTCTTTGAGTATTCCAAACTTGAGGCCAAACAGATTGAACCCAATAAAGAACCCTTTCTAATATCGGAATTGGCCATGGATATCTATTACAAATATCAGGTTCTGGCCCGTGAAAAAAAACCGAAATAGAAGAAGGCTTACCGCTTGTTTTTGCCGATATATCACTGGTTGAAAGGGTGATCCAAAACCTGATGGATAACGCGCTTAAATTCACGCCTAATGGAAGGAATGTGACAATGAAGCTTTGTCAAAATCAAAATAATGTTGAAATGATGGTGAAAGACAGCGGTGTGGGAATTTCCGAACAGGACCAGGTGTATATTTTTGAGCGATACAGAAAAGCAAAGCCCGCTACAAAAGAAAATTTCGGCGCCGCCCTCGGTTTAGCTATTGTTAAAAAAATACTGGATATCCATCAGGCGAGTATTAAAGTGATTTCCAGGCCCAACCAGGGTGCAGCCTTTCATTTTGACCTGCCTGTTTATGCCGGATAGTGGTAACCGGTATACTGAATAAAAAAGCTACGGGAGTAATGCCCGAAGCTTTTTAATGGGGTATATGAGGATTTTATTTAAGTTGTATGATCACGACGCCGTTCTTGCCCTTTTCACCATATGCATCAGTGGCCGATTCGCCTTTAAGCACTTTTATAGATTTGATGTCTTCCGGATTGATATTTCGTATGGCGTCACTTTTAACGTGCATTTCGCCTTTACCGGATTTAAGAATATATAGTGGGCTTTCATTTTTATCCGCTTCTTCCTTTACTTTCAAAACGATATTGTCATCATCCCCAAGGCTTATTTCCGAGTCAAAAGAGATTTCATTTTGATCGGTGTACTGATCAAGAATCTGCTGCTGGCTGGCAGTGAGTTCATTTTTCATGGCAACTAATGCCTCAAACTTGATCATTTTGATCTCATTTTCCAATACAAGTGTTTTCCCCAGCAGTTTTTTAGCTTCTTCTACATCGACCACCGGGGCGTCCAATATTTTACTCATGGCACGTAACTGGTCATAGAGCTCCCATTTTTTGGCTTTGAATTTATCAGAGTTCACATCATAGATCTGCCGTATTTTTTTTGATTGTTCATTGGTCAGTTCTATTTCACCCTGATGGGCCATGATCAGATCGGCTGAATAGAGTTTTTTCTGGAAAATGTCCTGGCCTGCCACCTTTCCGGCCGCAAAGCATACAAAAATCAGAATTAGTAATTGTTTCATAATATTCAGATTAAAATGATGTCAATAAATAGTCTGTCGGTGATTCCCAGCTTTCGAGACCGCCCTTCTGTTCCACCAGTGATCGTGTGGCATTCTCAGATTCCACTTCGATATCGATACGAATTGCGGCGGACTTATTCTCTGTGTTGGCACTTTTGTAATTCAGCCAAAAAAACAGGATCACCGCTATGGATGCTGCAATACCGGAGTACCAAATAACGATGCGCTTGTATACCGGTTTTTTTGGCAATAACTCCTCCATGCCGGGTACCTTGGTTTTGGCTTCCTCATGTTTTAGCTGTTCAAAAAAGCCTCTTATATTTTGATCATTATCAGGCATATCGTTTTCTTTTTAATAGTTCACTCATCTTTTTCTTTCCCCTATCGTAGTGTGTGCGTGCGGTTCCAATACTAACCTGCATCACTTCCGCAGCTTCTTCAAGGGTAAGATCGTGGTAAAAAACCAGCAGTAGTACTTTTCGCTGCTGCTGAGGCAGTTGTTCCAGAAGTAGCTGCAAATCTTTTGCATTGGATTCCACATGCTCTTCTGCGATTTCCAGTCCGTCAATCGGTTCGTCGTGACGTAGTTTTTTAAGGTGGTCAAGGGCTGTATACCGGATCACTGAAAAGAACCAGGTTTTAAGTGAGGCTTGTTCTTTGAATTGGGCCTTTTTATTCAATATTTTCAGATAAACCTCTTGCATGACTTCCTTGCTAAGTTCTTCCTGATAATTACAACACTGTCGCGCCCAGCGGTAGCCGTCTTCGTGTAGTGTTTTCAGGATTTTCAATAACCATTTTGTTTGCATGTCATCAGTTAGTCGAAACAGAACCCGAAATATATGACAAGGCGGGTGGTTTTTTTCTTTTTTTTGGCTTTCTAAGGGAGAAAATTCATTTGCCTTTAAACTTTTTCCTTTAAACTTTAAACGGTATTCCGCCTCAATGGTGTTGTCTACCATTCTGCACTGTACTACAAAAATCCACCAGTTGTTATCCTGTAAATTGGTGGGTTCGTGGACTTGTTGAGGCAACCTCGAGGAAATAAGGTTGCTACTTGTAATATTTTTTTCTGAGCCAAAACGAAACTCGCACTAATAGTATCAAGGCGGGAACTTCGACCAGTGGTCCTATTACACCGGCAAAAGCCTGTCCGGAATTCAAACCAAAAACCGCAATCGCTACCGCAATGGCCAATTCAAAGTTATTTCCGGCGGCAGTAAAAGCAATTGATGCATTTTTATCATATTCTGCTCCCATAGCTTTGCTGATAAAGAAACCAATCAGGAACATTAATGAAAAGTAGATCAAAAGAGGAATGGCGATCCGTACCACATCGATCGGAATTTGAACAATCAGTTCTCCTTTCAAAGAAAACATGACTACAATAGTAAACAGCAAGGCAATAAGGGTTATGGGTGATATGGCGGGAATAAAATTTGCAGTATACCATTGCTCTCCCTTTAATCTGACAAGAATAACCCTGCTCAACAGACCTGCCAGAAAAGGTATGCCGAGATAAATGGCGACGCTTTCTGCAATGGTTGCGATCGATATGTCAACGATGGCACCTTTAAACCCGAATAAGGGCGGTAATTTGGTAATGAAAAGCCAGGCATAGAAACTATAGGCAAATACTTGAAAAATACTGTTCAGAGCTACTAATCCAGCGCCGTATTCACTACTTCCTTCTGCCAGATCATTCCATACCAGGACCATTGCAATACAACGGGCCAGTCCGATCAGTATAAGACCAACCATATATTCCGGATAGTCGCGAAGAAAAGTTATGGCCAACACGAACATTAATACGGGTCCGATCACCCAGTTCAGCAGGAGTGATATCGACAATACCTTTACATTTTTAAATACCTGAGGCAATAGTTTATAATTGACTTTGGCTAATGGAGGATACATCATCAGGATCAGTCCAATGGCGATAGGAATATTCGTGCTTCCACTACTTAGTGAATTGATATATCCGGAGCTTGTGGGTATGAAATATCCGATTCCGACACCTACTGCCATAGCCAGAAATATCCATAGTGTTAAATACTGATCCAAAAAATTAAGTCGTTTTCGTGAAGCTTTCATTTTTGTTTTATTACTAATAAGATGACCCGTAGCGATCCAATTTAAAACCAATAATAGTCAATGAGTCCATTGAGCTTATCAAGACTATTAATTATTTATTTATTGCAATATTACGATAATACAAGGTAAATACAATGTAGAAGCGGTGGAATTTAAAGATTTGCATCAGGTTGTTGGTTCTAGGTGGATATAACATTCAGCCTGATGAAAATTAAGATGAACCACAACAAGGATAATACGTAAATCATCCATACTTTTCTCAGGATGGCGCCTAGTAAAACCGCTACGATCATTAATGTCCTTAGCGTGATTACGAATCTGCCTTCTTTAAAATCAAACAGGAAATGGGAAGCGATGAATACGGCCATTAAAAGCAAATAGATCCGCATGTTTCTTATGAAATACTCCTTGGTATCATCACCTTTTTCAGGAGTAAATGAACTGACCATCAATAAAAATAAAAACGGAGGAAGTATATATTTTAAATAGCTTAAATAAGACGTTCCTTCGAGCTCACTGATGAGGTTGGCATATATGAATACGTTATAAATGGCCAATTCGGTGAGCACTATGGTTGTAAGCAAATATGGGAAATACCATTGTGTTTTGTCAAATAAGCGTTTCCATTCACTAAGCAGATCAGCTATAGCCAGGCCGTATATCAGAAGGGGAATGAATGACAGATATTCCGAGCTTTCCATAGTAATAGGGCGATGAACAAATATAAGAAGTTTGGGTGATTTATTGTCTCAGAAACCAGGCTTCATCGGGCTCATGAAATCTTTTACCTCAATTGGTGAATACCTTTTTTGGAATCCATAGACCTGACCTAAGTAAGGATTTTATTTCCCGATACAAAACTTACTGAAAATATTACTCAGCAGATCGTCCGTAGTGATCTCGCCGGTGATCTCACCCAGGTGGTGCAGGGCATTGCGGATGTCCAGCGCCAGAAAATCGTTGGTGACCTGGTTATCGAGGCCTTCACTTACGGCATTTATTGCCTCCCTGGTCTGCATCAGGTTGTCGTAGTGGCGGATATTGGTGACAATGGTATCGCCGGTTTTAAAATGCTTAAACTGCACCACTTCGGTGATGCGTTTTTTGAGATCTTCGATATATGCTTTTTGACCGGCCGAGATCAGCACCATATCGGGGAATTGTTTTTTGATCTGTTCAACTTCCTTTTCTTCGATCAGATCAACCTTATTGCCGGCCTTAATAAAAGGAATGCACAGGTTTTCTAATACATTGATTTCTTTATGGATATCAGTTACGGTTTCAAGGGTCAGGTCAAACAGGTAAATGATCAGTGAAGCCTTTTGCATCTGGGCCTTGGTGCGTTCTACACCTATCGCCTCAATCTTGTCTTTAGCTTCCCGTATCCCTGCAGTATCGATAAATCGAAACAGAACACCGTCAATGTGTATCTCGTCTTCAATAAAATCGCGGGTGGTCCCCGGAATATCGGATACAATGGCCTTTTCTTCGTTCAGCAAGGCATTGAGCAGGGTAGATTTACCGGCATTGGGCTTGCCGGCAATAACCGTCGGCACGCCGTTCTTGATCACGTTGCCTTCGGCAAAGCTATCGATCAGTCCGTCAATCGTTGTAATTAAGCGGTTGATCAGGTTGCGCAAGTCGCTGCGGTCGGCAAACTCTACATCTTCTTCCCCGAAATCAAGCTCTAGCTCAATCATGGAAGCAAAGTGGATAAGCTCTTCTCTCAGTGCCTGTATTTTATGGCTGAAACCTCCGCGCATTTGGTTCATGGCTGCCATATGTGCCGCTTCACTATCGGAGTTGATCAGGTCCGCCACTGCTTCGGCTTGTGCCAGGTCAAACTGACCGTTAAGAAAAGCCCTGCGTGTAAACTCACCGGCTTTTGCCAATCGGGCACCACTTTTCAGTAACAACTTGATAACCCGTTGCAGGATATATGGCGAACCATGGCATGAAATCTCGATTACATCTTCTTTGGTGTACGACTTAGGTCCCCTGAATATGGAAACCAGCACTTCGTCGAGTACCTCCTCACCATTGCGAATGGTTCCGAAGTGAATGGTGTGGCTATCTGCTTTCTCCAGGTTTTTGCCCTTAAAAACCTTGTTAACTATGGTAAAAGCTTCCGGACCGGAAAGCCGGATTACCCCAATAGCGCCGATGCCCTGCGCAGTAGCGAGGGCAACGATTGTATCTTCATTATCTTGCAGATAAGCAGATAGGCTCAATTTTGATATGTTTAATGTTCCTTATTTCTTGCTGGCCACGAAAGACTCCCAGGATTGGTCTTTATAGATGTCCTCACCGATAAATTCCAAAATGGGATTCAACTGTTCCGGTTTCAGGTATCCTGCCAATGGCTGAATGACATTCATGTTTTCATCAAGCAAGACTGAGGTTGGGTAGCTCAATTTTCCCTGAAGCAAAGCTGCGGCTAATTCGTGATAGCCATTCCGGCCCTGATTGACAAACTTAAAGGTATGCCCTCTGAAGGTAATGTCTTCTTTGCCCTCAGCATCCAGTTTCACCGCATAAAAATCTGTGTTTAACCTCCTTGCGGTTTCCTGATGGGTAAATGTTTTTTTATCCATTACTTTACACCAGCCACACCAGTCTGTATAAACGTCAATGTAAATTTTTCTTGGCTCCTGCTTCATCAGGGCCTCAACTTCTTCAATCGTGTACCATTTCACCTCGCCCTGTGGACTTTCCTGCACATTAAATGCGGAAGCGCTAAAAAATACGACGACGAGTAGAATATTTAAAAATCTTTTCAGCATAATCAATCTCATTAATAAACAAAGTTACGCAATTTTTCATGCAATCGATACAATATGTGATCTGCATTTCCAAATCACAGGCAATTTATCACAATTACCATGCCTGGTAGGTAACTAAAATTACATTTTACTTCAGCGTTTACCTCCCTACGTAAACTTCGGGGGCAGGGAGTTCAGAGCTATTGGATGAAATACCCTGAACACAGAACTTTTTTGAACTATTCTACGATTTCAATGCCTTTCCAAAAAGCAACGTGATCTTTTATGCCTTTGGCCAGGTCAGAAGGAGTGGGGTAGTACCAGGCAGCATCTTCGTTCTTTTCTCCTTCTACTTTGATGGTATAATACGATGCCACCCCTTTCCAGGGACATGTGGTATGTGAGGTGCTTTCTTCGAAAAATTCGGTTTTAAGAGATGATTTAGGGAAATAATGGTTGCCCTCAACCACAACCGTATCGTTGCTTTCCGCCAGTATTTGGTCTTTCCAGATTGCTTTCATTTGCTTTATGTTTTTTGATATGAACGCGGGAAACCGGTTTTGGTTTGTCTGCACATTGACACTATGATTAAAATAACAGAGTTCAACTCCTTACATAAACTTGGGAGGTAGGGTGGTTTAGAAGTTGGCGGATGGGTGTATTTGTTTATATATGCTCAAAGCTGAAAGCAATTTTAGCTAGAAGCTCGAAGCTCGAAGCTGGAAGGGTTTTGAAACTTGAGGTGATCAGAGTTCGCATGGCGAGACTCTGATCGTGGGTAAAAGCTTTTGGCAGAAAGTTTTTATAGCTCAAGGCAGAAAGCAGGGGTTGGTTAAAAGCTTAAGGCCAAAAAGAGCAAAAGGTTGGCCCATGCAACCTGCAGGAAGGTTTCCGGGTTACTGGGTAGGGTTTTCCTTTATTTCAATAGTATCATCAGAAAAGAAAACCCAGCCTGACAAAAAGGGTGCGTTCACTCGTTTCAGTCCAGCCAAAATCGGCAGACACGACTGCTTTTTCCAGGGGCGCCAACCAAATGCCTATACCGGTCCCACGGTGCAACTCATCGTCATCAAACTCTTCATAGATCTGGCGGTCAATCCACACACGGCCATAGTCATTGAAAAGCAGAATGCCGGCATCGGCCGGAATGATGGGTGAATTGATGCTGAATATTTTAATCCTCAAGTCTAAATTGACATAAGCCGACTGGTCTCCTGCGAAACGCATCTTTCGATAACCTCGTAAGGCATTATGCCCGCCCAGCCTTACCGCATGATAAAACTCACGCTCACCTTCAAGCCATTGCCCGCCAATACGAAGGGCCATGGTAGTTTTGAGTAGTTTGCCAAAGGTGTAATACCATGCTGAGGACAGGTTGACCTTGAAGAAATCAAAACGCG
This sequence comes from Cytophagales bacterium, assembly GCA_003500135.1. GTDB lineage: Bacteria > Bacteroidota > Bacteroidia > Cytophagales > Cyclobacteriaceae > UBA10427. Next base: position 18,880 of record DNTA01000290.1, on the reverse strand, counting down.
GGTCCTGATTGTCTATGGATCGGGTGCGTTCGTATCCCAGGTTTAGCAAAATTCCTTTTTTGGGATAAAAAGGGTTGTTCCTGCTGTCATAGGTATAATTAGCCAAAGCGGTTAAATAAGATTTGTCCACATCAAATAAGTCATAGGGCAAAGTTTCGGCAAAATCGTAAATAAATCGACCGTCGGGGCCTTCCGGATTGAGGTTTTCTTCTACATTGACATTTTGAAAGCGCAAGCCTAACTGCCATTCGTGCTTTTTAGTTGGGTTGGAATATATCATGGAGGGTTGTACAATGATCTGCTCGTACCTTGTGCTATAATACCGCCTGTCTCTTTCAAATAAGTCCTCATTAAACGGAGTATTATTGCCGAAGCCATAGAAAAAATCCGTATAGGAAGGCCGGAAAATAGAAGCCCTCAGATCAAAATCCCATGCACCGGCCACATCGGTATAGCGTCCCATGTAGGTAAAGTTATATGACTGCGACCGGGGGGCGAAGTTAAACAGGGCCATATGCCTGTTTTTAAAGGGTTCTTTACGAAAGCCGTGGTGTATTGCCAGGGCGCCAACGCCAGCAAAAATACCGTCATCAGGATTGAAGCCTCCCAGAATGAGGGGGGCCAGTCGATCATATTGAAAAGAGCGACGGTCGTATAAATTGATCTCCGGATTTTTATTGGTGGTTTTATTGGTTAATCCGCCACTGCGGTCAAAGGTAGTATTGCTGCGTTTATCATAAACCCAAAATCTCCTGCGGCCTTTTTCCAATGCTTCGGTGTAATACTGGTCATCGCCAGTGCCACCAATGACACGTACTCTGATTTTGGTCCGATCGCTGCCAATGAAGTGGTAATCATCATCGTCATTTAAACCAAATATGCGGACTTCCCGCGTTTCTTCCGGATGAAAATGCCTCCGGTAAAACTCTTTATCACGTTCATCTTTACCATATCCGGTTACAATGACTGATCCATCTCCCTGAACCTCAATATAAAAATGATCTTTTTTATCGGTCCCTGTGATGGTCACTTCTTTCGCCAGAAACTCATAGTAGGTTTCGGCATACTTGTCCAGATCTTTTAAGCGCGATTTAAGCTTACTTTCAATAACTGGGCCGCTGAATTGGTATACTTCAGCAGGAAGTTGCCTGACGCCTTTTTTAATGATGCTGTCATTGATCCGCCGCTGTAAATCACGGGCTATTTCCAGCCATTCCTCCCTGGTTTTCTCATTGAGAAAAGTACGGTCAAAATGCCTGGCATTGAAATTCAGTCCATTCACATCGCGTATGGTATGGTGAAATCCCTGGAATTTGGGAGCGCCCCATTTTCTGGAGGCGAGGCTGGTAAGCCATCCATCGGAAAAGAAGAACACCTGGTCGCGGTCACGCGGTATGGGCTTATATATTTTCACATCGTCCTCTTTTTTAAATTCCGCCCAGCGCCACTGGTCTTCATGTCGGTCCCAGTCACCGATCCATATGTCAAAAAGCCTTGAACGCAGTACCAGGTCCTGATCAACGCTATTATCCTCATCATTTCGAAGTTTATTCAACACATCACTTGTGCTGATAATTTCTTTCGGACGGCCAAAACTTGACACATCGGTACGGTCATCATCAGGACGCTCCTCATAAAGGTATAGTGCACCGCCAAAGTCAATTCTGTACTGGCCGAGCAATGGGTCATCGGGCAGGTAAACGAGCTGTGGGTTGGTATGGTAAATACCTGCTGCATCGGCCAGAACCGGCACGGTAAATGCCGCATAGGGGTGTGCAGCCGATATTTGTTCACTCACAACATCCTCTGCCACCGTATTGCGCAGGTAATAAGGGATGGCGTTTTCAGGATATTTTTCAATACTACGTAAGACGTATTCTCGCCCGTCCGGGGCCTCAAGGCGCAAAGACCTGGTTTGCATGCCTCCTCCTTTTTTCTCTATCTCCATACCGCCTTTTTCCGTTGCCAGGTCAAAAACCGGAATTTGACATAATTCAGCTGCCCATTCCTTACGGTAATTATTTCCCAATGCACCGGGGTATTCGCTGTTTTTCAAATATGCTTTATTGGCGACAGCGCATACCGTGCTGTCTTCGGCAATAGGTTTCCTTTCGAGGTTTTCTTCAAGCGGACGGGCGTAATTAAAGTTGATGGTTTTCTCATAGCTTATGCCCGCGCGGTTTTGTTTATTCACACTGTAAACCCTGATGCGAAAAGTGTGTCTGTCAAGAAGGTCGATACGGGTAAATGAAGGGGAAGAGGTGGCGAAATCAGCATTCTTCTTGTTGATGGCTTTCCCGGACAGATAGTTCCCGCTGTTGATCAGATAATTTTCATTTACCTTATAAATGCCCGTATTGGCTTCAGAACCAGCCAGGTACAACACGTTGGGGAAAGGCTCAATAATATTTTCAATCGTGCGTCGCATTTGGCGGTATTCAGGATTCGCCAGATCCTGGCTTCCTCCCAGGTATTTGCGATACAAAATGGCGAGAGATCCAATAACTGGCAGGGGAACCATATGGGATTCGGGGGTGAAGAAACCTGCTGGGTTCCCGGCGCCTTCTAGGGTATGGTGTCCCATGATAAGGACTATTTTATCGTGATTCCTTTTAACCGCATCATCCAGTGCATTATAGAAATCAATCGGATGAGTGGCTTCACAACCTTCCTCCGTACCCGGTATTTGCCAGTCGTGCAGGATCCATTGCGTATTGATAAGTAAAAGTATGGTAGAGTCGTTGATCAATACTTCTTCCGGACCAGGGCAGCCATTGGAGGGCAACATTAAATCTGGCATTTCGAGTGTATTGTCATAGTATTGGTCCATCACCCGCACAACCACGTTACCTCGCTTGTTTCCATCGGCCCACTCTCTATACCCCGATACGCCATAATAGTTGCCTTCGAAATATTTTATAAAATTGAAGCGTTCCCTCAGCCTTTCCAGGTTTTCCTGGTTTGATTTTTCACTTACCTCCGGTAAAAGGTCGGCATTCAGAATGTTTCCGGGAAATAGAACTGTGTTTCGGGAGGCGTTCACGCTTATTTGGCTGATAAATTCTGCTCTCAGCGGACGCGAGGGGGCTCCATCTTTTTGCAGATTGCCCACAAGAAAGAAGGTGTGCGCCGGCAGCCGGTCATTTCTTTGGGTGTCGCTTTCCAGTTCTTTGACGGATTGGTAGGTGGCACATCCGAAGAAAGCGCTAATGAGCAAAAATATAAATGGTAGTTGGGTTTTTGCCATGTACCGTTTATCCCCTGAATTCAGGCAACTAATATAGAAATAAAAATTTAGTTTGTAGACTTACTATCCGGGATATGCAGTTCGAAAGTGGCGCCTTTGTCAGGCTCACTACTCAAATTTATATCTCCACCCAATGCTTCTGTTTGGGTTTTTTTAAGGTATAACCCGAAGCCTTTACCGTCCACATGGTCATGAAAGCGCTGGTATAGAACAAATAATTCCTTTTTGTTGCTTATCAGGTCTATGCCCAATCCATTGTCAGATATTTTGGACTGATGTATGTTATCATTTTCATTTATCCGGATTTGTAGTTTTAGCCTTCGATTATCGGACCTGTATTTTATGGAGTTGCTGATCAGGTTAAAAAAACACTTTCGATATAGGCCGGAAAAGTAGTAATGGATTCTGTTTTGATCTGCAAGTCGATATCCGGATCAGCTTCTTTCACTATGTTTTCCAGACGGCTAAATATTTTGGATAGCAATTCATCGTAGTAAATTCGCTTTTTCGTCACATTTTCATGCTTTCTTTTCAAGAATCTTATTGAGATCGGTTATGACTTTCCCCATATCTTTTGTGGCTTTTTTTACATGCTCAGATATTTCCCTTGAAGCCTGGTCTTTTCCGCTGAGCCGATGAAATAGGTGAGTACAACCCAATAAGCGTGCTACGGGTGCACGCAAATTGTGCGCGGTAATAAAGGCATATTGCTCAAGCTGGGAATTTTGCTGCACCAGTTCGCTGTTGGATTTGGCCAATTTTTCGGTCCTTTCGTTTACTTTCATTTCCAGAAAATTTCTGGCTGCACTTAATTCTTCAAAATTTGCTTCAATTACACGCTTTTGGCGCTCCAGCATTTCCCTTTGTGCCATTAGTTCTTCCTTCTGCTGGATCAATTCCTCATTTTGCGTTGAGATCTCATCCGTTCGTTGTTTGGCTTCATGCTCAAAACGATCAATGAACTGGTTTTTTAATTTTTCATTTTCATTGAGCTGGTCAATCAAAGCAACCTGTGCCTCCACTTTGTCGTATTCAATTTCCCTGTTTCTTATGGCCAATGCGATACTGAAATGGGAGAGTAAAAGTACGATACCAACCTGAAGGATTTTGTCGCTATTGAAATTTTCACGCATGAAATAGGCGGCAATGGAAATAAAGGCAAAAATAACCAGTGCAGATGTGCCCGTTGCAAACAGCCTGTCCCTTAAATCGCCGGATACCGACAGTTGAACAATAAACGCAATGTCAAGTACCATACATAATAAAATGACTATTTTGCGAATGTCGTAGGGTAGGTATGCCGCCTGGTAAAAATAGATTAAAACGCTCGTAATCGCGAGTAATGCATAGATGGCATAGGTTAAAAAGATGGTGATATTGTGCCAAACGGGATATCGCTCTTTGGTATTGACAAAATTCCTTAAGAACATGAAATAAAACAAAATGGAGGCTAGTAGGAACATGTTATCGACCAGGTATTTCAATATGGGGTCATAATCTATAAATGCAAGGTACAAGTAACCATATAAACTGGATGTAAAGGGATAGATAAAAAAGTTGTACAAGCTGTAAGCGAGGTATGCCGAATCGCGTGTCAGGAGGAAATAGAAAAAGTTGATATTGAAGAGTATGGCCACCAACCCCTGAAATATGCCTTGCTGATAATTGTCAACGGACTTTCTTTGATTCAGGAGCAATAGAAAATCCTTATATGGGACAATGCTTACATTGGCAGTGGGGCCACGTCCACGGGTAATGTGGTACAACAAAGTTACTCGCAGATCTTCCAGCGGTGCAAGGGCGACCGAAAGCCTGTTTTCATAATTCTTTTCATTATTTAGCTGCCTGTAAAAATGTTCGCACAACCATCCGGTGGTATCGGAATATCTGACTCTTTCGGATTTGAAAAAAGCATAAACTTTATCCCTGCCGCCGGTTTTAAGCACGTTTTTTTTTAGTCCTTTGTGGTGTTGTTCCTGTTGCTCACTCGTGCCGCTTTATAACCCACTGCTTGATTTTGAATTGAATAAAAAACTCTATCGGGCAACCATAAAGCTCATGTGCCGGGGCTGTAGGCAATGGTGGTGTGTTCGCCTAGCTGAACCTTATTAGGTATTTGTTCATGAATAATAAAGCTTTCCTGATCTGATAAAAATGCTTCCCTGAGGAGTATTAATAATCACAGTAACTTCATGTTAGACCATCACTGCGATATCAACTACAAATAAGTGAAAAAAATCATTTTTGTTTTTCTTTCTTGCCAAAGATCCTTTTCCACCACTTTGTTTTCTTTTTTTCTGGTTCCATAGCAGCTTTTTCGTCTTTATCTTTTTTCTTGCCAAAAAGCCATTCGAAGAAACTTTTTTCCTCTTTAAAGGGATCGCAATCCAATATTTGCCGGTAGTTATCGGGTAGGGGGGCAAAACGGCTGTTTACAAGGTTTTGGAAGCTTTTTGATTTATTCATCTGCCGGTAAAATTCAGCAAATATTGGAAGCGCCGTAGCTGCTCCCTGACCCAGCGTGGTCGAACGAAAGTGAATTGCCGGGTCATCACAACCGGCCCAGGCGCCTACCACGAGCGACGGGGAATATCCGATAAACCAGCCATCGGCATTGTTCTGGGTGGTTCCTGTTTTTCCTGCAAGGTTATTCCCTAAACCATAGGTAGTTCGCAAGCTGCGAGCCGTGCCTTCATCCACTACCTTTTGTAGCATATTATTGATCAGCATCGCCGTTTTTTTTGTAAAAACCTTCCTTGGTTCCGGTGGCCCTGCCTGCCATAAAACATGGCCGTCGCGGTCTTCTACTTTTAAAACAGCCAAAGGCTTTACAAAATTGCCCTCATTGGCAAATGTGCCGTAAGCAGCGGTCATTTCAAAAAGTGAAAAAGACGGGGCGCCAAGCGCTATTGATGGAACTTTTGGAATATCTGATTCGATACCCATTTTATTTGCATTCCTGACGGTCTCATCAATTCCTGCCGCCTCTAAGGTTTTCACTGCCACTGTATTGACCGATTCCATCAAGGCTCCTGTCATGGAGTATTTGCCTTCGTAGTTTTCATCTGCATTGCGCGGTTGCCATTCCTGATCACCTTCTTTGAAAGCTTTTTGTTCGGCTTTTACATAATCGCAGGGGGAAATGCCTTTTTCCAGGGCGGTGGCATATACTATTGGTTTAAAAGTAGAGCCGATTTGTCTGTGGGCCTGATAGACATGATCATAAGGAAATGCTGTCTGGTCCACACCACCTACCCAGGCAAGGATGTGCCCGTCTTTGGGAGAAATAGCAATGAGACCGGCCTGCATTTGCATAAGATAATGTTTTACAGAATCCAGTGTGCTCCAGTTCTTTTGTTGCCATGCACCATCAGACCAAATGTGCATGCTTCTTTTTAATGCCAGGCTATCTGAAATTTGCCCTTTAGTCAATCCCATTCTTGCCCAATTCTGATAGGCTTGTGAAGACCGGACTGCTCTTGAAAGTATATCAGGTTGGCGGTCCCAGGGCTTCGAATCCGACCAATGTGCGTAAAATGATTTTTGAAGGGCTGCCATTTTTAAGTTTAAGGCCCATTCGGCCATGCTTTGCAGCTCGTAATCGAGGGTGGTGTGTATTTTAAGGCCATCGGTGTATAAAGAAGGCGCCAATTCATTGTCCTTTCCAATTTCCTGAAGTATGTCCTTTAATTGTTTTTCAACATAGGCCTTGAAATAAGCGGCGATCGCTTTCTTTTCACTTTTCCCTTCAACAGCCAGTTTTATGGGTATTTGTTTCAGGCTATCCAAATCGATATTCGACCGCTGATGATCGTGCCACAACGATATTACCGTGTTTTTGCGCTGTATGGCCCGATCGAAGTGCCGGTAAGGGTTGTAGTATGAATTGGCCTTTAAAAGACCTGTTAAAAGTGCGGATTGGGGCAAATTGAGGTCAGGAGCTGATACATCGAAATAGCGCTTTGCTGCCGATTCGATTCCAAAAGCTCCTTCGCCAAATGGAACGGTATTCAGATAAAGGGCCAGAATTTCCTCTTTTTCATAAACCGCTTCAATGCGCGAAGCGATGATGAGCTCTCTCAATTTATTGATGAGTATGTTAAATGATCCGAAATCCTGTCTCGGGAAAAGGTTTTTGGCCAACTGTTGCGTGATCGTGCTGCCGCCACCACCGGTCCGGTCGCCCAGCAAGACTGTTTTAAAGATCACTCTTGGATAACTTAAATAATCAATGCCCTCGTGTTCATAAAAACGGGCATCTTCCGTAGCAACGAGTGTTTCTATGACATGGGGCGATATTTCTTCAAAAGGCACAATTATGCGGTCAAAAACATAATACCGGTCAATTTCCTTTCCTTTGCGATCCAGCAGGATCGATGCTTCCGGATTTTTGACCTGGCTCAACTGCTCTTTAGTAGGTAGAGGCGCCGGTATTTCCAACAGCACATAAATCACGGCGCTTGACATGAATAAAACAAAGGCGATCAAAATCACCCCAAGGGATTTGAGTAGCATTTTTAGCCAATTTATTTTTCTCTGAACCGATTTTTTCCTTTTTTTATTAGCCAATGATTAGTACTTTTTGTTTTGTTGCCATTAAGCGCAGCACAAATATCATAATTAAAACCAAATTGCAATAGGCCGTATGAATTAAGGCCTGATATTATGTCACCCGTAAAGAAGATTTCAGAAAGTTATCGCTTACTGCTCATTTTTTTTGGAGCGCTGATTTTGGCGCTTTTGGTTTTTACCCTCATGCAGACCAGTAAAAAGTCGGAATTGGTGAAGACATCGGTAATTTTTGCTTCCATAGAAAAACCGGAGGAAGTGCTGATACATGCAGATAGTATTGTGGTACCAATTGTTTATGAGAATATTCCCGAAATCCGCGAGATGTCGCCTCAAAAGAGGAAAATGTACTTTATACATATTTTGCTGCCTTCAATTCTGTTGGTCAGGGAAGAAATGGAGGAAAACCGTAAGTGGGTGGCCAATATCCTGAAAGATAGTGTTGCGACTGCCGGGATGACGGATGTCGACAGTATAAGGCTATCAATGCTTCTGGAGGATTTTAACACAGATGACCCAGAAGAACTGATGATAAGGTTACATACGCATCCAACCAGTATGGCGCTTGCACAGGCGGCAATAGAGACAGGCTGGGGGAGATCAAGGTTTTGTAAGCAGGCAAACAATTTGTTTGGGATATGGAGTTTTAACAGCGCTGAACCACGTATGGCTGCCAGCCAGGACCGCGAAGGAAAAACGATTTATGTTCGTAAGTACGACAATATTTATCAGTCGGTTCGCGATTATTATGTGATGATGGGGCGGGCGCCTGCCTTTTCAAAATTCCGATACCATCGCAGGCGAAGTCAAAATCCATATGAATTGATATGGTTTTTGAAAAAATATTCCGAAAAACGGCTTGAGTATGTAGTGATGTTGCGCAATGTAATCGCAAATAACCAGTTGACCAGGTATGATCATTACCAACTCGCCCCATATAAAATGGACACTACCCTGAGAACATATGCGTCATATTAATTATATCCTTTTGCTTTTTATAATTTTATCGGCCTGCCATAAAAAGAAGGAAGAAAAGGATGGAACCCAAAGCCTCACCGAGCAAAAAGAAAAGGCGCAGATTGTAAAAGAGGTCGATCAGGGAATGCCTGAATCAGAAATTGTAGTTTTTGTGCTGCATCGATTTAATGATCAGCGGTTTCCTTCAACCAGCATTTCTACAAAAAAGCTAAAAGAAATATTTGAATATTTAAAATCAGAAAATATCCAGGTGGTCAGCGCTTCCGAAGCCGTTGATCTTGTTTATGACAATCAAGCAGACACTATTCGAAGGGTGGTTTTCACCGTTGATGACGGTTACCAATCATTTTATACGGATGGATACCCATTGTTCGAAAATTATGGTTTTCCGGTAACGCTTTTTGTCAATACCGAAAGTGTAGGCTGGTCGGATTATCTGGGTTGGGACCAGCTCAAAGAATTGACCAAAAAAGGTGTGGAAATTGGGAATCATTCCCACAGCCATGCCCACATGCTTACCATTTCGCATGATACCAGCGCCTTTTTTAAACATGACCTTAAAAAAGCTCACACCTTGCTTGCAGAGCGCCTGGCATTTAAGGGTATTTATGCCTATCCTTATGGAGAACACCTCGAACCTTTTCATCGTTGGCTCAGGGAAGAAGGCTACATAGCGGCATTTTCGCAGCAGTCGGGGGTATTTCATGAGCAGTCAAATAGATATTGTATTCCCAGGTTCCCCTTAAATGATGCACTGGCCGAAATGGCTGCGGTGAAGGAAAAAGTAAATATGAATGCTTTACGAGTAGATATGAATTGCCAGGTAGGTTTGCAAAAATCGGAAAAACCGGCGCTGATAGTTGTGATAAAAGAAAAAGGATTGCGCATGGATCAATTGCAATGTTTTACCGGAGGTGGCCGCTGTTCTATTACCATGAATGGCAATACAGTAGCGCTCAAAGCCAATTCACCGTTAAAAGGAAGACGAAATAAATATACTTTAACCGCCCCCGACAATAAAGGGAAATGGCACTGGTTCAGTTATGTTTTTGTAAATACCGAAGTTCCGGAGAATTGATTATTGTGATCGTGTTAATTAATAATTCATGATGTATCCCGTTGGATTGGCCTCCCTTTCAAGGCTTAGTTTTTTAAGCAGGCGGAAACGGCCTATTTCAACGCCCCTTACTGAAATGTTGAGCAATTAAGCAATCTCTTTGATAGAGAGGTTCATTCGTAAATATGCCGTTTATTTGCGTTCCTGCGGGGTAAGGCCGGGAAATTCCATTTTAATGCGATTCATGAAATCGCCATATACCTGATCAAAATGTAATTCAAACTGGCGCCAATCCTGGTCCAGTTCAATGTTATGGTCAATATCCTTGATGATCTGCCGAATGACCATTTTTACCAATTCATTGCGTTCTTTTTTCAGAATGCTGTTCAGCTTATTCTTAATCCCACCAATCAGTTCGTTTTTATTCATTAGGTGCATGGTAGAAGAAGCCGAATCCGGGGAAGTGGCCAAACAACACCGCTGGAAATAGTTGGGGATGGGGCAATAATGAACGACAACATTATACCTTTAAAGATCCTGAAAATGTAAGAGTTGAAGACGGTGTGCTCTATTTCCAGGCCAAAAAAGGACCCTTTAACCATAAGAAGCTATCTTCGGTCAGACTTATTACAAATAATAAAGCACACTGGAAATATGGCAGGGTAGATTTGATGGCCAAATAAATTGCCCAAAGGACGAGGTTTATGGCCGGCGATATGGATGTTGCCGATGAATAACACTTATGGTAACAGGCCACAAAGTGGTGAGATTGACATCATGGAACACGTCGGGTACAAACCCGATACAGTATTTGCATTTGCCACGGCTTATACCGAAGCTTATAATCACTCCATAGGTACAGAAAAGCCGAACGGTAAATTCGTTGAAAATGTTTACGATGACTTTCATGAATATCCGCTTGAATGGATCCCTGAAGCGTATCATGTATACATGGATGGTGATTGGTTCTTTACATTTAACAATGAAAATAAAACATCGGCGGAATGGCCTTATGACCAACCGTTCTTCCTGATAATAAATCTGGCAGTTGGTGGGAAATGGTGAGGTAGAAATGGTGTGGACACAACTGCTTTCCCTGCTGAAATGGCAATAGGGTATGTTCGTGTTTATCAGAAAAAAGAACTGGAATAAAATTACAACTAACTGAGTCTCCGGGTGATTTCTTCGGGATAATCGGGCATAGCGCCTGAAGAACTGCAAACGAAAGCCGATACTTCTACAGCATTTTGGTGTAGGGTTTCAAGAGGCAGGTTTTGCAAAAGTCCGGAGACCATAGTCGCTGTAAAAGAATCGCCGGCGCCTACCGTGTCGGCTAATTCTATTTTTGGGGTTGGTAAAAATGATTTTTGTGAGCCGCTAAAAATGTAGCTGCCTTCGGTTCCCATGGTCAGGGCAATGACGGACAAGCCAAAATCATGCAATAGTTGGTCGATTACGCTTTCTAATACATCATCCAAATCAAATAATCTTATTAAAACGTCCAACTCTTCTTCATTCAGTTTGAGGACATTGGCAATATTCAGGCTCTCTTTAATGGTGCTTTTATCATAGTACAGTTGGCGCAGGTTGATATCATATACCTTTAAACAGTTTTTTCTACTGTTCTTTAAATAGCGCATTATGGTATTTCTCGAGGTCTCATTGCGTTGAGCCAACGAACCGAAACAAATAGCATCGGCCACTTCCACTATTTTCTCGGCAGATCTTGAGAAAGGGATGTTATCCCAGGCCACTTCTTCGATTATATTATAGGTGGGCACACCGTCCGAATCGAGTGTTACTTCAACGGTTCCTGTAGGATGTTCACTATCCAGGTTTATCAGGTTCCCAAGATTTTTCTCATTAATTATTTTTAATATTTCGTTGCCCAGTTGATCATTTCCAACCGCACTGATTATATAGCCTTTATTGCCTTGTTTTTGAGCGTGGTATGCAAAGTTGGCAGGAGCGCCTCCCAACATTTTACCACCTGGAAACAAATCCCACAGTATTTCCCCGATTCCTACAATAGTGAAGTTTCTCATAATTAATGCCTTCTGCTTGCTAATTTAAGAAGTTAATTGATATAGACTATTCAAGAAAGACATTTGTTGCTATAAAAGGCATTAAAAAAAAGCCGCTCAAACGAAACGGCTTTTCTGAATTAAAACAATTGTTAAGCTTAGGCAAATTCGAGATTTGGCTTGGGTGCTCCAGCCAAAATTTCCTCGTTTGCAAATTCCTCAAACTTCGAAAAATTGTCAATAAACGCACCTGCCAGTTTGTTGGCCGAGGCGTAAAATGCCTGATCGTCGTTCCAGCACTGTTTTGGACTAAGAATTTTATCAGGCACATCCGGACAAGAGGTAGGCATATCAAACCCGAAGATTGTATGCTTTTTATAGTCCATATTGTCCAGTTGGCCAACAAGGGCTGCTTTGATCATAGCACGGGTGTAAGAGAGCTTCATTCGATCGGCCTTTCCATAGGGCCCCTGGGCCCAACCTGTATTGACCAGCCAAACATTTACTGCGCCATCTTTAATTTTTTTCCCTAAGAGCTCGGCATATTTAGTAGGATGCAAAGGTAGAAAGGCTGCACCAAAACAGGCCGAAAAAGTGGGTTGCGGTTCAGTGACGCCTATCTCAGTACCTGCCACTTTGGAGGTATAACCGGAAATAAAATGATACATGGCCTGTCCCGGCGAAAGCTTAGATATTGGTGGCATTACTCCAAAAGCATCTGCTGTGAGAAAAAATATATTTTTCGGAGGGGGGCCAACGCTTGGCTCAGTAGCATTTGGGATATGATGTATCGGATAAGATACCCTTGTGTTTTCTGTTACTCTGGTGTCCTTATAATCAACTGTGCGTGTACCAGGATAAAAACGGGTATTTTCAAGTACGGCTCCAAATTTAACGGCTTCCCATATCTGAGGTTCTTTTTCTTTGGAAAGGTCGATAACCTTTGCATAGCAGCCACCTTCGAAATTGAATACTGCATCCTCAGTCCAGCCGTGCTCGTCATCGCCGATGAGTTTGCGATTGGGGTCGGCGGAAAGGGTGGTTTTACCAGTGCCGGAAAGGCCAAAAAACACAGCTGTGTCATCGTCGTTCCCTATATTGGCCGAGCAATGCATGGAAAGTACATGATTTTCTTCAGGCAGGATATAGTTCAACACTGAAAAAACACCCTTTTTAATTTCACCGGCATAACCCGAGCCACCAATCAAAATGACTTTTTTGGTAAAATTGATCAATGCAAAGTTGCTATTTCTAATGCCGAATCGTTTAGGGTCGACCGTGAATTCGGGTGCATCCAATATGGTCCATTCCGGTTGAAAACCCTCTAATTCTTCATTTGTTGGTCGAAGGAACATGTTGTAACAAAAGAGGTTTTGCCATGCCTGCGTATTCACAAACCGTATTTTCATTTTGAATTTTGGATCGGCGCCTGCATATCCGTCGCGGACATATAGCTCTTTTGCATAAAGATACTTGATCATCTCGTCGTATATCTCATCAAATATCCCCGGTTCGATAGGTTGGTTGATGCTGCCCCACCACACTGTAGAAGCTGTTTTTTTGTCTTTGACAATATACTTGTCTTTGGGGGCCCTTCCTGTGAATGAACTTGTGTCAACCATAATGGCTCCGGTGTCGGTCATTACACCTTCTTTCTTTCTTAAAATTTCCTCGTACATCTCGGCGGGGGAATAGTTCCAATGTACTTCGGCAGATTTGATGCCTATATCATACAAATCTGAAACCTTTGATCTAATTCCTGTCTCTCGCATAATTAAACTGATTGGTTAAGTTTAAAATTTACACTTAATTCTGTTTTCGTTGACCTGAGGAATACCTCATAAATCATTTTACGAATATAATACCGTAAACAGAACTAAATAGTGATAATATTTAAAATTTAAAGCGGTGAAAAATTAAATCTGGAATGTCTTTTCCGCTTTTTACGGGCCTTTATTGCGCTAAATGTAGTTTAAAGCGCTACTAAACGGTTTTTTGAGATGATAAAGCGCTTAATATTTTTTTTCCCCTGTTTTTGAAACCTGAAGCGCCAAACGGCATTTGCGACTCAATGCTAAATTTCAATTCCCCGCCAAGTTCCGGATATTTTAGGGTCATTCGGTACAATACCGTCATGGCAAATACTTTGTTGGCAACAGGTTCATGGGCCGAGTTTAAATATTTAAAGGCTATATCGGTAAGCTCCCCTTCATGAGAAACCGGTATATCTGCACTTTGAAAAACCCTCATCACATTGCGCCTTACTGCATTAATGGGATTTTTATTACAAATCAAATCGATCATTTTTGTCAGATAGGGTTGGATTAAGCCAGGGCTAGAGTCGAAAAGGTGCATTACCATAAAGGAGGCATTCTGCACCTGTCGGTAGTTGCCTTCAAGGAAAACCTCCATCAAGTGATGAAACCCTTTTGGGTCTTTAAAATTTTCAATCCATTCTATGGACTGCTTCTTTGAAATATGGGGCCTGTCAAGTAATCTAAAATAGGGATTGTCGTCCATGAGCGATTTTTATCACAAAACGAAACATTATTTTTACCTATCTTGTATTAATTATAGTAATTAGGTTGTTCAAAATTAATACAAATGCGCCAGTTGTTAAGCAAACACACGTTGATTTTCCTCTTAGTTCCAATACTAGCGTTGGTTTCTTCCTGTGATCCTGAAGAAAGTAAACCAGCCCCCGGATCATTGGAAATTAATTTTAACCATCTGGAGAATAATGATGAGGTCGTATTCGATGAAATGCGTTACCACAATGCAGCCGGTAATAATTATGAAATAACTGAGATCCAGTGGTTTATTTCGGATTTGTACCTGATTACGGGTGATGGTGAAAGAGTGGCCCTAAGTGAAGAAGATTTTGCTCATTACATCGATACAAATATCGAATCTACCTTGACATGGCAATTGCCAGATGATATTCCTGCCGGCAACTATGCCGGTTTGGCTTTTACTTTTGGACTAAAAGGCGAGAAAAACCTGCAGGGGTATTTTACCGATGCGCCCGAAGCCAATATGGCCTGGCCGATTACATTGGGAGGGCAAAATGGAGGTTATCACTATATGAAGTTAAACGGTTTTTGGATGAATGAACAACAGCAAAGAACACCGTTTAATTTTCACCTTGGTGTCGGAAAGGTTGAGGATGCAGGCACTACTAACTTTGTGCAAAATTGGTTTGAGTATATTGTTTCCTCCCCCATAACAGTTCGAAGCAACAGGACAACTTCAATTGAGTTGGCAATGAATGTTGAAGAGTGGTTTCAGAACCCCAATATTTACGATCATAATGTTCATGGAGCTATGATCATGCAAAATCAGGAGGCAATGGCGGCTGGAGTGGAAAATGGCGCAAACGGAGGGTTCAGTGTGGTTTCAATAAGTGAAAAAAATGAAAATAACCAGTGATTTAAAATATCTTATCATTGCAGTAATAGCGGTTTTTTTGGTTGTGAATTTAAGTGGGTGCGGTGAGAATCCTACTGAAATGCAAAATCAACCTACGCCATATGAACTGCCCGATATTCCCGGTTTTCCTAAAAACCTCAACATTCCTGCTGATAACCCCATGACAGTGGAAGGTGTGGAGTTGGGACGATACTTATTTTATGATGGCCGGCTTGCCGGAAGCAGTCATCCTGACTCGATGATGACCTGCGCCACATGTCACGTACAGAAAAATGCCTTCGAGGCGGGTATTGATAACCCCAGGTTCCCGGGGGGAAAAACAAGAGGTCTTCCTTCGGCTGAGTATCCCGAAGGTAAAGAAACGCCACATTACATGCTCCCTCTATTTAATTTGGTGTATAACCACAATGGATATTTGTGGAATGGCTGGGTATCGGAAGAAAACCAGAAATTGGGATCGGAAGCTTATGGTGTGCCCGCTGAGGAACCATTTAATTTCAGAAACCTCGAATCACTGGTCTGGATGACCATTGAAGCTCCGCATGAAGTGAACGGCGATATAGAAAAATCGGTCAGAATGATTGAAAGCATCGACAAGTACCCGCCAATGTTTGAAAAAGCATTTGGTACACCAGAGGTAAATATCGATCGTATGTCAAAAGCCATTGCGCAATTTTTGAGAAGCATTGTTTCTTACAATTCTAAATTTCATCGCTACCTCAGGCAGGAGGCTACCCTTTCGGAAGCTGAACTTCGAGGACATAACTTATTCTTTTCAGAAGAAGCCGATTGTTTCCACTGTCATGGCGGCTCTATACTTATGACGACCAATGAATATTTCAATAATGCCAAGGACTCTGTTTTCAATGAAGAAAGGGATCGTTTTGTAGTCACAGGTGATCCGCTGGACATTGGGGCGTACAAAGCTCCTTCACTCCTCAATATAGAACTTACCGCACCCTATATGCATGATGGACGCTTTAAGAACCTCGATGAAGTTATTGACTTTTATTCGGAAGGACTGGTGTATTCTGAATATGTCCATCCTCTTATGAAAAATGTAAGGGAAGGAGGCGTACAATTGAGCGATCAGGAAAAAGAAGATCTTAAAGCATTTTTACTAGCGCTCACCGATCATCAGATGGTGAATGACCCTGCATATAGTAAACCTTCTGATCTTCCCTAAAAATAAATAACCGGATTAATAGTTTTTGGTCAAACTATTTCCAGGATTTGTAGTTGCAGTATAAAACCAGTTATATGCAGTATACAAATCTTGGAAATACAGACATACAGGTAAGTAAAATTTGCCTCGGAACGATGACCTGGGGCGAACAAAATACAGAGGCTGAAGGTCACCAACAACTTGATTATGCCCTTTCAAAAGGTGTTAATTTCATCGATACGGCTGAGATGTATTCTGTTCCGGGCAGAAAAGAAACGCAAGGTTCCACCGAAAAAATTATAGGAAGCTGGATTAAGAAGCGGGGCAGGAGAGATGATTTCATTCTCGCTACAAAAGTGACCGGGCCTTCAACAGGTCTTAAGCACATTAGAAACCCTTTGAAATTTACCCGTGATCAAATCAGGACCGCTATTGAAGGAAGCCTCAAAAGGTTGCAAACTGATTTCGTGGATCTATACCAGTTACACTGGCCTGAGAGAAAAACAAACTTCTTCGGTAAGCTGGGTTATGAACACGATGATAAAGATCCATGGCAGGAGAATTTCAAGTCGGTACTTGAGGTATTAAACGAACTGCAAGCTGGGGGTAAGATCAGGTATTTCGGTATATCAAATGAGACACCTTATGGGCTGCATAAATTTTTAAAAACTGCCGAAGACTACAATTTACCGAGATGCGTGAGTGTGCAGAACCCTTATTCACTTCTAAACCGGACTTATGAAATAGGAATGGCAGAAATGTCTATCCGTGAAAACGTGGGGTTGTTGGCCTATTCACCACTTGCATTTGGCATGTTGTCCGGGAAATACCTGAACGCACAAAAGCCTGAAAAGTCCAGATTAAGTCTTTTTCCTAAAATGTCACGCTATTCGGGGGAAAGGTCTTATGAAGCCACACGGGCATATGTTGAAATTGCCGGGAAATTTAACGTCGACCTGGCAACAATGGCTTTGGCTTGGGTGAATACGAGGCCTTTTGTAACCAGCAATATTATTGGCGCCACTAGTATGGATCAATTAAAACAGAACATTGATTCCATAAAATTTGATCTTTCCAAAGATATGGTTGACGAAATACAAAAGGCACATCACAACAATCCAAATCCTGCTCCATAAATTAGAAGAGTGCAATATTAAAATTCGGGTGCTGGGGTTTTCTATTTGGAATAAAACATCAAAAACATATGTATAACACCTATTTGTATAGGTGAATACCTAAATTAGCCAAAAAATCTGTCGTAAATAAATTTAAATAATGCAATTCCCAAAATTGGAATAATGTTTCATTTCAAAACGTGGGCTCAACACAAGCAACTGCCATAAGGGGTTTTGGGTAAGGGAATGTTTTTTGCGCATTTAGTGGCAAAAAACCACTGAAATGAAGCAGAATTTAAAACTGACAACAAAGCCCGGAAATCTATTTTTTTTCAACATCGGGTCGCCCGAACAAACCCGTGCAAAGAAATAGTCTTTCGATTCTGCGGCAGATGGTTTATGAAGTATGGAAGCGACATGGAACAACGGAAACATTCCTGATAACCCGGTAAAGCAACACTCTACGATCAATATTAATGCGGGTGACAAAATAACAGAGGCAAGCGGCGAACATTTAGAATTTAACACCACTTTGAGTAAAGTATAAATGGTATTCTAATCGTCCGAAAAAGTTTTGATTTAAACCATTACCTTCAAATATCTGTGGGAAATACTGGTATATCAATTAATTGCAATGGAAGATTACAATGCTGACCTTCACTTGAATTTATACAACAATGTGCGGATAGTATTTCTAGGTAATGCCAATACGGCTCATCTAAGCAACATAATAAATAAAGGAACTATTTATACCGACGCATCACACGACATAACAGATGGAGATTTGGACCTTCCAACTTCTTCTGTTCAATACGATCAAGAACTGGTCGATTAATTATCCCACAACGGATATCTGTTTACTTCTTTGCCGGTTGACCTTTTACATTTTGGAATCAGCCGCATTGAAGAAGGTGGTAACCACCTTTTAATGTACCGTCCGTTACAGCCTGCCCCGCACTATAATGCATTCCATAACTATCCTCAATATTTTTACCCCCGGATTTACTAAATCGTAATCGAAGTTTAACCCTTACGTCAAATTGATTGTATCTGTTCCAGGAATTTTTCAAATTCAATTCAGTTGTATATTTTCCAATCAACTTTTTTGTCGTAGTCAGTTTACTCAAATTAATTTTGCAAACGCTTTCCAAATAATCAACTCGTCCGTATCGCCAGTCTTCATAGTCTTTTTTTGTAAGGTAATCAAGCTGTAAAAGCATATCCACAGCGTAAACAAATCCTTTCTCATCCTATTTATGACAAACGGGTCGTTTAACTAGTGTAAAGAATTATTGA
>DNTA01000307.1 GCA_003500135.1 Cytophagales bacterium | reverse complement strand
GGTACCCAGGACAGAAAACCAAAATCATTGAAGCAGATCCAAGCGGCTGAAAAAATGGTTCCGCCGATTTTTAGGTCAATATAACAACCGCTTGAGCGGCGAGCCGTGATTGGCGTGAAAAATGCCGAGCGCAGCGACAAGCATTTTTCATGACAATAGGCGAGTCCGTCTCGAAGCGCTTGTTATGTTTCAAATTCTGCCAAGAAACGTTGGTTTAGAAACTCAATCCTTTTTATTTTCTCTTTAATATTCTTTCTCGAAATTGGATCTGAGTAAAGTCTAAAAAGAATATCGAATAATTCTGAGTATTCAGGGAAAATTTGAGTTAATTGTTCTGCAGTTTTCTTGATTGATCGGGCAAAACAATTACATTTCCCCATCATCATTGGACGATATGATTTCAATAGGTCTTTGCCGATCAATTTGTGGTATTGCTAATGACCTCATTATTTTCAGCAGTGAAAATCCATTCTGAATACTTCTTCATTAATTCATTTGAATCTGGGTTCCAGAGAGAAGCTAGTTTATCTGCAGAGATTTCATATGAGTCGACCCAATATAAATTCGAACCGTAAATAGCGATCGAATCTGTCATAATTAATAATTTGTAATCGAAATTCTGTTCAATGTAATTCTCGTTTGTTACATCTAAATCAAACTTCTGCACCAAAGGAAAGTAACATTGGAGCTCAGATTCAATGTCTGAGAAAATCTGTGGTTTTTTGCATTTAGTATTTCCTTTGAGTATGCAGAGAAAATCAATATCTGAAACGTCTTCGATCAGGTCACCACGTGGTACAGATCCGAGTAGTCGAATTTCTAATATATTATTCGAGAATTGGTTTTTATACGCTTCAATGATTTTAGGAAATAAATCCTGACATTCACTGGGAATATTTTCTAATGCTGTTTCATTTTCGATTTTAATCATAATTTCCAAATATATTTTGGAAAGACACTGGAATTTTCAATAATTATCCCTGGATATTCGTTCACGATCTTTTAAAGATCTGAATCAACATCAAAGCTCTATTACAGTCGATATTTCAAGTGAAACACTCGGCCAGGCGGGTTGTCGCTTTAGTGTTTGTCACGCCAGGTGCTCCCATTTCGTTAGCCGTTTTCTTTTTACACTTATGTAATAGAAGAGCGTTGTAAAAAATCCAAATACGGTACCTGAAAATATCGTAAATTGAAGAATATCAACGGAAAGCGGGATACTCATGTCATGGAAAAAAATCCAATCGAATAATCCGACTAGAAATCCATAGAAAAGAGATGCCACTAAAAACCGTAAAATATGTCTCTGATAATGAGGAGGACGGATTTTAAGGCCTAACTTCCATAAAAGGGTGTATAAAGGCGGTTGATAGTCTATCTTCCAAATATTCTTAGATTTCAGTTCAGCAATAGCAAGTTCTTTTCGTTCTTCGAATTTCATTTATTCCCTCTTTTGTAAACATAACAACCGCTTGAGCGGCACGCCGTATATTGGCGTGAAAAATGCCGAGCGTAGCGACAAGCATTTTTCATGACAATAGGCGTGTCCGTCTCGAAGCGCTTGTTATGCAGCAGCTCTATTTCTGAACTTGCTTGGCACTGTTAAATGCTTTTTCTAGGGACTCTAAAATTGCAAAATGTGCTTTTGTTTGGCTTGGAGAACTGGTGAAGAAGATTTGATCGGAAGGATCTGTGCGCTCCCGGTATTCAATAGTCAAAAATTTATCAGAAAGTGCAATCTTGTTTCTTCGAAGTTTCGGGGGGATATCTAAATATTCCAATCGAAACCGAAGTGTGTAAGGGTTCATTACTAATTTTGAACCATGAGAATCAATCTGAGATAATATGGAAGATGAAATTTCTTCGTTGAATAAACTATTCGAAAAGTACTTGGATAAATCGATATCTAATTTGCAGATACATGTAGTTTCGTATGTTGTTAATAGTGGTGCTAAGTCCGCTCGGTTTTGGCGAATATCGATTTTTGAAAGCACATCTTTAAGGGAGGTAAAAAACTGATCAATAATCTCTGAAGGTGCGGTCATTTTAATGATAATTCGACGATCATCAATGACCAGTTCATCAATGAAATAATTGATTTTCTTATACTCAAATAATCCATTCCTAAAAACAATTTGATTAGGATTGACCAAAAACGCTTCTGCCTGAGTTAGGACTTGAAGTTTAAATGATTCGTTAAGAATTTTTATTGCATCGGGTCTTCTAAAAATGGGGAGATGAATACTATCAATCGGAAAAATCATCACACTGTTTGATTGCAAGTTACTAATACTTTCCATTTTCGATTCCCTATACCAAGATTTCTTCTGCTTCCTGTGTTTGATTGCCAAAATCCAATACTGAAGTCGATGAAGTATCTGATCGCAACGGTTTTTGGAACATATAGGAAGATACCAACTCCTCGTTTATCGTCTTCAAAGTTAAAACTTCAGCCTTCAGCTCATCTATCATATTTTGCATTTCTAAATACAATTTGCGAAAGCTACTTGCATACTGGTTTTTTTCAATTATTGTTGTAATGAACTGATTAAGCGATAGGTCTTGTTCCATTGCTAAATTAACCAGCTCCTCGTGTGTTTCAGATGGAAGTCGTAAAGAAATATTCCCTTTATATTTTCTATCTTTCAGAGGTGTAGGAATCTTTTGACCGGTAGCCTTCATATCCTCAACCACGGTTTCCAGAATAAATCGTAATTCTTTAAAGGCTTCTTCTGGGGACTCACCATGTGTCATCAGGGATGGAAATTCCATACAGCTAGCAAGATAGGCTTCATCTTCATCACTCCACTGTATTTTTATTGCATATTGATCAATCATTTCCATGCTCATTTTCCTCTATTTTACGTATTGCTCTAAGCACCTGTTTCACCTGATACGGTTTTGCCATCTTACTGTTTTTCTTATCGGGTTGTAGATTAACATATGGATCACCAGCCCATGGCATTCTGAAAATATAGTGATCACCACTTATCCTATATTCACCAAAGTATTCTTCACAGATTTTTAGTAGATCTTTGAATTTGACATTCTTGGGATTTGTCAATTCCCGATGCTTCATTTGATCTCCCGAAAGTGATGAACATAATACTTATACTATCGTATATGATATCAAAAAAATCAATTGGAAATTACTGGGTACCGATTACCACATGCGAGTGTCTGCATAACAACCACTTAACCTGTG
>DNTA01000063.1 GCA_003500135.1 Cytophagales bacterium | reverse complement strand
CAGTTTTTAGAAGTACCCTAAAAAGTATTAATAATTAACAGGAACAAAAATAAAAGAATTATGCAATTCAAAAAATAAGGGGAATCATACTTTCGGCCAATCATATCATCCGGAATGACAAACTGTCAACGGACCACAATGATTATTTCGGTTTATAAAAAATCCCTACGGAATAGGTGGGATTAGCAAAGATCAACCTGCCGTACTCCGCCGTGCCATAATTGGCCATCACCCCCCAAGAGTCGTTAATGATGATGCCCACTTCAGGTGTGATGGCTAAAAACTCCATGTTATTGGCAAATAGACTGGTTCCTGCCGTATTAAAATTAGAATCACCGTTTTTCAATGAAGTGACATTCTGGATACGTACATTGGCATACAGGAACTTATAGCTCAACCCCACTTCAGCGCCCCAGCGAAATTCGTCCGAAAAACCATTGGTGCGATTGTTAAAGGCCGCATAAGCGTTGACATAAGGGTATAAACCAAAGACATTAAAGCTGGCGCCGGCATCCAGTTGGATCATTTGGTTGAACTCACCATCGCCTGTTTGTAGGGTTCCATCGCGTCCGCCACTGCTTTCACCTAGGGGAAAGCCCAACAGCAGACTGGCGCTCAGCGCAATACGTGCATCTTTGGTAAGTCCGTACTTCACCGTCAGGTCCATATCTCCTATTCCATTGATGGCATCTCCCGGTGTGATCACCTCGCCCGTGGTACCGGATACCTGTTCATACACCAGGCTCCTTCCAAAAAAGGGCCAGTACACCACGCCGGTTATGCGATCGGTTACCCCATATTCGGCAAAAACACTTGTGAAATAAGTAGCTCTTGTACCATTGGGATCCACTTCACCTGTACTCGTGTAATGAGCATCTGCTACGATCCACCATTGGCTTAATTTATAGTAACCCATTCCTTTGGGTTGTACCCAGCCACCTCCGGCAAACGCATTGAGATGAAATAGTATGATCGTGATTGTTATGATTATTCTTTTCATAGTTGACAAGGAATTAGGGTACCAGCAGACCTTCGCCTACGGGCACATTAAAAGGTTTACAGTAAAAAAGGACATAGTCAAAATCATTAATGCCCACGGCAGCATCAATGGGGTAAGTCTGGGCGCCTTCAAACTGATCTACAGCGCCAATCTCATAAGCATTGGCCGTAGAATTCAGGTTATTGGACAAATACACGTACAGACCGGGCAAGGCCGACGTGGTTTTGAAGTCGGTGCCAAAGCGCAACTCCAGGGCGCCATCGTCCTTTTCTTCCAATTCGGCGCTTCCTTTAAGTGGATAGGTACTGGAAGTCATAAGGTCGGCAGTGCGCAAAGAGACAGACGCTGTTGTTCTTTCGCCGGCAACTAAATACAGGGTATCCCCGGCGGTGTCGTGGCTGGCGGTAACCATAGTACTGCCCTGCATTTCTGCAGTGGCCAGCCCATCGGCAGTAATGGAAATGATATCGTCATTAGCCGATTCCCAACTAATGGGTACGTTAACTATTTCACCGCTTTCATCGGTATATCGGGCCTTGAACTGATAACTTTCGCCCACTTTGAGCGTATCGATCGGGTTTTGTATCACAACTTTTGCCGGCACGGCGTCATCTACGATATCCGTACCAATGCACCCCATCGTGAGCAGGAATAACAATGTGACCTTTATATTTTTCATAACTCTGATTGATATTGCTACCAAAATAAAGGATCAAATCTCATGAAAATATCACAATTGTGGTTAAATAAAGTAAATGTCGCGTACACGATAATACATCGCGGCTGGTTGATTCTGCAAAAATTTGATAGTTTAGCAATCAAAATCTAATTCAATCCGTTATCATTGTGGACTAAAAAATAATTATATGCTACGTTCTTCATATAGCAGGTTTTTGCATCATTTTTCTTGGTCATTGATTGTTTTCATTACCCTTGTTTCATGTCAGGAAGACGAAGTAGTTAAAGATGATGACAATCAAATAAGTGAGGAAACTTTATTGATCAATAATTTCATTTGGGAAAACATGGATTTCGCTTATTTGTGGAACGAATATATGCCTACCAATTTGAATCCGAATGAAGAACCAGACTCCAAGGCCTATTTCGAGAAACTTTTATACCGGCCTACCGACCGCTGGTCATTGATCACGGATAATGCCCAGGAACTGGAGGAAAGTTTTCAGGGAATCAGTAAAACCTTTGGTTATAAATTCCAGCTGTACAAATTTCTAGAGAATGACAATGTATATGGCATAATCCAATACGTTATTCCTGGATTACCTGCGGCCAATGCCGGATTGCAACGCGGGGATTTTTTCCTGGAAGTAGACGGTACAACTTTGAGCACAACGAACTATATTGATTTACTTTTCGCCCAGGAACAATATACCCTTACACTTGGGGAACTCAATAACGGAAGCCTTAGCCCCACAGATCAAGATGTGGGTTTAACGGCTATAAAGGAACAGGAAAACCCGATTTTATATCATAATATTTATGACACCGAAGCAGGTAAAGTGGGCTATATTGTATACAATCAGTTTATCAATTCGCTGGAAGCAGAACTGGTAGATCAGTTCTCTGAATTTGAAAATCAGGGGGTGGAGCACCTGGTTTTGGATCTGCGCTACAACCCCGGTGGGTTTAGCTCCACGGCAACCGTTCTTTCCAGCATGATTGCTCCTAAAACCAATGTCGATAACGAGGATGTTTTTTATCAACAGGTTTTCAATGATAACCTCAGGGAGTTCTATCTTTCACAAAACAATAACAATGAAGAAATATTCAAAACCCGTTTCAACCCTCAGTCCGTGAATTTGACCCTGGATGCCGTTTACATATTGGTTACCAGTTCAACAGCCTCGGCAAGCGAATTGGTGATCAATGGCTTAAAGCCCTACATGGACGTAGTTTTGATCGGGAGTGAAAATACAAGCGGAAAGTACACCGGCTCTATTATGATTACTGATTCTGAAGAACGCCATACCTGGGCCATACAGCCTATCATTATGAAGAGTGCCAATGCAACCGGCGACTCAGAATACAGCAACGGTTTTGAACCTGATTTCAAACTGGACTTTGACGATTTCAGTCAGCCTCTTGGCAGTCCTGATGAAGATTTCCTGGAGACAGCCCTTTCGGTAATTAATGGCGCCGGTCCGGCTCGCATATCAAGAACATGGGGTCAGTTGCCCCTGGGAGCTCCTGTGGCTTCAGGTGGCGCAAGACCGATTGAGGCAGATCAACGACTCATTGTAACCACACCGGAATAAATACCTCCGGGCTATTTTACATTGAGATTTGGCAAAGTAGTTCTATGGAGCTAATTTTGCCTTAACCGCTGTGAAATGCTTTTAATTTTTTATTAAAATAAATTTTGTATTGAAATTCAACGAATTTGGTTTTAGCCAAAACCTACTGGAGGGGATAGAAGCCATTGGCTTCGAAGATGCCACTTCTATACAAGAAAAAGCTATCCCGCATATCATGGAAGGTAACGACCTTATTGGGTCGGCTCAGACGGGAACCGGTAAAACAGCTGCGTTCCTGCTACCCATTATTGATGGGATCATCAAAAAAAATGTACACGATGACCAGATCAAAGCATTGATCATCGTACCTACTCGTGAACTGGCTATGCAGATAGACCAGCAAATGGAAGGCCTCTCCTACTTCACATCAGTGAGTTCCATCCCGGTTTATGGCGGCAGTGACGGCAATACTTTTTCCAAGGAAAAAAAGGCGCTCGAAAGCGGCGCTGATGTGGTTGTTGGGACTCCGGGTCGTCTTATTGCTCATTTGAATATGGGATATGTAAAGCTAAAAAAGTTGGAATACTTCATTCTGGATGAAGCCGACCGGATGCTCGACATGGGATTTCATGCCGATATCATGAAAATTATTGGCTTCCTACCGGAAAAAAGACAAAACCTCCTTTTTTCGGCCACCATGCCCAAAAAGATATTGGAATTATCAAAATCTGTCCTTCACGACCCCGTGGAAGTCCATATGGCCATCAGTAAGCCTGTTGAAAAACTGTCTCAAAGAGCTTTTATCGTTTATGAATCCCAAAAAATACCACTTGCAAAATTCTTGTTATCCGCCAAAAGGCTGAAAAGCGTCATTGTATTTTGCTCGACCAAGAGCAGCGCCAAAGAACTGACCAAAAGCCTCAAAAAAGAAAATCTACCCGCCGAAGAAATCCATTCCGATCTCGGGCAGGAAACCCGTGAAGAAGTATTGTCCAGTTTCAAACACAAACAGTTAAAAATACTGGTGGCAACAGATATTCTCTCTCGTGGTATCGACGTGGAAGATATTGACCTGGTTCTCAATTACGATGTACCCAACAGTGGTGAAGATTACATCCATAGGATCGGTCGCACGGCCCGCGCGGCAGCCTATGGTATTGCCATTACTTTGGTGAGCGAAAAAGAACAGGGGAAAATGGCGGATATCGAAAGGCTCTTGGGAGCCCCCGTACCTAAAGCTGAAATTCCGGGGACGTTTGGCCCCAGTCCTGAATACAAACCCAGAACACGCGGAAACGGCAGAGGAAAGAGAAGAAAACCCAACTTTAAAAGGAAAAATAGCCGTTAGCTTAGTCATGATCCAGGATCTCATGGGGCTTAAGAGCCATTTCTACTTTCTTTCGGTCAGTATTTGACACGATCAAAAAAGCTTGCTGGCCCCCGCTCAAAGCCTCCACCCCACTTTCAGTAGATTCAAGGCGGTGAAGCAAGGCAAACTGCACCAGGTGTATGCGATGATGTAGCGCTGTCCCCTTTGCTTCGTGACCGAAAAACTTCCAAATGAATTTATAATTTTTTACTATCATCCGATAAAAGTTGTCATGAATTACTATGATGTTGGAATAATCCAATAGCGAGGCTTTGATGCCTCGCTAAAGTTTATGATGTTTGAAGTCACTACAAACCAAACATCATGTCTAAAGTTACGAATCTTGCTGGTCAACCGGTACTTTGTCAAATACTTTCTTTTCTTCCACGCGAAATAGTGGACGTTTGTGTCAAAGAGCACAACAGTGATCACTACTATAAAACGCTGACTACATATAAGCAACTTGTTTTTATGCTATATGGTGTTGTGACCAGGTGCCATTCATTGAACAGTTTATGTAAAAATCCCCTTTTCCTGGAAGATAAATTG
>DNTA01000297.1 GCA_003500135.1 Cytophagales bacterium | reverse complement strand
ATATGGAGGCTTCTTTTTTTTTGCCCTCACTTGAACTGGTTTTTGACCCCTTTTTAATGGCCGCGAAGATAAACTGCATGGGACCTAAATCACCCTCATCTATCTTCCTATCAAGAACACCGTTGGTTTTTTGTGTAGATCAGGTAGTGCTTTTTTCCATTTTGCTACGCTTTTGGTGCCAATGAATTGGTTTGGGGCAGTTAATTCACTGGCAATGCACAACAATGTTTCGTTTCTCAGGCGCTTAACCAGAAACTTTAACAGCTTATTATTCCGGTAGGGTGTTTCCATAAACACCTGAGTAGTGCCAAATTTCCCTAGCTCATTTTCCATATTTTGAATTTTTCTGATCAATTCATTTTGGGAAATTGGCAGGTACCCATGAAAAACAAATTGTTGTCCATTAAAGCCTGAGGAAATTAAGGCGAGCAAAATCGAAGATGGCCCGACTAATGGAACAACCTCCAGGCCTTTGCGATGCGCCCAATTTACTGCCTTTGCCCCTGGGTCAGCTATTCCAGGACAACCTGCCTCGCTGATTATGCCTATATTCTGACCTTCGAGTAATACCTGGAGTAAGTCAGGCAACTCTTTTTCCGGTGTATTTTTGTTCAGGATTTCAAAATGAAGATCCTCTATGGCAATGCCTAACTTAAGCGAACTGATATAGCGCCTTGCAGCCCGGAGGTCTTCCACCAAAAATTTTCGGCACTGCAAAATTGCTTCCGTTACCGATTTTGACATTACTTCATGTTGGGTACCGGGCGCTAAAACGTTTGGGATTAAATATAATTTTCCTTTCTTTGATTCACTCATAATGCTTTGTTATGCCTGAAAAATCAATCGCCAGACTTTTCATCGTTATAGGCCTGGTCCTTTTAGTTGCAGGGTTGCTAATCTATTTTGGTGGTTGGTCAAAGTTTTTTGGCCGCTTACCCGGTGATATCGTCATAAAGAAAAAACAGTTTACTTTTTATTTCCCTCTGGCCACAAGCCTTATAATTAGTATCATTTTTAGCCTGATTATATTCATTATTTCTAAGCTTCGATAAATGAAGTTATGGTTTTTACGAATGCTTCGGGTTGCTCGGCATGGATCCAATGACCTGCATTTTTAAGTGTGACAACCTGGCTGTTTACATATTGCGTCTTGATTTCATCGATATCACCATTGCTAATATAATCTGAGTTAGCTCCACGTATAAAAAGACTTGGGGTTTCAACCGGCCATTCAGGCATTGTTGACTGCCCTACTTCTTCAATTTTTTTGGTTATCAGAGCTAAATTGTGTTTCCACTCAAAACCGTTTTTGTTCCTCTGGATATTCTTCAACAGAAATTGTCGTATGCCCCAGTCCTTAATCGATTTTTTTAATGCATCATCTGCTTCTTGCCTGCTGTCGAAAGATGCAAGATCAAGATCATTCATGGCGTCCAAAATATGTTGATGGTGCGGTTTGTAATACCTGGGCGAGATATCCACAACCACCAGTTTTTTTACCAAATCCGGTTGTTCATTCACAAGCTTCATTACCACTTTACCACCCATACTGTGACCGATTAATACCGGGCCTTTTATCTTGTGCAGTTCTATGAATTCGGTTAGGTCCTCAGCCATTACATCATACGACCACTCTTCATGATGCGGCGAAGAGCCATGATTGCGCATGTCGGGCAAATAGACTTTATGATGATCGGCTAATTGCTTGGCAATATTCATCCAGTTATCGGACATGCCAAAGAGACCATGAACGATAATCACCGGACTTCCATTTCCCATTTCTCTGTAAAATAGCTTCATGGCAGTAAAAATAAGGTGTTACGATGGCTTGGCCTAATGCAATAAAATAAATTGCAAAATTGTTAGAAATCATAGCCCAGGGAAACGAAAAACCGGGCTTTACCTCTTTCATAGTCTTCTACCGGGTAAGCCACGTCGAGTTTCACATAATAACCAAGTAAAACTGTGCGCATTCCAAACCCGTAACTCGATAACCACGGATTTTTGAAGTTTTTGATTTTTGCTTCAAACGGACTATCCCCAAATTTAAGTGTTTCTGTATTGATGCTGTTCTCCTCATCAAAAGGTGATGCACCTGTCCATGCGGAACCTACATCAAAAAAGCCGACAAATTGTAGATTTCTGAAAAAGTTAGATGCAATGGGGCCCCGATAGAAGTATTTTATTACAGGAAAACGTAGTTCTGCGTTTATCAAAAGGGCATTAGATCCATTGAGGGCATTATAATCAAAGCCGCGAAGTGGGGTGAGATATTGCAAAAATAATATATTGGTATTGGGGGTTTGTGGCATTGTTCTTAGCGGGTCATTATCACCTGTTTGATTCGTTTCATTGAACAACCAGTTATCAAGACCACCAAGCAGGTAATTTTGCTGATTCGGGCCTAAATACATACCGTAATATAATCTGGTAGCTAGGGTGAGTTCCCTGTGTATTTTTTGGTAATTCCTGATATCAAAAGTAAGGTTAGAAAATGTTTTCTCACCATTTGATACGCCTTCGTAATGAAGAAAAGATATACGGCCTCTCGTTCCTTGTATCACATTTAAATCCCTTGCTACTGAGTTGTCAAATACAAGTTCCAGTTTTGCCCCGAGATAATCATCTTTTTGATCGTTTACAAAGTTTGAATTATTGACCAGATAGGCGTTTGGATCGAGGTTGAAAAATTGTGTGTATGCATATATGGGTGTTACAGTAAAGCGTGTTGTAACTGATAAAGGTATGCTAGCTGATAATTCAAATTGGTTTAATGTATATTTATGTTGAAACTGGCTCTCCCGTATATCCCTGAAAATAGTGCGCCTGTAGTAGCGGCCACCATAGTCTATGGTATGCTTCAGATACTGGTACTCACCATATACCTCGCCGCTTTTCAAATCAGTGGCAGCCAGTATGCCGCCATAAAACCGGTGGTCTTCCAGCAGGTCATTCATTTGGGTTTCAAGTCTGAGGCCAAAGCCAATAAGTGGGTCAATTTCAAATGAGGTGACCACATTGTTTGCCGTAAATTGAGTCTGATAATCATTTGGCCCGGTTATGTCATTACTTTCTCTCAACCGGCTGTAGGCGCTTAAGAAAGAATACTTGTTTTCTTGAGTTTCGGGTTCTGCCTCAGTTTCAAACACGAAATTATCAGTATCCACAAAAGTACCGTCTCCATCAGGCTGCTTAATTTCAGGTTCCTGCGCTATTATCTGCCCTTCTTCTTTAATTTCATTGCTAAAGGTATATTCATCCGTATTGAATACGCCATCGCCTGTTGGCGCCTCTCTTTTGAATGCATCGAGTAAAGAAGGTTGTGCATCCTGGCCAGGTACAGCATCTTCTTTCTCAGGTGTCTCCTTCACGGGCGCTCCGCTTGCCTCTTTCTGAATTTCATTTTTGCGCCTTTCCTGTAGTCTTTTTGCTACAAATTTGGCATTGATAAGCTGCCTTCTTTTCGTTTGGATAGTGAACTTATTTTCATTCAGCTCTGGATTGTTTTCAAGAAACACAGCCTCAGATTCCTGGAGAAGTGAAACATATGCCAGTTTTTCCTTATCGTAAGTAATATCCCAATCCTTTATATTTTTTGCAAAGGATGACACCTGTTTGTTGATGCCTGTTTTGAGTTCATATTTCTGAATGTTGGCAACACCCTGTTGATCGCTGATGTAGTAAATTTCATGTTCGTTGGGGGCGATGGGTTGAGAATTGCGGCTTAGATTATTTGTGACTCTAAACACCCGGTTACGCGTGCTGTCTATATTGTAAATGAACAAATTGTAGTTCCCAGAAATTTTTTCGAGATCTGTTTTTCCATTATATATTGTATCGGTAGTCCTGTTTGAGCTGAAAACAATCGAGCTTGTTTCCGGCACAAATCTTGGGTCGATGTCATCATAAAAATCACCCGTGATCCTTTTGATTGAATTTCTTCTTAAACTAATTAAATAAAGGTCATTATTGCCTTTATTATCAGCGCTAAGCACCGCGAGGTTTCCATCTTTTACAATATCAAAACCCTGTACCTGATTGATTCGATTCAATCTCTTTCTTCGCTTTTTACCGCTGGTTGCGGTATACATTGTTAGAAAAGTATTGCCGTACCTGGTGTGAATGATCCCCAGGGTTCCCTCACTTTGCCAGCTTAATAAGGGCATAGTGTAATCGATTTGCTGATTGATCACTTTATATCCACCTCGTAATATGATCTTATCTTTGTTCTTTTTATTAAGATTGATCAAATGAACCTTGTACCGGCCACGATTTATTTCCGAATATGCCAGGTAATTGCCTTCCGGACTTAATTTGACTGAATTTATCACCAAATCGCGGTTGTTTATTACCAGTGCATTTGAAGCATCCAATTCTGTATAATTTTCATACACAAAACTGGCTTGAGACATGTAATACTCATTGAACTCATTTAAGAATATTTTGTAAGGCACCCCCAAGGTACCTGAGATGCTTCTTTCCTCATTTCTAATGATCCTCGTCAAATTGAGCACATTTGAAATGTAGGTACGCCCGTATTTTTCAGCAATGAAATTCCAAATAGCCTGCCCGAGAAGTTCAGCCTCCCGTTCTTTGTGTTTATTTGGCTTTTTGACTGGTTTTTCTTTAACCATGTCGCGAATAAAATTATCCATTTCCACATCCCAACCTCGTGCGATATATGCGGCTGCTCCATTCACAAACCACTCAGGCAATGACATTAGGTAGGAATTTTGAAACATGTCGGCGATACTGCCACCAAACATCATGTCTTTGATAAGCAATTTTGTGGCTTGAAACACCAGGTCTTCTTTATACTGCTCTAATGTGCCCGGGAAAGCTACTTCAAATATGGGTTTCACAAAATCTGTCTGACCTCCTACTGTAAATGTCTTTTCATTTACCCCAATATTACTCTGTTTGAGGTCTATTGGCGAATTAAAAATGAATACCTTGATTTTTGAATATGGCGCATAACCTAACATATCTGTGATGCGGTCAAATTCTTCCTCCAGATATTCAATACCAATTCGTGCTATGTCATTGCCACCATCGTAGAAGTATGCATCAAAATTTTCTGAGCTATAGTATCGCCAGTTAAAGTTTTTGTACTGCACCCTGTTTTTACCAAAGCGGGCCATGCCCACTTGAGCAATGGTTTGGGTCAGGGTAAGTAAAGTGATGAATAAGATTAAAGAAGACTTTTTCAGCATATTTGGCTCTCCTCCGGCATAGTAATCAATATAACGAATAAAACCTTTGAATGTCTATTTCAGGCATTAATTTATAATTATAAAGTAAATTTTCCGACAAATGCCCGGCAAAATAAGGGGCAAGGGTCACTCCTTTTGTACCTAAACCGTTGAGTACAAATAATGTTGCATACTCGGGATGCCTGCCTAATATAGGTTTACGATCTTTCGTTGCCGGTCTTACCCCTGCTACCTGATCCACCACTACATAGCCCATATTTAACAACGAATCAATCTTGGACATAATTTCATTTTTCCCTTTCTCACTGGTTTCCGCATGGAGGTCTCCTTGGTAATAGGTCGATCCGGCCTTGTAATAGCCATTGTGATGAGGTAAAATAAAGCAACCCCGGTTGTAAATTTTTTCAAAAGCAATATTTGGTTTTATATATAAAATATCGCCTTTTACTGGCCTCATGGGGAGCCAGCTAAAATATTTTGATTGCTGAATGGATACTCCATTGCAGTATACTATTGCTTTTGCTTTCCAACCTTCATATTGCACGGTTTCGGAACCAGGATGTATTGATTCCTCGTTGAAAAATTGATGATGTAAAACCCCGAGTTCCGTAAAGTACTTTTTAGAAGAATCAATGAATTCCGGAATGTCCAAATAGCCGGTTTCTCTTAATAGGAGCCCTCCATGCGGATCATTGACGTGACTGGAATAGATGGAATCAGTAAATACAGATTTCACAAACCGCTTTATTGAAGCATTTTCCAGTTTACTACACCACTCATTTTGATCTTCGATCTGACGGAAAGGCCGGTACATTGGAATGTCATACAACAGCTTTGTGTTAAGCTTTTGTTCCATTTCCGAATAAAAAGAACGTAAATGATCAAAAAGCGTTTCTGCCATCCAGGTCAGTACAGCGCGCCTGCCTGTAACCGGATTATACAACCCGGCTGCCACTTTTGACGACGTCATTTCTTTGTTTTCATCAATAACCACGACATTCTTACCTTTGGAAATTAGTTTATGTGCCAAAACAGTGCCCGCCAAACCCTGACCAATTAAAATGTAATCTACATTTTTCACATTCTACCCTTTTTAAAACAATACCTTACACTTAACGTCAGATCAGCATTTATGATTACAAAGGAAATTACTTTCTTTGCGTGGGAAATGAAAAAGCAAATATGTCGATAGTCCATCAATTCACATTCAATCCGTTCCAGGAAAATACGTTTGTCATTTATGATGAAACCAAGGAAGGAATCATCATTGATCCGGGATGCTATACTAATGAAGAAAAGCAGCAATTACAATCGTTTATCGCTGACAATAAAATTTCAATTAAATACCTGATCAATACACATTGCCATATTGATCATGTATTGGGAAATGTTTTCGTAAAAGAAAAATTTGGAGTTGGCCTATATATACATAAAGAAGATGAATCAACTTTAAGATCAGTCGGGACTTATGCACAGGTATATGGTTTTCCACAATTTGATTCCAGCAGAGCGGATAACTATTTGAAAGAAGGGGATACCGTAAGTTTCGGAAATTCAGCACTTGAAGTGATTTTTGCGCCTGGACATGCCCCCGGGCATATTTGCCTAGTCAATAAAAAAGATAAATACATTATTGGAGGCGACGTATTATTTTACGGAAGCATTGGCCGAACTGATCTGCCGGGCGGTGACCATGCCACGCTAATCAAAAGCATTCGGGTAAAAATATTTAACTTGGATGATGATTTCCGGGTGTATACCGGACATGGCCCTGCTACCAATATTGGCTTCGAAAAAATCAACAATCCATTTGTCGGACTAAATGCCTGATCAATTATGATCAAAAAACATATGCCCAATGCACTGACCTGTTTCAATCTTTTATCGGGTTGTATCGGTATTACATTTGCCTTCAGTGGAGATCTCAACATAGCCGTGATGTTCATCTGGATAGGTGGAGTATTTGATTTTTTGGATGGATTTGTTGCACGAATGTTAAAAGTATCGTCTGCCATAGGCCAACAGCTCGATTCACTGGCAGATATGATAACTTTTAGTCTTTTGCCGGCCATTATAATGTACCATTTTATGCTCGGGGTAGCGCCGGAAGAGTATTTGTCTTATTTCGCTTTCCTGCTTGCGGTATTTTCAGCATTAAGATTGGCCAAATTTAACATTGACGAAAGGCAATCCGATGTTTTTTATGGATTGCCTACTCCTGCCATGGC
Organism: Cytophagales bacterium; assembly: GCA_003500135.1. Lineage (GTDB taxonomy): Bacteria > Bacteroidota > Bacteroidia > Cytophagales > Cyclobacteriaceae > UBA10427. The sequence continues at coordinate 6,587 of DNTA01000297.1, read as the reverse complement.
CTTATTTATCAGTGCATTTCCATATATTCTAAAAGAAAACCCGGCACAAACCGGTGAAATATTGACCAATTTCTGGGCTTTAGCCATGATTACTATTCTACTAAGTGCGTTAATGGTCGCTGACATAAAACTACTGGCTCTTAAGTTTAAGGGGTTTCAGTGGAATAGAAATATGATGCGGTATTTGTTGATTATGGCCTCAGTTTTATTAATTATTTGGTTAAAACTTGCGGCGCTTCCATTGATAATCATTTTTTACGTAATTTTGTCAATGTCTAACAACTACCTGGAAAAATCCGTTTAATATCATCATTGCGACAACCTGGAGCCTTATTTTTGTTTTTCTTTGTTTAAAAGAGAAAATATTTGGGACGAATAAACATATGGGCAAGCCTTTTTTCAGGATTCGTTAGCGTTTTTATATTGAGCTATGCCTCTGCTCAACCAGGCGAAACTTCTGCACTTGCAGAAGGCGCCTGGTATAAAATCGCGATTACCGAAAAAGGTATTTATAAGATCGATTTCAATACATTAAACAATTGGGGTATTTCTGCTTCTGGCCTGAATCCTAATTCAATTGCTTTGTATGGAAACGGAGGAAGGGTATTGCCTCAATCAAACAGTGCTGAAAGGCCCGTTGGTCTGCAGTCCATTGCCATTGAAATCGTGGGAGGTGAAGATGGAAGTTTTGACAACAATGATTATATCATTTTCTACGGCCAGGGCCCACACCACCTTGATTTGCAGGAAGATGGCTTCATCGATTATGAACATCACCCATACACTGATACTTCCTATTATTTTTTACGTACTGATGCTACCTCGGGCGCAAGAGTAGAGGAAAAATCTTTCGTGACCGGAGAGTTTGCTGAAATCGATTCTTATAATGCCCTTTTTGCACATGAAGTGGACGACCGCAATATACTGAAATCCGGCAGAATGTGGTTTGGCGAAGGATTTATTGAAAGCGGGCCAAAAACTTTTGAGATCCCCATTTCAAATATATTGAATGAAGAAGCAACTCTTAACATACAGCTGTTAGGTCAAACCTATGCACCCGCTGATATGGATATTCGGATGGGCGATGTTAATATCGGAAATGTTGCTTTGAGTGTTTTATCAGAGAGCCCATATGTGGATAAGGGAATCGTTGCATTTCGCTTATTCAACTTCAAACCTGCCGCTGGAAGTAATCCTGATTTAGGGTTATATTTTAATAGTGCCTCCGGTGTTTCTTCAAGGGCATATATGGACTATTTTATATTTTCCGGTATGGCCGAGTTAAAATTCGAAAACAATCCTCTTTTCTTCAGATCTTTGAAGAGTACTGAAAATCTGCAGAGTACATTTAAGATCGGAAATGGCGAAAGCAATCTTAAAATATGGGATATCACAACGGAGAGCAACCCAAAATCAATTCGGGGTGAGCTGGTTACAGAAAATGGTAATTTGTCTTTCAATGACCTTACACTATCATTAAATGAGTATGTTGTTTTTGATCCAGAGAATTTAAACATCCCGTTTTCTGCCAGAGCGATTGCCAACCAGGACTTATATGGATTGCCGCCAGCAGAGTTGTTAATAATTACGCCTCCTTCTCTGTTGTCCGAGGCTAAAAGGCTTGCCAATCACAGAATACAAAATAATGGCATATCTGTTCATGTGGTTACCACACATCAGATTTATAATGAGTTTGCCTCCGGTGCGCAGGACGTAACAGCCATTCGTGATTTTATTCGTCACATATATTTGAAGGGTGAAAACATTCTTAAAAATGTGCTCCTTTTTGGTAAAGGTACTTATGATTATAAAAACCTGGTTCCCAACAATAATAACCTCGTCCCTCTATACGCATCTAGAAATTCAGTCGACCCTTTGGACAGCTATTGCTCGGACGATTTTTATACATTCATGGATGAAGGTGAGGGCTTCTGGGCAGAAAATGGTGTGGATGACCACGATATGGACATCGGCATTGGGCGACTCCCTGTAAAAAGTTCGGAAGAAGCCAACTCCGTGGTAAACAAATTGATCAGGTATGACCTGGAACCGGCCACCTCCGGTTTTTGGAAAAAACGATCAGTATTTGTTGCAGATGATGGGGATGGAAACAGTCATATGAGAGATGCTAACAACCTGGCAGATTATGTTGATACCGCAGCTGCTGAAATATTACCAGAAAAAATATATATCGATGCATATCCGCAGGAGAATTTGCCAAATGGCCAGAGGGCCGAAGAAGCGAAAAAAGCTTTAATAGATGCAATTGACAATGGCTCACTTGTCGTCAATTATTCCGGACATGGATCAGAAACCAGGCTTGCAGAGGAAACAATTCTGGACATCAGCGCCATTGAAAAATTAACTAATATCGATTACCTGCCACTTTTTGTTACGGCTACATGTGAATTTGGCAGACACGACGATCCAAACCTTATTTCCGGTGCGGAGTATTTGATCAATAATGAAAATGGTGGGGCCATTGGTATCATTACCTCTAGTCGTTTAGTTTTTCAAAACACCAATTTCAAACTTAACAGCGCTCTTTATCGCCATCTTTTTACCCGGGCAAATGGGCAATACCTCGATATGGGCGCTATTTTTAAAAATACCAAAAACGAAAGTGTACAAAATGTACGCAATCGTAACTTCTCATTCCTGGGAGATCCATCAATGAAACTCTCTTCACCTGACCTTGAAGCCGTTATTAAAAGTGAAACTGGGTACCATTCTCCTGGCGATACCTTGCGCGCGCTTGAAAAGGTAAATTTGAAGGGCAGTGTTCAAAACCCTGATGGCTCTTCCAATACGGTATTCAGCTCAACCATTAAAGTTACAGTTTTGGGGCAACCTATGGAATACCGTACTTTAGGTGATGAAGACCAATCCAATCCTGCCACCTATTATCAGAGAGACAATATTTTATTCCAGGGTGTAGTTTCCGTAACAAATGGTGAGTTTGACATTCAATTCGTAATGCCCAAAAACATCAATTACCAAACCTCACCGATAAAAATTGTCATGTATGGGTATGATCCATCCAATCAACTGGAAGTAGGCGGGGCCGATATGAGCCTGAAAATTGGTGCGGGTGCCACGAGCGCTGAAGGTGAAAATGAAGGGCCTGAAATTGAGCTTTTTATGAATGATACTACTTTCATTTCAGGTGGTTTCACCGCAAATAACGCGACCCTGATTGCCAAAATATCCGATATAAATGGAATCAATTTATCAAGGGAAGGTTTTGGTCAGGCTGTAACTGCGATTTTAGATGATTCTATAGAGTGGGAAGTAAGCAAATACTACAATGCATCGGTTGATGATTATCGAAGCGGGTGGCTTAACTTTCCTATTGAAAACCTTACCGAGGGAATACACGAAATACGACTGGTCGCATACGATGTGTACAACAATAGCGCTGAAGCCAGGATAAATTTTGAGGTCGTGGGAAATGGCTCAATATTTGTGAAAAAAATCAATGGTTATCCCAACCCATTTACTTCGTCTACTTCGATTATCATGGAGCATAACCGAGCAGGGGAGCCATTAAACTACACTATTGAAATAATCGACCAAACAGGTCAGTTGATCAGGAAAGTGAATGGTGAAATAGAAAGAAGCGCTTACCAGCAAATTCTATTTGAATGGGATGGAAGAAACCTATCAGGCGCCCGCGTGAGCCATGGCACGTACCTTTATCGCGCTAACATATCAACAGGCAATAGCCAATCAAAAATGACATTAAGTGGTAAGCTTATTCTAATGAATTAGTTATCTTTATGGCTTAAATCTATATTTCATGAGTTTTCATAAAATCGTTACGCTGATTATTTTTTCGCTGTATGCAATAAATTCCTGGGCACAGGGTGGATTATCGGGACAAGATAGTTCTCGCAGGGTTATTACTACGGCGGTACCTTTTATGGTTGTGGCTCCCGATGCCCGTGCCGGCGCTATGGGCGATGTAGGCGTGGCCACTTCACCTGATGCCAATTCCGTTCACTGGAATGTATCAAAACTAGCCATGATCGAGAAGAGAAGTGGAGTTTCACTATCGTACACGCCCTGGCTCTCCAAGCTGATCAGTGATATGAGTATCACGTATTTATCAGGATTTTATAAAATAAATAATGAACAGGCTGTTGGTGGTGCACTGCGGTATTTCGATATGGGAAGCATCCAGTTTACAGATGATCAGGGCAACGATTTGCAGCAGTTTAATCCTTACGAATTTTCATTTGAAGGTTCCTATGCCAGGTTATTAAGTGATAATATGAGTATCGGTCTGACCATGAAATTCATTTACTCCAACCTCGTCGGTAATGCCTTTATTCCGAATAGCGAAGGAAGCCAGGCCGCAATTAGCGTTGCTGCTGATCTGGGGTGGTACTGGAATAAAGACCTGATGCTTGGAGGTACGAATTCCAATTTGGCTTTAGGGGCTTCTATTACCAATATTGGCTCAAAAATGACCTACTCCAATGATGATAATCTATTGTTCGTACCCACAAATTTGAGGCTTGGGTCCAGTTTGAAAATGGATTTGGACCCATACAATTCAATAACAATCTCACTTGATTTTAACAAATTAATGGTTCCAACGCCACCTGTATATGAAGTTGATGAAACAGGCACAATTGTTACCGGCCCTGATGGAAACCCGGTTATTCGAAGAGGTAAAGATCCCAATCGAAATCTGCTATCTGGAATGTTTGGATCATTTTCCGATGCTCCGGGTGGATTCCAGGAAGAGTTGCAGGAGGTAATGATTGGCGGGGGTGTGGAATATTGGTATAATGAACTGTTTGCCGCCCGTGTAGGGTATTTCTATGAACATCAAAATAAAGGGAACCGAAAGTATTTGACCATGGGTGTTGGTTTGCGATACAATATTTTTGGGATAGACTTTGCCTATTTAGTGCCCCAACAACAAAACCATCCGTTAGCTGAAACCTTACGTTTTACATTACTCGTAAATTTCGGTCAGCAACAGCCCGCAGAATCAATAAGGGATATTAATTAATGATAGACCGATTAAAGCCACCTGCTTTTACACCACCTGCTCCATTTGTTTTACCTCATGCAAAAAAACATGTTTTAAGGGGTGGAGTACCTGTACATTATTTAGACCTTGGAAAGCAACCGCTCTTAAAAATTGATTTTATTTTTCCTTTTGGAAAAAGTACGGAGCCTAATAAGGGCATTAATTATCTTACTGCAAAAATGCTGACTGAGGGAACCAAATCTTATACGGCACATCAAATTTCCGAAACCCTCGACTTTTATGGCGCTTATACGGAGATCAACCCGGGAAATGACTATACCCGTTTTACAGTTTACACTTTAAGCCGATATCTTGAACAGATTACGCCACTTTTAATAGAAATACTACAAGAGCCCGTATTTCCACAGAAGGAATTGGACATACTACTTGAAATCTACCTGAATCATTTGAGGATCAACCAGGAAAAAACGAATTATCTGGCATCTAAGGCGTTTAAGGAAAATGTATTTGGCATTAATCATCCATACGGTCGTTTCGCTGATGAAGAAGACCTAAAAAAGGTTGCTCATTCCAATTCGTTGGAACAATATCATAAAGACCATTTTCAAAATGGCTTCTTTATTTTGGTCACAGGCCCCATAAAAGCTGGGGTTTGGCATAACCTTGAACAGTATTTTGACGAATTCAAAAATTTATTTAGCCCATCTGATTTCAACTCTTCAACATTTAATATTCAACCTTTTGCCAGTAAAAATATAGAAATTGCCAAACCTGATGCCTTACAGAGCTCATTGAGAATAGGGAAACCTATCATTGGCCGCCTTCATCCCGACTACATTCCTTTGTATGTCTGCAATGAAATTTTGGGTGGCTATTTCGGTTCCAGGCTAATGCAAAATGTAAGAGAGGAAAAGGGCTATACTTATGGCATACACAGCAGTCTGCACCATTTTAAGCATGCTTCACTTTTTACCATCGGGTCAGACATCATCAAGGAATACAGAGAAGCGACAATTGATGAAATTAACAAAGAAATTAAAAAGCTACAGAATGAAGCGGTCGGCTCAATTGAGTTAGACAGGGTGATTAATTACATCAAAGGGCATTACCTCTCCGGATTGAGTACTTCATTTGCTATTAGCGAAAAAATCAAAAATATATTGTTATTCGATCTGAATTATGAGTATTACGACAATTTTTTTGATGAGTTAGATAAAGTTACGCCGGAAAAAATTATGGAAGTGGCCCAAACCTACCTTGATACGGACGATATGATTTATGTGAGTGCAGGTATATAACTTTAGTTGGTAATAATTTATACAAGTATTTCTATCCTGTCCTAAAAATCGGGGAATAAAAAAAGCCTCAACGTATTAGGTTGAGGCCTAAATGATAAATTGGCAACGACTTACTCTCCCATCTGTTACGATAGTACCATCAGCGCTGAGGGGCTTAACTTCTCTGTTCGGAAAGGGAAGAGGTGGAACACCCTCGCTAAAGCCACCATAATGCCTTGACGATCTTTTGATCGTTGAATGCTTTATTTGTGACATGTTGATATGTGAGTAAGAACCCAAAAGTA
>DNTA01000296.1 GCA_003500135.1 Cytophagales bacterium | reverse complement strand
TACTTTTGGGTTCTTACTCACACATCAACATGTCATAAATAAAGCATTCAACGATCAAAAGATCGTCAAGGCATTATGGTGGCTTTAGCGAGGGTGTTCCACCTCTTCCCTTTCCGAACAGAGAAGTTAAGCCCCTCAGCGCTGATGGTACTATCGTAACAGATGGGAGAGTAAGTCGTTGCCAATTTATCATTTAGGCCTCAACCTAATACGTTGAGGCTTTTTTTATTCCCAGATTTTTAGGGAATTGCCGATTATCTCAACATATGCGCGGCAATGGATCACCGGCCAGCATTCCTACTACCCGGTTTCCTCCGTACATGCTTTTCACAACTACTTTACCTTTGTGATTTGAAGTGAACTTACCTATGATTGATGCCCCTTTACACTCGGGTAATGTATGCATTATTTCCAGTGCCTCATGAGCAATGGTCCCGGGCAGTACCATAACAAAAACTCCTTCATTAGCCACGTAGAGTGGATCTATACCTAATATCTCACATAAACTGCTCACTTCATTTTTAACCGGAATGGTCTGTTCTTCAAGTTCAATTCCAAGGTCCACCATTGAAGTCCACTCGTTTAACACGGTTGCCAAACCTCCACGGGTAGCATCACGCAGCATGATAACCTTATCGCCGAACCAATCAAGTAAAGTCAAAACAGGCCTATGAAGGGGTTGAGTGTCACTTAGAATAGTAGGTGAAAGATTCAATTGCTCCCTCAGGGCCATAATTGCCATGCCGTGGGCGGCAATGTCGTTGCTTACAATAATCGACATTCCTTCTTCTATTCTCGTATGAGCGATATCAGCACGATCATGAATTGAGCCAATTCCGGAAGTATTGAGATATATGCCGTCTCCCTTGCCATTTTCAACCACCTTTGTATCTCCTGTCACAATGTTAACACCTGCATATTCCGCAGCATTTTTAACACTGATCAATACATCGTACACCCTCGATACCGGAATGCCCTCTTCCAAAATACAGGAAAGAGAAAGATACCGGGCTTTTGCACCGCACATCGCAAGATCATTAACCGTTCCGTTAACGGCCAGATCGCCAATATTTCCACCGGGAAAAAAAGCAGGAGAAACAACATAACTGTCAGTTGAAAAGGCTGTTTTTCCGTTAAGGTTTAGAATGGCCCCATCGTGTTGTGTATTCAAAAAGGAATTGCCAAGTGTTTCGTATACCAGGTCACGAAGAAATTTGTGCATAGTTTTGCCTCCTGCGCCATGTGCCGAAGTTATTACATCGTTTTCTTCATAAGGTAATGGACAATCGATCATGTGTTTATACTTTGATAATGGTAATGGTAATAGGCAGCACAAGCTCCTTCGCTTGAGACCATCGGCGCACCCATGGGCTGCCCTGGTGTGCAGGCATGTCCAAAGAAAGGGCATTCATTCGGCTTTTTAAGGCCTTTTAAGACCAAACCTGCTTCACATTTACTTTCTTCCTCTTTTTTCGGGGAAAGATTGAATTTTTTAAACGCATCATAAGCCTCATAGCTGGTTTTTATCTTTAAACCACTATTTGGGATACACCCAAGTCCACGCCACTCTTTATCCGATAATTCAAAAACCTCAGTACTTATTTGTTGGGCCGCCTGATTACCCGATATATCTACAGCCCTGCCGTATTGATTGGTTACCTCAAATTGATTTTTTTCGAGCATTTCCACGCATTTTAGAATGCCCCATAACAAGTCCACAGGTTCAAATCCGGTAGCGACAATGGGTGCCTTATAATTTTTGGCAATTTCGTAGTAGTCGTGCATTCCTGAAATGGCACATACATGACCGGCAGCCAGAAAACCATTGATGATATGGTTGGGGTCGTCCAGAATGGCTTTCATGGCAGGTGGTACTAAAACGTGGGATTGGAGCATGGAAAAATTTGGCAATCCCAAATTGCGGGCCTGAGATAGCGCAAGCGCATGGGCAGGAGATGTGGTTTCGAACCCTACCGCGAGAAAGACAATTTCTTTTTCCGGATGGCTTTTCGCCCATTGAACCGCTTCCAGTGGAGAATAGCATATTTTCACTTGTCCACCCCTTGCTTTGGCGCTGAGCAGACTACCATTTTTTCCCGGCACTCGCACCATATCTCCATAAGTACACAGCACTACATCCTTTCTTGATGCGAGTTCAATGGCGAGGTCAATTATGCTTTGAGGGGTAACACACACAGGGCATCCGGGCCCGTGTATCATATTGACTTGTTTCGGTAAAATATCGAGTATACCATTTTTAACCAGTGAATGCGTTTGACCGCCGCATATTTCCATGATATACCAATCCCGGGTCACCTCCTTATCAATTTGATGGATCAGTTTTTTTACCAAATCTGGTTGTCTGTATTCATGTATATGCCGGATCATGTTTTTTGAAATTATGACAGGTCCTGAATCATTTGTAATGTTTTTTGCGCTTCCTCTTCGTCAATGATGCTTATGCCTATACCCACATGTACGAGTATGTAGTCGCCCTTTTTTGCACTGGGGATCATTGAGATATTGACCTCCTGTGTCACCCCACCTATTTGTACGACAGCCGTGGTAAACAATGGGTCCTCACTTGGTTTTATTTTTTCTATTTTACCTGGAATAGCCAAACACATATCTTATCCGTTTAAGTTTCTGCTTATTATAGCCAGTTGGCCATATGCAATATTTTCGTCATTGGGCGATAACTCCTTATGCCAATACAAATTAAGCTTTTTAGAGAACCTGTCCTTTATCAGATCAACTAAAAGGCCGTTTTGGAAGACACCTCCACTAAAAGCTACTTTATCTATGCCTGTTTTTTCAGATAACAGATAGATTAAATCTGCCAAATGATAATGGAACTGCAGGGCAATCTGATTTGCCGTTGGCTTTTCCTTGTACATTTGCCAGATATGCGTCAACATCTGATAATAATGTTCTTCCGGGCCCTGGCTTTTTAATCGGGTAATATTGGCATGTTGTCCTTTTGTAGCAGCACGTTCGAGATACATGGCTGCCTGACCTTCAAAAGTGTTTTCGTGATTTAGATCCGCTAAATAGGCCACAGCATCAAACAGCCTGCCTGCACTGCTCGTTTTAATTTTTGGTTGTATGAGTTGTTTTTGATATATCTGTTTTGGCAGTGCTTCCAACTCGTTGATCAATAGGCCTCTATTATCAAATTGGTGGAAAAGACTTAAAGCAGGCAAAAGATTGATTTTTGCCATTCGGTCACTTCCAAGGTTTGAATAATATGGTAAATGCCAGTACCTCTCGAATTCCCCATCACGATAAACAAAGAATTCACCTCCCCAGATTTGGCCATCATCCCCATATCCGGTACCATCGAAAACGACGCCTAAAACAGGATCTTGCTGATCCAGTAAATCATTTTCGGCCATCACCGCAGCAAAATGAGCTTTATGATGCTGAATTCGAACTGGCTGACTTCCATTTCTTTCAGCTATCTGCTCGCCAAAATGCGTAGTGAAATAATCAGGGTGTAAATCAACACCTATTTTATCGGGGCTAATAGACAATAAGGCGCTGAGGTGATTATAGGTATGTTCAAAGTTTTGTTGTGAAAGCAGGTGGCTGGTATTGCCCAGAAACTGACTGCAATAGGTATGTCGGCCATCCCAAATGGCAAAAGCACTTTTTAAAGATGCACCAAAGGCAACGGTATTCGATCTGTAATTTTTAGGTACAGGAGACTTATAAATTGTAGGCGCCAGGCCTCTGGATCTTCTCAATAAAATTTTTTGATGGTACTTTTGGCTATATCGAATAACACTATCATCCTGAGGCAGTACGATTTCTCGATCATTCAACAGAATGGCATCCGAAATTTTTGATAATTCTTCCATAGCCAGAGCGTCATCATATATAATGGGGGATCCGGTCAGGTTGCCGCTGGTTGCGACTAACGGCTTTTGAAGTATGTCCAGCAACAAAATGAACAAAGGGGCGTAAGGGGGCATAACTCCTATGGAATCAAGCCCCGGTGCTATACTTTCAATAGCTAAGGTATTTTTTCCTATAGGGTTGAGTTCATACAAAATGATTGGCGCTTCCGGTGCATACCAATCGCGATCAGACACTTCAGCAGACACATGCTTTTGAAGTAAGGCCTTTTCAGGATACATTAATGCAAAAGGTTTGTAAGGTCGCTTCTTGCGATTTCTCAGCTCATCAATTGCCCTCTGATTATACGCATCTGCCATTAATAAATAACCTCCGATCCCTTTCACTGCAACAATGCCCCCCGTACGAATAAGTTGAGCTGTTTTATTGATCAAATCGTACTGGGTAGTTCCTTCCACTTTTTTGCCTGATACAAATAAACTTAAATCAATGCCACATTTAGGGCAGCTATTGGTTTGCGAATAAAACCTTCTGTTTACCGGGTTTTTGTATTCAGTTTCACAATTCGGGCACATTTTAAAATCATCCATTGAGGTGTTTTCCCGGTCATACGGAAGTGCTTTTATGATTGAATAGCGGGGTCCGCAGTACGTGCAGGTGTTGAAAGCGTATCGATGGCGGCTATCATTTTCAGACCTGATTTCGGCACTACAGGTTTTACAAATGGCAAAATCCGGCGTAATCAATAAGTCGGCGGGTTGGTCCTTTGAGCTATGGATTATTCGAAAATCAGGAAATTTTTTATTTGATATTTTTTCTATCGAGATGTTTTCAATGATGGATAAGGAAGGAGCTTCACGCCTTATCCTTTTTACGAATTGTTTCCACTCGCCATTTAGGCTGTTTAACTTAATATGCACACCATCTGTTGTATTGGCAACGGTCCCTTTCAGTTGATTTTCAGTTGCTATCCGGTATATGAAAGGTCTAAACCCAACTCCCTGAACTCTTCCTTTTATGTGGATGTGCCATGAGGTCATGTCATAGTGGGTACCGTTAAATTATTTTTTAAATAGCTAAGCCAGTCGTCGAATCCGGTTTCTTTTGTAGAAGAAATCTCGAAAAACTTCAGTTTCGGATTGACCCTTAAGGCATAATCCTTTGCTTTTTCAATGTCAAAATCCACATAGGGTAACAGGTCGGTTTTATGTATAACACATGCTGTAGCACTTTCAAAAATCGTGGGGTATTTAATGGGTTTGTCATCTCCCTCGGTTACACTGAATATTACAACACGTTCTTTTTCACCCAAATCGAATAATGACGGACAAACCAGGTTGCCTACATTCTCGATAAACAATAAGGAGTCATTTTGCGGTTGTAGTTTTTCAATGGCATGTAGTACCATATGTGCATCTAAGTGACATCCTTTGCCAGTATTGACCTGTACTACCTTCGCACTGGTTTCCGCTATTTTATCAGCGTCATTCATGGTTTGCTGATCACCTTCTATCACCGTTACATTAAATTGCGGAATTAGTTTTTTAAGCGTTTGGACCAGGAGTGTGGTTTTGCCCGACCCTGGAGAACTTACAAGATTGAAAGCGGTAATGTTTTTTGCAAGAAGGAAGCCTCTGTTGCGTTCAGCCAGTAAATTATTTTTCTGAAGTACATCCTTTTCCAGTTCAACCACCGTATGATCGTGATGATGGTGACCATCATGCGAATGGTGGTGTTCATGATGATGTGATTTTTCACTTTTTTCTCCGGCCAAAAGGATTTTAACATGATCTTCAGGTTGATCGCAGCCACAAGTAGCACACATGATTGAAAAATTTAGGTTAACAAATTGTCAATGATTTGATCTTAAGCTCTTTGCCCTTATTGATCCCTTTAAAATACGAACCGCAATGAGGGCAAATATCATATAGATCATTAATTGGGTATGTTTTTTGGCACTCATTACAAATAGCTTCTGCCTCTACCCACCTAATCACTCTATTCGCCTCGCTGAGCACACTGTTTTTAATTGCCTCAGGCCAAGCGAATTCAAGCGCTTCTTTTTCTATTCCGGCTAATTTTCCGATTTCAAGCTCTATATCGCTTACTGATTCGCCTTTTATTTTGGCTACTTCTTTTTCAGCTATATCGACTATACTTAGTGCAATAGATAATTCATGCATTTCGTTTTTTTGATTTCTTGTATTTGACAACAAAAAACCAAAGTATTGCAATAATCAAAACTACGCCCAATGTATACATGCCGTGTTCGGGAGTAAATACATAATGAGCAGGCCCATGTTCTACAATACCATGGCCTTCATGGGCATTTACTGAAAATGCCGCTAAAATTAAACTGAGAATCCAAATAGTGCGTTTCATAGTCCTGAGATTTTGGTAAATAATATCCGAATATCATGGTCGATAAACTATGATATTCATCATATTAGATTAACCCATTGATTTGGGAGTCAAATCAATGTCTGGGAGAGTTCTTATAGCTGTCTTTTTGCAAAATGGTTCGGATGAAATAATATATGATAAATGCAAAAATAACAATAGGCACAACGTGCTCTATTGAGAGTATATAATGCAGCGGGCCTTCCTCAACAATGCCATGTCCGGGATGTGCAGATACAGTTAATACCGGTAAAAATGCCGCAAGAATTATGGTTATGATCTTTTTCATTTCAGTAAAGTTATATGTACAAAAGATAGCGAACTTACTTCGCAGAAATCATGTTGAATATCATCTACACAATATATTATACGGAAATATTAGTTTGAAAGATGTCTTTAAGAATATTGTTTGGGATTTGGAGATGGGAGTTCGATTGAGAAGGTCACTCCTTTACCTGAATTATTATTGAACCATATTTTACCCTCATTAGCCAGAACAAAGTCATATGAAAGTATAAGGCCAAGGCCCGACACCTTTTCACCACTTGTGCCTTTCATACTGTTGACACGAACTTTGAAAAGATCATCGGAAACCTCATGAGGCATTCCCTTTCCCTGATCACTTATACTTATTAAAATGAGATCATCAGCGGTATTTGCTTTTATTTTGATTTCACTATCTGGAGGACTGAACTTTAAGGCGTTTCCTATCAAGTTACTTATAGCGACTTCGATTTGATTGCGATCGGCATATGCATGGCAATTATGATCATAATTTTGGATCACATTTATGTTTTAATCTTCAATACTGTTATGAGAATAGGAGACGACTTCCTCCAGAGGGTCTTTTACGTCAAACTTTTCAGGGTTAATACTTCATCCATGAAGTTGTTTTTTGGCCCATTTGAGCAAGTTTTTGCTCATTTTTAAGGTATTGCCCAATAATTTTTTATATCACGAGTTGTGGATTTGACATGTTCTTTGCTAAACATCTCAAAATTATTGGCCAACAATTCGGAAAATCCTTTAAGAGTGTTAATAGGACTTTTAAAATCGTGGTCAACTATTGAAAAAACTTTGATCTTTTCTGATAATACTCTTGCTGAATCACTGTAGCTGTAGGCTTTTGTAGGATTAACAAAAATATATTCTTTTCCCAGTTCATTTAAGAGGTCAATGAATTGAGGCGCCGAATTTACTTTGTAAAGTGAATCTTCTAAAGATTGTAAACGCGTTTGTTGCGCCCGGGCATTTAACCCTAAACAAATGAACTGAAGCGCAACCAGAACAACTAAATAAAAACGTACTGATATCATTTATTGCAACATATAAAATCTGCTTAAATATAATGATAACAGAATAGAAGCATCTTATCTTTTGACGATCACAATTTTTTATGGTTAAGTACAATTAAATGTTCTATAATTAAAATTGCACCATCCAATAGTATTAAGTATGGAATACGCTCAATAGGATAATTGCACAAAAAAAGCCATCCTTAAAGATGGCTTTTTTTGGTGTGCCCGGCATGGGCGATAACTATAGGGTGCAAGTCCCGAACACACTTGGCAGTAGGAAGTGTTAGCTAAAGGCAAGGGTGTCCATTGCGAGGTGGAATCTGAAGGAAGCGAGTGCTGACGCATNNTCTCATGGACGTGTGGAAACAGAGTGAGAAGCACGGAGTAAAGCTAGCCATGAGAAGTCAGCCGAGGCCATAGTACCCGGTAATTTGACCTCAACCATGTTGGGAGATAATAAAAAGGGAAGGGCCGAACCTTACAGTGGATAGTAAATGAATGCTACCGAAGCGAACAGATGTAGTTAGATGCTCATAATGAGGCTCCTTACCGGAAAATAGGACGGAATCCCAAGATAGGTAAGAGTAACAAGGTTAGCCGGATAGCTGAAAACAACATTCACACATCGAGAGATGTAAAGTAAGGAACCGCCGTATACCGAACGGTACGTACGGTGGTGTGAGAGGACAGGTAGGGAAATAATCCCTATCTTCCTACTCGAT
>DNTA01000295.1 GCA_003500135.1 Cytophagales bacterium | reverse complement strand
ATCTGAGGATGGTCTAATTAGTTTACAAACTAAAATTTCTAATTAATTTTTTGCATAAATCATTGATATTTAACGGATAAAACCCTTTATAATAATTGTGATATATATTTACATTTATTATAGTAAAATTTTATATTATCTATTCACCAAATCGAATGGACTATGCAAAAGCTAAGAGTGAATAATCCTGAGGCAATAAAAAAGGGGATTCAGGCCTATTTAAAAAGTCCAAACGGTAGGTTCATCCACCGGCTACATGGCATTTTGCTGATGTTGGAAAGCCCGGACTACAATTGTAATCATGTGGGGGCCAAATTTAACAATTCTCCTCGAACCATTTCAAATTGGGTACATAAAATTAATACGACAGGCAGTGTTTCCTCTTTGATTGATGCTCCCCGTCATGGAAGAAAGCCTCGGCTTACTGCGGACCAGGAAGAGCAAATAAAAAAGGCGCTGTTGAACACACCGGATCATTCGGGCATTGAGGCTAACCAGTGGGATGGTAAGACGCTTTCTTTTATATCCAACAAACCTTTCAGATAGAGTTGAAGGTCAGGCAATGTCAGCGCCTTATGAAAAAGCTAGGTTTTACACTTCAAAAACCAAGAGCAGTGCCGGCCCCAGGTGACCCTGATGCCAAAGAGGCTTTTAGAAAAACTTCAACAAAAACGTAGTTGTAAATATTATTTAGGCTTTGCTGATTTTCTATAATTGTATTGATAATCAATAAATTATGTGATAAAATCATCGCATATGTGCAAATTAGCTTGTAAATATGGTTTTAAAAATTTGCATTTATGATACGGTACACACCGGCTGCTCAATTAGAAATCGAGGAATTTAAAACCCCGTTTGAATTAAAACTGGACGCGGACAACCGCTGGGTAAAACTGGGACAGGTTACTCCCTCGGATCAATTGGCCTCTATCTATTACGAGCATCTACAGGCTGATAAAGGCCTTGCGGCATTAAATGCCCGCATAGCCATAGGAGCCATGACCATCAAACATAAGTTGGTTTTACCCGACAGGGAGGCCGTAGCTACCATTCAAGAGAACCCCTACATGCAGTATTTTCTGGGACTAGATCAGTTTCATCCCGAGCCACTTTTTGACACCAGTGTGTTTGTTGATTTAAGGAAGCGAATGGGGGAAGATACTTTTGATAAATTCAATGGGGCCCTTATCGAAAAGGCAGCGCGTAAACCCACTCCAAAGCGTGTAAAGGTAAAAGATGCCGCAGGGCAAGAGGACACTGTGGATCAATATTCCCAGGAGGGGGGCAGGGCCTAAACCTAAGGGCAAGCTCAAGCTGGACGCTACAGTGTCGGATATCTATATCAAGTACCCCACGGACCTGGGCCTGCTCAACACGAGCCGAGCCTGGAGCGAGAAGATCATCGATGCTTTGTATGAAAAATTGGGAGGGGGGAAGAAACCCCGGACATACCGGAAGGTAGCCCGACAGGAATACCTAAATGTGGCCAAAAAGAAAAAGAAGGGTAAAAAGGAGATCCGTCGGGGAATAAAAATCCGACTGAATTGTTTGAAACGGAATTTTGGTTATATAAAACCATGCTGGATGAAACAGGAAGCACCCGCTTTCCTTTACCTTTTAAATATCAACGTTATTATTGGGTGGTTCAGGAGGTATATCGCCAACAGCGGGAAATGTTCCAAGCGCACAAGGACACTTGTGAGGACAGGATTGTCAGTGTCCATCAACCCTATGTGCGGCCCATTGTGCGGGGAAAAAGCAAGACACCAGTAGAATTTGGCCCCAAGCTCGGGCTAAGCCTGGATAACGGATTTACTCGTATTAATACTTTCAGCCGGGATGCCTATCATGAAGGCAAAGAAGATTTTAAGAAAAGCGTAGAGGCTTATCGCAACATACATGGTCACTATCCCGAACTGGTGCAAGTAGATGCCCTCTATGCCACAAGGGCGAACAGAGAATGGGCCAAAGAAAGGAACATACGCCTGACGGCCAAGCCCTTGGGCCGACCTAAACAGGAAAAAGAAACCGCCTGACGGAAGCGCAAACGAAAGAAAGGATTTGCAGAACGCAACCAAATAGAAGGCAAGATCGGACAAGGCAATAATGGATATGGGATGAACAAGATACGTACCAGAGGACAACAAACCGGTGAAAGCTGGATCGCCTGTATCGTATTCATAATGAACCCGGTAAAACTAGAAGCAGATATGGCCAAAAAGAAGGGCCAATCTTATTGGCGTAATATTAAAAGAATGGTTTTTCAACCATAGCAAGAAATTTATTGAAACAAAACAGGCGAAAATGGGCCAACTAAATATTTAGTTGATATCGCCTGACATGAGAAAAACAGCAGGCACTAAGTATTAGCATAAAATGCCTGATGAGCAATCAAAGCCAAACCTGAATGTTAGGCCTGGATATTTTGGAAAATCAGGATGTAATACCTTAAACCTCAATTTTTTATTAATGCACAATAATTAATTTGTGTATTTGTGCCTGTTGCTCGTCTTTCCTAACAATTATATGATATACGCCTTCAGGTAGACCTTCAGTATCTACTTTATATTGCTTTAATCCTTTTTCATATTTTCTTTCATAAATAGTAACTCCACGTAAATCCACAATTCTTATATCAAATGATCTGTCGATCTCTCTTTCAAACTCCAAAAGGAAATAATGATTTGCAGGATTAGGATATAAATGCCAATTGGCATCTGGCAGTATATTCGTGGAAGTAATTGGCACCTGGTTCATAACAGGTAACTGAATATAGGATGACTGATAAACTTCTTTATCCGGATTATTTTCTTCCGCCTTTTGAACAAACACAACCAAACCAAGATTATAGCCATCATAAAGGTCTATTCCGTTTACATCCCATTCCAAATTAATATTTTCTACTTGACCTTCTCCAAATCCATTAGTAAATACGGTTCCTCCTGTTGATGGAAGCATATCTTTTACCACATATCTCGATGAAGGTGTAGAAAAGCCAGCTACAACTCTTTCTATTGGCACCACATGAACTACAACTTTTTCCGGTATATCCCTTAAGGCTTCAAGCGAAATATTTACAGCAACTATATTTCCCGAAATTTTATTCGTATCAATATTAATATTAAAGCCTGGATCCATCAATGCGTTATTGATAGTCTCCTGATAATTGACCGCTGAAGGTAAATAGTCATATTTAACTGTACCATCCATTATCGAACGTGGTGATTGACTGAGGTCGTATAAAGCTCCCCTGGCATCCGGGGGCACAGGGTTATCCTGATAGATCACATCAGGCGCGGGGGTACTTATGTGATACTGGAGGGAAACAATATCTAAAGGCAAATTATCATTTAAGTTGTAGAATGTTGAATTAGAAGCTAAGGCTGTTGTACTATTTAAATTGGTAAAATGTTCTAATAAAATATTTTTACTTCTTTCGCCAATCCAAATATCATCGAAAGCAAATCCATCAAGTGTAATTTCTGATGGATTAGAGGCATCGCTACCAAATGCAAATCTAAATTGTACAGCAGTAATACCTCCTAAATCATCCAGTGGAATTCGAGCGATTTTCCAGTTATCATATGTACCCGTCCAGCCTTGGTTTCCATCGTTTGTTCCATTACCCCTTGTTCCAGGTTCACCAACCAAACCTCTGGCATCATACCATTCTACCCCAATCATATCATCTATATTGCCTAATTTACTCCATGAAGATCCTCCATTAATAGAATACTGTAAAACAGCACCGTCGAATCCTGATTGGGTATTAGAATGTAGGGCAACTGACATCATAGGTCTTGACAAAGCACTTAAATTAAATACAGGCCCTTCAACATATACATCTGCATTATCAGGATAAGGGCTGTCCAAATCTGTCATCCAGGCATTAGATCCGGAATAAGCAGAAGAAATAATTGAACCTGTTGGATTGCCCAGTTCCCATAAATCAATTAGGTTGCCGTAGCTTGCAATTTTCCAATCGCCATTTGTTGAAGGATTTTCAAAATCCTGTTCATAAGGATAATTTACTACTGTGGTAGCTATATTTATTCTTCTGGTCAGGCTATCTATACATCCGAGATTGGACAATACTATCAGCTGAACATCATATGTTGCAGAAGAAGCATATACATGAGTAACATTATTAGTAGTTGAGTATGAACCTGATAGTTCAGTGCCATCTCCATAATCCCAGAACAGGCTATCAAAATCGCTGCTAATGTCTAACGATTCAAAGGATGAATTATCCTGAAAATTAGTATTATCACCTAGCGCAACATTAGTTACTGAGAAATCAATATTTGGTAATCCTCCTAACTCAACAATATCAGAATAAATATCTCTACAGCCTCTGGTTGATGTGACCTCCAGAACCACAGAATATTGACCGAATGTTTGATATTTATGCTTTGGATTTTGTTCTGTGCTTAAAGAATCATCACCAAATTGCCATCTCCATTCATCAATATTATCATTAAATATAGTATTAGGAATACTCGAAAGATCGTTGAATTGAATGGAGTCTATGAAACAATTATTGAGTTCTACATAATTGGCAACCGGTGAAGCATAAACACGTACCGGGATATCTTCGTTGACAATTGATCCTGAAGAAGCGTTTTCTACTGTTCTTTTTAAAATATACTGTCCTTCGCCAACAGAGGGATCAAAAACATAAGTTAAATCAGGTTGCTGTGATACACCGGAACCACTCCAATCAACAGTATATAAAACGGATTGGTAAATAGTATCTGACTGAAGTTGATAACTTGTAAAATTATCACATTGATCAGGTATTGGAATAATTGGTAAATCAGGTAATGCCAATACTTCGGTTGATTGACTAATTGAATCTGTACAGGTATTTGCATCTGTAAAAGTATACCATATATCATGAAAGCCTATTCCGGCATCTAGTGGCCTAAATGTATTGTCAGTAATACCTGGCCCCCTAAAAGTACCTCCCGGAGGAACTCCTGCAAGAACAACATCAGGATCATCGACCTGATAGGTATCATCTAAACCAAATATTTGTAAAGTTGGAAGCGGATGTATAATAATTTCGATTTCATCTTCAACATTAGCACACACACCGTTTGTATCTTCTCCATTAAGTTTTAAAACTACTGTACCTGTTTCATCGGCAGGAGATGGAAGGTACCTTACATTCAAAACATTTGGATCGACCAATGAACCTCCTCCACTTTCGATAGTCCAGAAAATATTATCCACACTTCCTCCAAAAGTAGCGTCATCAATTTTCACAGAATCTATAAACTGACAGTACTCCTGATCTACTCCTGTAAAAATTGTATTAGCTGCTTTTACGGTCACAGTTTCCGTTACAGTATTTCCAGTACAACCATTAGCGGTTACTTCAAATTCATATGTGACTATTTGATTGCTCATGGTCATATTTTCAAGAAACTCACGAATTTTACCTCCGTTTCCGTATACTTCACCACCTACTAAATTACCATCTACATTACCTCCTGCATAATCAACGCTGGTTACAGTAATCAAACCATTAAAAGTCGGAGTATTTAATGATATATCCGTTAATGATTCATCGCATATTATACTTGCATTATTTGTTGCTGACATAACAGGCGTTGGGTTCACCACTACCTCCACGGTCTCAATATCCGCCCCCGCACATCCATTCGCCGAGATACTGAACGTATAGCTCACCGTTACCGGGGCATTTGTCCCGTTCACGATCGCCTCGGTGATCTTTTCGCCGTCTGTAAAGGTCGCGCCAGGGGCCAACGTGCCGCCCGCCGCCCCGTAGTTTACATTGTCCAGCGTGGCCACGGCGCCCAACGTCGGACTGTTGAAATCAATGTCTACCGTGCTGCCACTACAGATGTCGGCCGCATTGTTGGTGACTGTAAAGATTGGGGATGGGTTGACGTCCACATTTGTCGTAAAGCCGCCCACAGGGCCGCAGCCGTCTGTGCTCAGTACTTCAAACGTGTAGCTTGCCC
>DNTA01000060.1 GCA_003500135.1 Cytophagales bacterium | reverse complement strand
TTTGGGCTTTCATGACGAATCCTAATGTATGATCCAGGTTAAAGGATGATCATCTTAAATATCTCGTTTTTTCCACCGTTTTGATCAGAGACATTTATTAAATAATTGCCGGATGCATACCTGCTTACATCAACGTCAATGAAGTTTAAACCTTCTTTCAATCCGGTGGCCGTTTGTTCATAAGTATTTTTTCCGTCCGATGAGATCAACTGGATTGTTACTGATCCCTCTTGCGATTTTATAAATGGTAGGGTAAACACTTCATTAACAGGATTTGGATAAGGATTGAATACGAAAAAAGATGAGCTCAAATCGAGGCATTCAGAATTATTTTCGGGCGTTTCATCCGATAAGTCGGTGTCAACTGCATTGATCTCAAAACACACGATCCTCACAGGTTGATTTTCAACATTGATGATATCAAAATCGAATGTGTGATTCACAGCGCTTCCGGGAATGAGTCGCTCACTAATTCTTTCAACAAGGGTTATCTCGTTGTTCACTCTTATTTTAAGATCGGTCTGGTCCACCACAACTGTTCCGCGGTTTTCGATGGTAACCACAAATCCAATCCGGTCTTCATTTTGCACGGGAACTACCGAATTAATGCTTAAATCCAGAACCGGTGGTAAAACGTTTATCTGCAGACCAATGGAATCTTCGCAATCGTCATCATTACGAGCTATAAAGGATACCCGCTCAACGCCAATTTCTTCATAGGTGTATAACGGCTCTTCTTCCGTTGAAAAGTCATCATTATTGGCGCTGAAATCCCAGTAAAAGTCATCAGAAAAAGATGTGTTATTGGTAAAAAACACTTCGAGTGGAGGAGCGCCATTCAAAGGGTCCGCATCTATTAGTGCAACAGGGGCCTGATTTACCTGTATAGTGCGGGATATCGTATCGGTACAATTGTTAGCGGTATAGCTGATCATTTGTACCTCGTAGTTCTCGGCATTCGAAAGGTTCGTTTGGAAGGTTTCGGCATTTGATAAATTATTTCCATTTATTTTCCAATCGTAAAAAGCAATAGGATCTTCTGGGTCATCACTTGAAATGCTGGCAAATGTAATCGGTTCATTGTTACACAATCTGGAGTTCGTAAAATCGGCGTTGGGAAGACCAGGTAGGTAAAGCTCACGACTGACGGATTGCTCACAATTGTTGTCAGCGCGTGCAGTTAGGCGTATGTTTTTATTTCCTGATGTGTTGAATACATGGCCGATGTCAGGTTCGGTATATAATACCCCATCTACTATCCAGTTATGCGATACGATATTGCCATTTTGAGGAGGTATGGCCATAGCCATAAGTTGGGTTTCGGCGCCCAGGCAGGCTATTTCCGATGTGTAATCCACTTGCGGCGATTCTATCACTTCTATGTCAGATGTCAAAGTATCGCTGCAGCCATAATTGCTGACTGCGCGGAGTGTAATGTTGTATATTCCCGGATCTGCCAATAGAATTTCAGGATCCATTTCCTGTGAAGTAGCTTCAAAACCAAATTCCGTATTACTGATCAACCAGTTTGAAGTATCGATATTCGCATTTTGGACGGCGCTGATATTGAAAAACCGGATTTCATTCTCCGAACAAGCCAACTCATTATCAAAACTGGCCAGAGGTTTTGAACGTACGGGTACTGGCGCTTCAAATGTCGTTTGGCAACCCAGGGCATTCGTGGCTTCCAGCGTTACATCATAGGTATTGCCTGAATTGAAAAGGTGGAGTGGTTCATCTTCCGTGCTGAAATTGCCGTCCCCAAAATCCCACTGATAACCGGTTATATCCGTTCCCGTGGTCAGGTTGTCAAACTCAAAAATTTCATACTCACAGGCGCCTGTAAAGGAGAATTGGGTGTTGGGCCCCTCAGTTATGTCAACCAAACGTATGGAATCACCAATACAACCGGGAATAGAAGCCGTTAGAGTTACATTTTTAATCCCTCCACTACTAAAATTAAATGTTGGGTTCTCTTCTTGTGACGATTCTATTCCATCGAAATTCCAGTTGTAAGATAAAACGGAATCCGGACCAAAGAAATTGGTTGTATTTGTAAAAGGAATAGGGCTATTAGAGCACAATATACCTGATGGATAATCGAATGATGATTCCGGGGGGAGGTAGATGGGTAAGCTACCTGTATAAAAATTTGAACACCCATTTTCAAAATAGGCTCGAATCGATGGGAAATAAGTGTCTTCTGAGGCATAGGTATAGCTAGGATTCAATAATTCTGAAGAGCCATTTAAGTCTCCAAAATTCCATTTGGCAGAATCGATCATGGAAATGTCATCAGTTTGTATACTGAAGTTAACAGGCGCACCCTGGCAATTCCCATTGCTTTCAAAAGAAAGGGATGGAGTAACTATATCCTTAACAAAAACAGTGTCTGTCTTACTGCTGAAATTTCCGTCGCTATCGGAAACTACCAATTTCAGAATTTGATTGCCGGATTCTGAATAACTTATGTCATTAGGAATATATTCAGTGGAGGATATTGGATCATAAATACATTCATTGTCAAAAGTCAGCCCGAATAACCCTTTAGTTGCATTGACATAATCAACTGTCAGATAACGATAAGCATCGTCAGAAGTTTTAATTATATCAAAAGCATAGCAATTTTCTGAAAGCTCTTCAAGAAAGTCAATTGAAAATTCATTATTTGGATTATTCCCAAAAAACAACCTCACTATACTACTCCCATCTAATTGAATAAATGCAAAAAAGTCTCCATTCTCTACTTCCCACTTGACCCGGGCAGGTTGAATAAATCGGGCATCAGAAATAATAACTTCTTCGATTTGCGGCACATTATTTAATCCATTATTAAAAGTCAGTTTAAATAATTTATCATTATTTATTGAAGTGACCAAACCATAGTATGAGCCGCAATATTTTGTTAGTGAAATACCTGTTATTCCAGAGGCGTCCGGGATAGTAAATGTACTTACGGAAGGATCATTTAAAAGGTCATCTCCAAAATTTAAAACAGCGATTTGATTACCCGAATTTTTGCCGATTAAGGCATAAAACACTTCATTATCTTCAATGATTTCCAGACCATTTGAATTCGTAAAAGGCGTCATAGACGGAATATTATCATGAACGGGGTCGTTTAAAATGGAGTTTCCGAAATTAAGCCTTGTGATATTTATTGAACCTCCCGAGTTGGTAACAAGGCCAATGATGTTGTTTTTTGATTTAGTTATTTTAATATTTCTAGGTGAAGAGAAATTACTTCTTTGGTCGGGATATATTTCTAAGTTCTCAATAGCTCCATAGTTATTGCTATACTGAAAGAGATACATTAAACCTGCATTTCTCAGAGTAATACCGTAATAATTATTGTTAAAATTTACTGATGTGTAACCATAGGAAGCTCTGAAAGCGTTATTACCATTATTTAAGGTATATTTTTCATTATGATTGAAAAGTAAATTACCGCATTTATACCACTTATAATTTTGATTAAGTGGCGAGAGATTTAAAATTTCCATGTTTTCATTTATGCAAATTGTATCATTCATCTCAAAATCTGCAACAATATATTGTGCTAAAGCATGTAAACATGAGATATGTAGTAGTATCAGAAAATATATTATTTTCATTTATTTTGTTTTATTAATAAGCATTAATACACTTCTTTTATATCTCCTATAATGAAAATTGTAACCTTTATTGACAATATTATCGATTTATTTAAATGGATACCATCAATAGAATAAAAAATAGAATTGAACTTGAGCATAAAGTTTTGAGGATTAAATCTTTAAAGAAAAGGTTTAAACCGGAAGATCAAATTTTAATTTTTTCTGATCCAAGAGGTGGGAGTACCTGGTTGGCCGAAATGATTAATACTATTCCCAATTCTGCTATATTATGGGAACCTCTTCATTTAAAATACATGACTGATTTTAAGAAGTTAGGATTTTCATGGAGACAGTTCATTCCTGAAAAAGAAGAATGGAACGAAGCCAAAAAGGCATTTGACAAAGTTTTATCTGGTAAGGTTTTGAATGAATGGACGTTGCTTAAAACTGATATAGAAACGTATAAAGAAGCCGATAAACTAATCGTTAAAATTTGCAGAGGTAATGCTCTTTTGCCATGGATAGTGAATCAATACAACTTCAAATACAAACCTATATACTTAATTCGAAACCCATTTGCCGTTGTGAGTTCACAACTAAAACAAGGGGGGTGGGACTATAAATTTTCGAATTATAAAGCGCCGCAAGGTCGTTTTAGCAAAATCTTTAGTGATAATAAAAATCTTTTAGAAAAGCTGAGTTCAAAAGAAGAATTATTAATTGCGAACTGGTGTATAACAAATAAAGTGGCTCTTGAATCGAATAGTAGGTTTAAATATCAAGTAGTTTATTACGAAGATTTTGTTGATGATCCAGTAAAATGCATTCAGAAAATATTTAATAATTGGAGAATTACAGTACCTGAAAACATTTATAAATCTGTAAGTAAAAAAAGCTCGACAACCAAAAGAAAGGATCATAATGTGTCAAAAGATGAATATTTGAATAGTTGGAAAAATTCGTTTAGTCTATTACAAATCCAAAAATGCACTGATCTTATTAAAAAATTTGAAATACAAGATGAATATATTAATCGATATTTAGATTAATTAAAATCTTGAGATAAAGAAATAATTACAATTGTCATGTAAATAAGCTAAATTAAACAGTTGTGGATGACAAACTGTCTGATGCCAAAAAAGATTATGGCAAAAATACAATTTTGTTGATTAATTTATTAAACAATATGATGAATTAGAGGTATCTAATATTTAAATAAAGATTGAATACATGTTAGTATTTAAGCATTAGGTCTTGATATGTATGGTTCTTTTATGTTCAAGTAAAAATTATGGAAATTCTCCTCAGAAATAATCTACTCTAGATATTTATTAGGTCATTTTTGTATAAGTATTATATTCTTTATTGCTAACGTGAGATTAATCGTTAGCAAAACTCATTATCTATTTTCATTGACTAAATAGAAATAAAATAGATTCAAATATGCACTTTTTTTCTAATTTTGTTCATTGAAGGATGTGAGTGGAGTGGTGAATCATATTTTCTGCCCAATAGCAAGAACATAGTGAGAAGTTATGTATAAAATTATTGTAGACGCCCAAAAGAGCAATTTAAAGCTTAATATCAGGGAGCTACTGGCTTACAAGGATCTATTTGTAATACTGGCTTACCGCGATTTAAGGGTACGTTACGCTCAGACTTTCCTGGGATTAACATGGGCTGTGTTGCAGCCACTTGCTACCCTCATCATTTTTACACTAGTTTTTGGTAAGGCAGTTAATGTTGATACAGGCGATATTCCCTACCCGCTATTTGCACTTTGTGGTATGGCAGCATGGGCTTATTTTGGTTTTGTACTGAATCAATCTGGCAACTCCATTATCTCATCACAAGAAATGATCAAGAAGATCTATTTTCCGAGATTGGTCATTCCATTGAGTAAAGCAGTGGTTGGTTTTATTGATTTCTCGATCGGTTTTATTTTTCTTATTTGTTTTCTAGTCTATTACAAATACATCCCGGGACAAGAAGTGGTTTTTCTTCCGATTTTCATATTACTGACTATAATATCGGCCCTGGCAGTAGGGATATGGTTAAGTGCATTAACTATTCGCTATAGAGACTTTCAACATGTGGTGCCCTTCCTGGTTCAGTTTGGGCTTTATGCGACACCAGTTGGATACCCCTCATCATTAGTTATAAAAAATTTACCAGAATGGGCGACAATTTTGTATTACCTTAATCCTATGGCCGGAATAGTTGAAGGGTATCGATGGTGTCTTTTAGGATCACAACCTCCTGGTACTTATGCTTATTACTCCTTCATAGCTGTCGGAATTCTCTTTGTTTCTGGCCTGTACTATTTTAAAAGAGTCGAACGTATAATGGCTGATATCGTATGACAGATATTGCAGTAAGGATAGAGGGATTAGGGAAAAAATTTATTATAGGTCATAAAAAAAGCGGCGATATACGTAACACGTTTGCGGATTTTATTAGCAAATTGCTAGGCAGAACCTCTGGATCAACTGAGGAGTTTTGGGCCTTACGAGACATCAATTTAGAAATCAAACGAGGCGATGCAGTGGGTATCATTGGCCGCAATGGTGCTGGAAAAAGCACCTTGCTTAAGGTTCTATCTCGCATCACTCAGCCAACAACTGGGCGGTTTGAAATCAATGGGCGGGTGTCATCTCTACTGGAGGTGGGAACAGGATTTCATCCTGAGCTGACAGGGAGAGAAAACATCTATCTCAACGGTACGATACTCGGAATGAAGCGGGTAGAGATCAAGCAAAAATTTGATGAGATTGTCGCTTTTAGTGGTGTCGAGAAGTTCTTGGATACCCCAGTAAAGCATTACAGTTCCGGAATGAAAGTACGATTGGCCTTTAGTGTTGCTGCCCATCTTGAGCCTGAAATCCTTATTGTTGACGAAGTTTTGGCAGTTGGAGATGCTGGATTCCAAAAAAAATGTCTGGGTAAAATGAGTGATGTAAGTAAAAATGAAGGAAGAACTGTACTTTTCGTTAGTCATAATATGAGCGCTGTTCAAAACCTATGTAATCATGGGCTATTGTTGAATAAGGGGAAAATAGAATTTGCAGGTAATATGGCCAAGGTTGTAAATCGCTATTTAGCACAATACAAAACTTATAATATTGATAAAATTCATTTTGGGAATTACATTTCTTCCGTTAAAATTAGAAATCAAGAGCAAGAATTTACTAAAGCGTTTAAATATGGCGATGATATAATATTTGAATTTAATCTCACTGATACATTCAGTTTTAAGCATCATCATTTAGGTTTTTTTATTTTTGATTCTGATGGTAATAAAATAAGTGCAATTAGCACTGCTATGAAAACTCCAATCGAATCCAATGATATATCAGGTATTAACTATATAAAATTTATAGTAAAATCACCTCCATTGATTGAAGGGAGTTATTATATCGATATTTCAATAACTAATAAAACAAGAGGGAGAGTGGATTACATTCAATCGGCTTGCTTTTTTACCGTAGTTGAAACAGATATATATCAAACTGGAGCAAAAATTAATTCTCATATAGGTAAAATATATTTAGAAGTTGAAACTTATTTTACGCAAAATATATAATCTTCTAAATGCTAATCCCAAGATTCTTGGAGACAAGTCATTGGTCAAAATTGACCGCAGTGTAGCTTTTAAAGGTAGAGTAATTATAGATGTAACGAAGGGAGGATCAGTTACCATAGGTCGTAGGTCTGTTTTAGATGAAGGGGCTATTATTTCCACTTTTGGAGGTCATATTTCTATTGGAGAGAATTGTTCTTTTAATTCTTATTGTGTCATCTATGGACACGGTAATCTTTCAATAGGGAGTAATGTTAGAGTAGCAACTCATACTGTTATAATACCAGCTAATCATAAATATGATGATATTAATATTCCTATTTACAAGCAGGGAATGAGAAAAAAAGGTATCAAGATAAAAGATAACGTTTGGATTGGGGCTGGATGTAAAATATTAGATGGAGTAACTATTGGCAGCGGTTCAATCATAGCGGCAGGAAGTGTAGTAAATAAAGATTTGGGTTCGAACTGTATATATGGAGGTGTTCCAGTTAAATTATTAAAAAGGCGAAAATGAAAAGAATAGTTTACATCATTTTATGTGCGATGACCCTTCTATTCTGAGAAGGAATTTACCAAGTTTTCAAATATTTTTAGGAATCAGATAGAAATAAGAATAAGTGTGATACAGATTATTCGAGACTATTACAGAAATCGTCCTAGAATTAAGCGTAAAGAAGATTTATTTATACGGTCTTATAGGAACATGACCGCCTATTCTAGGCACCATCAAACTTTAAGAAAAACTTTTAATAATATTTTTATTAGAAAAATTTATGATTTTGAATCAACTAATATAAGACCATATATAATTGATGGTGGGGCCAATATTGGACTAGGAATTCTATACTGGAAATTAAAATACCCGAATGCCAAAATATTAGCCTTTGAACCATCACAGGAAGTAGTAAAAATACTGAATTACAACCTGAAAGCTAATAATATTAAGGATGTTAATGTTTATCAGGCGGCCTTGTATGACTCTTATAAGACACTGCCTTTTACAACTAATGAGGGTATGGCAGGTACATTAATTAAAGAAAAAGGATTAGAATTTAACTATGATGTAGAGACACATCCGTTAAGTAGTTATATCTCTACAAAAGTTGACTTAATCAAACTAGATATAGAAGGTTCAGAACTTATTGTGCTGAAAGAAATCCGACATAAATTGCATTTAGTAAAAAGACTTTTTATTGAGTTTCATTCATTTATTGGTCAACCACAATTATTGTCCGAAGTTTTAAGAATTTTGGAAGATACCGGATTTAGATATCACATTGATACAGAATACAAATTAGAAAGCCCTTTTAATGGATTCACAACATCATTAGGGCAAGATTTACAATTGAATATATGGGCAAAAAGAGATTAGAAATTGGGGACAATACGAGTTTACAATAGGTATGTTAGTGAGTATATAAATGATTTGGAAAAGTTTAAGAAGAGTTTTCCTAAGCTCAACAAATCCTCAAACTCAGACACTTTTCAACTTATTACTCGAGAAAAGCGAGAAATTCAACTCAAAAAACCACCAGGAAAAAATATAATACTTTCAACCTACTTTACTTCAAAACCTGATCCGCAACGACAATTTAGGGTGAAACCATCTGATTTTAACTTTCTAAAAGCGTGGTATTTGTCAGTCGTGAAAAAGAGTCTCAAAGCCGTTGTCTTTATTGATTTTCACGACAATGCTTTTATTAACAAGTATGAAAGCGAAAATATAAAATTTATTTATTGCACTTTGGGAAATCTC
Organism: Cytophagales bacterium; assembly: GCA_003500135.1. Classification (GTDB taxonomy): domain Bacteria; phylum Bacteroidota; class Bacteroidia; order Cytophagales; family Cyclobacteriaceae; genus UBA10427. The sequence continues at coordinate 23,705 of DNTA01000060.1, read as the reverse complement.
TCACTAAACGATGAACGATATTTTATATTTGAAGAATATCTAAATTATTATATCCGCGATTTAACTCAAGTTTGTATTACTGATATCAGTGATGTAATTTTTAATAAGGATCCATTTATCTTTTTTAAAGATAGGCCGTGGCATACATTATTTGTTGGTAGAAATCATACAGACAAAATTATGTTTAGCAGGATTAATCTTGAGAGAATGAGCCAGCTTTCTGATGCATATGGATTAGCTTATCCTGGTAATTTTTATATTATGCCAGTTTATAACGCAGGCATAATTGGAGGTGATAAATGGGTGGTTGCTTATTTATTAAAAAAAATGTGTATATACTTTAGGGAGTATGGGTCTGACAAAAACTTAAACATGCTGATCCTCAATATGGTTTTATATTCATATTTCTGCCCAAATGTATCAACAAATCTTTTTAATAAGTTTTTTTTTAGATCCAGAAAAAGCCGAAAAGTTGTGATTTTGATCCAAAAAATAAAAATGAAACTAAATAATACAACTTGGAATCAAGCATCATCTGTACAACATCTTAATGATATTTGTGGTAATTCAAAAACAATATTTACTTCTTATCCGTTGCACAACGAATTCAAGTCTTTTTATTCTGACTCTAGGGAATATATTTTACATAAATAAAATGAATGGCAAGATGGTATCCGTAATTATGCCCGCTTATAATGCTGAAAAGTATATTAGTCAGGCGGTTCAATCTATTCTTGACCAAACTTATCAGAACTTAGAGCTTCTGATTTGTGATGACGCTTCTCATGATGGTACTGCTAGAATAATAAATGAATTTGCTGACGAAGACAGTAGAATCAGATTTTTTTCGAACAAGACTAACTTAAAGCTACTTAAAACCAGGAACAGGTTATTAGAGTACGCAAATGGCGACTTGATTACCTTTCAAGATGCAGATGATTTTTCTAGCCCAAATAGGTTAGAATATTCCATTGCTGAGTTTGAAAGGAATACAAATCTAGGATTGCTTTCTTGTCAGGTAGCATACGTTGATAAATTTGGAAATATAATTAGGGAGAGCAATAAGCCAACCACATATTCGGGTGTTTTAAGCGATATGCACAAAACAAATGTTGTTGGAGGTTCAATTATGGTCATTAGAGCTGACTGTCTTAAGGCTGTAGGTGGAAAATTCAGAGTTTTTTTTGAAGGACTCGCATATCAGGATTATGACCTTTCATTACTTATTGCGGAGAAATATGAAGCCTATTCTTTACCTGATGTATTGTACTATTACAGGCAACATGAATCGTCTAATTCTAAAATAATTAGTACAGAGAGGTTACTATCAAAGGAACTGGTTCTTCATCTAGCCAAACAACGTAAGGAAAGAGGGAGCGATGATCTCATGGATGGGCATCCGGAGAAGGTGAAAGAGTACTTCACTAAACTCAAAAAGCCTTATCAAATGGACAGATCCCTAATATATCGCGATTATGCAGCAAACTTTATGTATCAGGGATTAAATAGGAGGGCAATTGCGACTTCCTGGAAAGCAATCCTTAATCGGCCAGCAAAATTGGTAAATTGGATGACTCTGCAATACTGTCTAAGAAAAAGTATAATTAAATAGATGCTAATTGAGATAAGGCCAAAACCAAAGCATAAAATTAATCCAGATATATATAGCTCAGAAATGAGCATATATTTTACTGCAGAAGGCCCTGGCCAGTTTTCTTCGGGGGAGGATTTTATTAATTTCTATAGCCAACCGCCTGTTCTGCGCAAAAAGGGCAAATTATATGAGTGTTTAAAGGAATATACAATCCAACAGAATGACCTTGAGGTGTTAGAAAATGAGTTGTGTGGTTTCTCCGCGATGTTCAACAAACATCAATTCTCTCTGACCATGTTCTCAAGTAAGATGTCAAGACTAAGACTTTTTTACTGCATCAATTCTAATGGGCTGTTTATAAGCGAAGATTTGAGAAGGCTTTTGCAATTTTCGAAGAAAGAGTTAAACCTTGAAATGGTCTATGGCATAATAAAGTTTGGGGAATTACCTGAAAAGGAGACTCTTATTAGAGATATAAACACCATTCCTTGCAGTCATTTTACCATCATAAATGACAAGAATATACGTGAAATACTGAACAACAATTTCTTGCCTCCCCTGAAACCATATCACCACATTAAATACCCATGTGATGGAGGTTGTATATCTAAAACAAAAGACAAATTAGTTGAGATTTTATCTTTTTTGCATCAGAAAAATCCCTACCTAATGGTTAGTGGAGGCATTGACTCTTCACTATTAAATTACTTGTACAATGAGATCACGGATAGCCCATACCCAGTAATATATTATGATTTTGATGAATCTGCAAGTGAACTTAGCTATGTCAAGAAATCACTGCAGGGCACAAAAGCTGAAATGATCCAAGTTAAGATGAGGTCGGGTAATCTGGTGAATGAGTTTCAAAAGTCAATTGAGAAGTTAGTTTACCCAGTATATGATAATGGTTCTGCATATACTGGTCAACTTTTCAATACTTCATTTGTAGATGGAAATCAAGACCTGACTTTTATTGATGGTACTGTTGCAGATAGCCTATATGGTGTTCGTGATTACTCCGTTCCTTTGGTAAAGGGGCAAAACCAGCATCCCATAAAATCATATATCAAGGAATTTATATTTGCCAAAATGTTGAAATATGGTTTTGAAAAGAACAAAACAGGCCCTAGAGACAGTTACTTGGATGATGAATTTTTGCAAGATCTTTTGTGGTATGCGGGGCCATATGCAAATCTTTGGTTTAGTAACGCAAAGCAGTATACTCAATCACTGGTCAACAAATATCGTTGGTATTATACTTTAATTGATTCATCTAATAGGTCTGATTATTGGGCTAGATACACTGTTCAGAAGATGTTCCTATATGCAGCCAAACAGACAACAGTGAAAGCAATCGATATTCTTAGTCCCAATCAGGTTTACTTTCCATTTATGTTTACTACAGTAGTTGAAGATCAAGGTCATTACACCTGGGGTGAGAAATCAGAAAACGGTATAATAAAAGCTCCTCTAAAAAGAATACTAGAGGAGTATGCTACTAAAGAGTTTATATACAGAAAAAAAGTAGGGATGCAATCTCAAACCAGAAAATGGATAAACCTACCAAGTATTAAGCCGTATTTTAGTGAACTAATTTCGCGGCCCGATGGGATTGCTTTTAAATTGATGGGAAGCGACTACAAAAAGCTCGTTAGGCAATTTAACGGACCTAATCCTGATGAATATATTTTATCAATAACGTTGTCTATTTCAGTAATTCAAAAATGGATGGAAATGAACAACATAAACTGACAGCATGAATGTCTTGTACCTTATAGACCCACATTCTATTCATGACCTTAATTGGATAACAAATATTAGTGCAGACTCAAAATGGTATGTACATCGTGAATGCCATAAGCCAAACCCAAACTTATCTTCAAAGGTTAAACTAATAACTTCAATCCCTGACTTTTCTATCCGGCACCCATTGCAGACGATAATGGCATTATGGAGATTATCAATAATTATCAAGAATAATAATATTGATGTTTTTCATATTATGTATGCTGAGCCCAATGCGCTTTGGGCTCTTGTAAAAGTAATTTCAAATGTTAAATGTGTCATAACAACCAGAGGCACTGATATTCTCCAAACTATACCTGGTCATTTTAGTCTAGCTAGTTTTCAAAACATCTATGTCCGGCGGTTATACAGTGCAGCATTTAGGGTCACAGATGCTTGCACCTGTACATCGCTGGAGCAGGTCTCTTCTATAAAAAGACTTTTTGGAAACATAAAAACTAAACTAGTGCGTACAGGTGTAGATATAGATGCTATCGATTCTTTAAAGGGAGGCGTATTACCCTCACAGCTGCAGGACTCACCATACATACTTTTTCCAAGAAGCATGAAGCCATTATACAACCATGAATTGGCACTAAATGCAATATCAATGTTGCCTAAAGAAATAAGAAACGCTTTCCGGTTCGTTTTCGTTGATAGCACTAGTATTGACAAGTTGTATGTGGAAAAGGTTAAATCCTTGATGAGAAATATAGATGCGATATTTGAATTTATGCCAAGATTGACGCAAGAGCAATTGATACCAATCTATTTCAATAGTAGATTAGTTGTACATACTCCCATTTCTGATGGTTCACCTGTATCTGCATTGGAGGCAATGTACTGTCAGGTCCCTGTACTACTGCCAAAGTTAGCATATGACAATACGCTGTTTTCAAACTGTTTGTTTTATTCACCTAATGATGTTGTTTCTTTAGTAGATAAAATTACAGAAGAAATATCGCATCCGAATATTGAAAAGGTTATGAAGTCATATATTTCAGTTAAAAATATGGCAAATAGGGATTTGGAAATGCGGAAACTACAACAATTATATATAACATTAGTTTACGGCTAGCTACGATTTACTTTATATTAAGTAGCAAACTAGACTCTATGGAATTGAGTGGAAAAAATATCCTGCTTATTTCTCCCGAATCCTGGGGTCAAAATCATGTTTCTAAACATCACTATGCTACCGAATTATCAAAAAATAATAAAATATATTTTTTAAATCCGCCATCTTCAAAAAACAATATCCTTCAACTTAATGAAGGCTTAACTATCATTGATTATAAACCTTTGATTAGAGGAATTAATAGATTGCCTTCTTTTTTTAGAAAAATATTTAGTAAGCTAGAAATCAATCGCTTAATAAAGAGTTTGCCCTATAAGATCGATATCGTTTGGTCTTTTGATCCTTTTCGTTTTCAGTATTTAAAGCTTTTTAATGCGGGTTTTACAATCTATCATCCGGTTGATATCCACAAAACGCCACTGGAAAAAATTTGTATTGAAAGTTCAGATATTGTTTTTAGCTCCACAACAATAATATTGGAAAAATACATGAGTCTTAAAAAACCAATGTTTTCAATCGGGCATGGCATATCTAACCATTTTTTTTCAAAAAAAAAGGTTGACGTTCCTGAAATAAACAATGGTAGAATAAAGGTTGCCATGATGGGTAATCTATCCAGGAAAATCGATTATGAGGTACTATATAAAACCATAAACAATCATCCTAATATCAATTTTTACTTTATAGGACCAAAAGGCGAAAGTAATTTGTCCCAGATGCCAATCAAAAGTGAATATCTAGACAAATTAGGTCAGGTTAATAATACCTACTTTTTAGGATCCAAACCAGTAAATGCACTTCCAATAATATTGTCCAAGATGGATATGTTTGTGATGCTTTATAAAAAAGACGAAAATCCAGCGACTCTGGCTAATCCACATAAAGTATTAGAGTTTTTTTCAACAGGCAAAGTTTTGGTTTCAAATCAATTGTCAGATTACATAACCAACTCACATTTGATTGAGATGGTAGAATATAACGAAGAATTTCCACAAAAATTCAATGAAGTCGTACAAAACCTGGATTATTATAATAGCCCCGAAAAACAAGCAGCAAGAATAGATTTTGCTGAAGCGAACACATACGACAAGAAAATTCGACAAATCGAAGAGTTGATTCAAAAGCATGTCCGAAAATAGTCTCGTAAGTATAATCATGCCGGCCTATAATGCGGCTCCATATATTGAAGAAGCCATTCAATCAGCAATTAATCAAAGCCATCGAAATTTTGAATTGCTAATCATAAATGATGGAAGTACGGATAACACAAAAGATATTATCCAATTATTTAAAGACCCTCGGGTTAAATATTTCTCACAGCAAAATAAAGGCGTTTCGTATGCCAGGAATGTTGGCTTAAAGGTCATGAAAGGTGATTTTTTCTGCTTTCTAGATGCTGATGATGTATTGCCACAAAGAAGTCTTGAAAGTCGTTTATCTGTTTTTAGATCAGATGAAAACATTAAATTCGTAGATGGTAAAGTATTAATAAAAAACAAGTACTTAACAAAGATCATAAAGAGTTGGGAGCCAAAGTTTCAAGGGCCACCTTTAGAAGAACTTTTAATGCTATCGGGTAAAAATTTTCTTGGAAATACCTGGATGATTAGATGGCATAAGGATCAACTTTATTGGTTTAAAGAAGGGCTTTCACATAGTGAAGATCTACTTTTTTACATTAATTTGGCAAAAAGAGGAGGGCTTTATGCTTACACAAATGAAATAGTTTTAATTTATCGCCAGGGACATCAATCAGCAATGACAGATTTAAAAGGTCTGGAAAAGGGTTATCGTTCAGTTTATCAGGAAGTTTGTAATATGCCCGAAATATCTAAAACCTTAAGAACTAAATACCTCAAAAAGGCAAAAAGCATTATGTTCAAGTCTTATTTCAGCGCCTTCCAAGTTAAACTTGGTTTAAAAACTTTGATTTCAAAATGGTAGATTAGTTTTTTGAAAGCCATATTACCAATTGCATACCAGAATTAGTTGCCTTCATTATTCTCCTAAGAGGGAAATCAAAAACTTTAGGCAAATAGGTTTGACAAACCCAATATCCTGAGTCAACAATAGTATAATCATTAATTTTTGAATTTTTCTCAAATGACTTTAGTGAAAATTCATAAAGATGATAAGGTTCATGCATAGGACTTAAATTACCTACATAATCCATTCCCCTGAAGGAATATAAAGAATTAATTAATTTATGTATGAGCCATTTACTGTGTGGCACTTCAATATGAATGATACCACCGGGTTTTAACCAATTCAAAGCTTTTTCAATTGCCAGAGAGGGGTCATATAAATGTTCAAGTACCACACCAAAAGATATGAAGTCAAATAAGTTTTCAGGAAAATCAGCGTCTTCAACTGACATGTTAAGTAATCTTTCCTCACTAATTTTCAATTTTTGAATAGCTTTGTTATAAAAAGTTATTGAGGGTTCTAAACCATAGGTATCAAATCCATTTTTTTCGTAAATAACCATTGCCTTACCAAGGCCGGCTCCAATATCCAGAGCTTTCATACCGGCTTTTATCTTTTTTAATTTGTTGAGCCAGTCCATCTCGTTTTTCAAATAATTATCATCAACTTTAAAATATTCCGGTTTCCAATACGACTCCGGAGGTACCCCATAATGGTCCTGGATGCTTTCAGGTATGGGCATAGGGTTGGAAAAAATCAGCCCACAATTATTGCATTTTACTACAGTTGTAGATATTCCAATTTTATTTTGTGGATTTTTTCCTTGGGAACAATTCATTCTTTTCCCCAATATTTTAAAATTACTTGAATCAGTACGACAAAAGTTACACTTATTAATAACTTTAAACTTGTAGGTAAAATCAGTTTTCATTAAAGACAATTTAAAATTAAATGAACATCCTTTTCATCGGTTATTGGTCTTTAAATGATGGGCTTACCCAATCCACCATTATGCCACATCTTCAGGCCTTGGCCGAAATGGATCAGGTTGACCAGCTAATATTCACCAGCATCGAAAGAGAAGAATACATTGAACCCGTAAATTTAAATCATTCAAAACTCCTGCACATTCCTTTACATTCCAAAAACCTTAAACCGAATATACTAAACAAATGGTACGATTTTTACCTTTTTCCCAAACGGCTTGTAGAAATATGCAAGCAATATAAAATTGATCATATGATCTGCCGTGGTGCGCCTGCCGGTGCTTTGGGTTATCTGGTATTTAAGAAAACCAGCATTCCGTTTTCTGTAGAATCTTTTGAGCCTCATGCCCAATATATGCTGGATTCGGATACCTGGTCTTCTTTTGATCCACGGTATATTATGCAGAAATATTGGGAAAAGCAGATCCAAAAGCATGCGGCATTCCTGCTGCCTGTTGCCAATAATTATCGCCAAAAACTGATCCAACAAAACATTCAAGAAGAAAAAATATTGTTGCAGCCCTGCGAAGTTCAGCTTTCCAAATTTACAATTGACCAGAAAAATGGAATTGAGGTCCGAAGACAGTTAAATATTTCTGAGAAAGAAGTGGTTGGCATTTACGTCGGTAAATTTGGTGATATTTATTGGAAAAGTGAGGCGTTTATGCTGTTCAAAAAAGCAGAAGAATATTTCGGGAAGAATTTTAAGCTGATCATTCTTACCCCGCAAAACGCTGAATGGATCAAAAAACAATTAGAATTTTTCAATATCCCACTTGAGTCTGCAAAAGTATTTAAGGCTTCACCGGAAGAGGTACCGAACTTTCTGAATGCTGCCAATTTCGCTTTTTCTCTGTATCGACCCGGACATTCAAAAAAGTATCTCAGTCCCATCAAAAACGGCGAGTACTGGGCATGTGGATTGCCGGTTATTATTCCGGATGGGATAGGGGACGACAGTCAAATATTAAAAGAAACAGGGCTGGGGGTCGTGATGGAAGATATTGACCAACCGGAAAAATATTTTCCCCAACTCGAAAAACTTATTCAAGCCAATAAGAAAGAGGAAATACGACAAATGGCCATTAAATACCGAAACCCCAATCGCACCAAAGAGGTGTATCAGGAGGTTATTCATATATTATCCGGGCATTGCTGACGTTGAAAATTCATTTTAAATACCTTTTATTGTAATTCAATCACATTACAGTCATGCCTTTATTTTCTGCTTTTTATCATGGGTTGAGTTAATAAGATTTGTCCTACATTTTAGAATTTTAGAAATAGAAATTATAATTTCGTGACATGGGTTTTATTTGGGATTTTATTGCAAAAAATTCTACGGACGCTAGTCTTGTGCGGGCCAATGAATTGCTAAGGAACAGCATGGTCCGCGAATTTCATTTCTATGAAAATACCGGGAAGATTACTGCCAAAGTACTTGGAAATCGACTGTATACTGTTGAAATCACTTTCTCGGGCAAAAAAAAGATATCTACTTCATGCGACTGTCCTTACAGTTACAAAGGGGTTTGTAAGCACATCATTGCTGTTTTATTAAAATTTCAAGAAGACTTCGGAGATAGGAAAACGTCTGATTTACGTCAACCTCCAGTCATTGCTGATTTTCGCCATCTTACCAAAGATCGTATAAAAGAAATAAGTTCTGATGAACTTAATGATCCCTTTGTAAAAATCCTTAGTCAGAATGTTAGCTTAAAGTCATACAATGACAGCGATGTTGCCGAGTTTTTTATCCACGATTACGAATACCCCTACAATAAACATTTGGTTCGTTGCCGCTATAGCCCAAAAGGCATGAAGCTGGATTGCACTTGCAAAAGTAAAATGACCTTTTGTAGACACATAAAAGCATTACTATTATTTGGTATCGAAGTACAACAAAACCCAGGTTTTTTCAATTTTCTTGATCCAGAAATCAGAAATGAAAAGAAGTTGAACTATGGCAAAAAGTTTGGTCTTACTGAGAAGGAAGAAGCAATAAATCATATTAAGGTAATTGGGCATCAGGGAAACCTCGTGTTCCAATTCTCCGATTTCTACCAGGGACTATTGCCAATTGAAGATGAGTTGTTCCAGAAAACCAAGGAAGAAATTTTTAGATTTGAAAACGATCGTTTATCACCTGAGAAATTATTGCCGGAGCCGATTGGAGGCCCTGATGAATCAAAATCGGGATTTGGATTGGCGCTAACCTTTAACTGGGAAGGGAACACCCTGCTATCGATTGATTGCTTTACGGCCAAGTTAAATAAAAATGGGGATCGACTGATATCAAATTTCAATAGAGTGGCGCCAGAGAATTTCGTTGATTACTATGGTACGCAAAAAAAGTTGGTAGAACTAACCAACCAGGCCAAAACGCGGAAGCAAAATGGTTATATACTTAAGCCGGACCATGAGCTTCAACCAGTACTTCGTGAGCTATTTTCGAATTTAGAAAAAAATACGTTTACTTATTTTCAGGTCGGTTCAGACTGGCATGATGATGGCAACATAAAAATCAAAAGGGGTAATCTCAATCAGGTTCAACTCAATAATAGATTTTATAAAATTGAATACGAATTAAGCAAAGATGACAAGTTTGTATCATTGGTCCCGGTAATTGTGCTTGACGGTGAACGGATAGTTTTCGATCTTACTAAGTCAAAATCACAGCCGAAGCTACCACTGTTTTTTGAGCGCCGCGACGGTCTATATCTCGCGCAGGACATTACAACCCTGGTTATGATGGAGGAATTGCTAATACAGCCAGTGAAAAAAATGAGGGTCACTCACACCGAAATGTTTATTAAAGACTTTGTGACGCCCCTAAGTGAAAATTTCTTAATTAAGGAAACCAATAAAGGTTCGATGATAAAACAATTGAATATGGCGCCTATTAAAAAGAAGCTTTATATATCAGGTTTGGGCCAGTTTGTATTGTTCAGGCCCTTTGTCAAATATGGAGAAGAAATGGAGGTGAATATATTGAAAAAGGGTAACCGCGTTTTTTATAATAATGACGAAATGAATGTTGTCGAGCGCGATGAGCAATATGAATTGGAAATGCATAATTTGGTAAGGGAATTACATCCTAAATTCAAAAAGCAATTTCCAGAAGATTTTTATCATCTCAAGGTGAATGAAATGATGGAAGATGAATGGTTTTTTGATGCGTTCGAAAAACTGAATGATAGGGGAATTGAGGTGCTGGGGCTCAATGAATTGGAACACTTTAAGTATAATCCCTACAAAGCAAAAATTCAAACCAGCATATCCTCGGGGCAGGATTGGTTTGATGTGCATATCGATGTCAAATTTGGAGATCTTACCGTAAGCTTAAATGAGGTCAAGAGAGCAGTTTTGAAGCAAAACCGATATGTAAAGCTGAGTGATGGTAGTATGGGTATTCTGCCTTCAGAGTGGCTTAAGAGATTTTCAAAAATGTTCAGGCACGGTGATGTGAAAGGTCAAGACCTGAAGATCAGCTCCCAAAAGTTCCTTATAATTGAAGAACTTTTTGACAATATCGATAATGAAGAGGTGCATAAGGCGCTCCTGGAGAAAAAGCGGAAGTTGAAGTCGTTTAAATCGATCAGTAAGGTAAAAGTTCCGCAAACTATCAGGGCAGAATTGAGGCATTATCAAAAGGAGGGGGTCAATTGGCTTAATTTCCTTCACCAATTTGGGTGGGGAGGCATTTTAGCAGATGATATGGGGCTTGGTAAAACCCTTCAAATACTTACCTTCCTGTCAATCCGTAAAAGTAAAACGCCGAGCCTGATCGTAGTGCCCACGACGCTCATGTTTAACTGGGAAAACGAAATCGAGAAATTCTGCCCTTCCTTGCCCGCCTATTTTCATTATGGCCCGAATAGGGGACAAAACAAAAAAGTTTTTAAAGGAAATGATGTGATCATTACTACTTATGGTATGGTGGCAAATGATATCGAATGGCTCAAAGAAATAACCTTCAATTATGTGATCATTGACGAATCCCAAGCCATTAAAAATCCGCAGTCGCTACGATTTAAATCGGTATGCCTGTTGAAAGCCAAAAACAAAATTGCCATGACAGGTACGCCGATTGAAAATAATACCTTTGACCTGTATGCCCAGATGCATTTTGTAAATCCGGGACTTCTTGGCAACATGAAGTCTTTCAAGGACCAGTTCAGCCAACCTATTGACCGGGATGGTAACGGGCAGGTTGCCGGAGAATTACGTAAAATGATCAGTCCATTTCTGATCAGACGGACAAAAGAACAGGTAGCCAAGGAATTGCCTCCCAAAACTGAGGATGTATTATTCTGTACCATGGAGAAAGAACAACGCCAGGTATATGATGCTTTTCGAAACAAATACCGCAATATGCTTATGGGTAAAATTGAAGAAGACGGACTGGAAAAAAGCAAGATCTACGTTATTGAAGGCCTGATGAAATTGCGTCAGATTTGTGACTCTCCAGAACTCCTTTCAGGAGATGAGGATTACGGATCGGTATCCATTAAGGTAGAAGAACTTCTGCGAAACATTGAGGAGAAAACCGGAAAGCATAAAATTGTAGTGTTTTCTCAGTTTGTGTCTATGCTAAAAATTATCCAAAAAGCACTCGATCATGATGGTGTTTTATATGAATACTTGGATGGCAAATCAACCAAAAAGGCCAGGAAACAAAGCGTAGAGCGGTTTCAGGAGGATGAAAACTGCAGGGTGTTTTTGATCAGCTTGAAGGCCGGGGGTACAGGGCTCAACCTTACTGCCGCGGATTATGTGTTTTTAGTAGATCCCTGGTGGAACCCTGCCGTAGAAGAACAGGCCATTGACCGAACTTACCGTATTGGCCAGGATAAGAAGGTATTTGCCTATCGTATGATCTGCAAAGATACCATTGAAGAAAAAATCCTGAATTACCAGGAAAAGAAAAAAGCCATAGCTGCCGATATCATTCAGGCCGAAGAAAGTTTCGTGAAAAAATTGTCGTTTGAGGATATTAAAGATCTGTTTTCATAAAATAGCAATTATATTTCCTCTAAGATTTACCTCGATATTGGAACAAAACCGAAAACTTTATAATGAAGTATTATCCCTTCCTTTTGACAACTTTTGCTCAGAGTAGTTTTTGACAACATCAATAAAACACTTTACCTTTTCCGGATCGATATCCGGATAAACACCATGCCCCAAATTGGCGATGTGCTTTTCAAAACCAAACTGATCGAGCATTTTTTTGGTTTGGCGCTCGACCTCTTTAAAATCCGCATACAACGTTGCCGGATCTAGGTTGCCCTGTAGCGTTTTGCCCAACGACAATTCCCTGGTTTCTAAAATGTTCATATTCCAATCAAGGCCCATAACCGAGCAGCTCGTTTTTGCAATAGAGGCCCTTGAATTATAAGCGCCTTTAGCGAAAATGATAACCGGTACCTCGTCGATGGCATCACATATTTGCCGGATGTAAGGCATGGAAAACGCTTCATAATGCGCTTCAGGCAAAATACCAGCCCACGAATCGAATACCTGTACTATATCAGCGCCTGCCGCAATCTGCGATTTAAGGTAGGCAATAGTACTTTCGGTGATCATTTGCAGGAGCTTGTTCGAAAACCCCGGTGCATTGTAAAGCATTCGGCGTGCTTTGGAAAACGTTTTGCTGCCACCTCCTTCTGTCATATAGGCAAAAATGGTCCATGGCGCTCCGGCAAAACCAATTAATGGCGCTCGCCCATTTAATTCTTTTTTGGTCAACGCAATAGCTTCAGCTACGTATCCCAGGCTTTCAGCTTCGGCAATACGAAGTTTTTCCAGATCTTTCTCGCTACTGATCGTCTCGGGAAATACTGGGCCGCGACTTTCAATCATTTCATAGGGCAGGCCCATCGCTTCGGGTATAACCAGAATATCGGAAAAAATGATGGCGGCATCCACACCCAAAATGTCAACAGGCTGTAGGGTAACTTCAGCTGCTCGTTCAGGTGTTTTTACCAGTTCAATAAATCCGGATAACCGGGAGCGCACGTCTCGGTACTCTTTTAATATCCTGCCGGCCTGTCGCATTACCCACACCGGTGTCCTTTCTGTTTTTTCACCCCTGGCTGCCCGAAGCAACAAATCATTTTTTGGCGCCATGCTTTTTTTCAATTTGAATAAAAACTAATTTAGGCATTGCATTGCCTTTAAAAAAAGTTTGGCAAAATTAAGCATACAACACTGAAAGCCTAAACAAATGAATAAAACAATTATTTATTCCGACAAAGCCCCAAGTCCGATAGGGTCTTATAGCCAGGGTATAATGGTAGGTAACACATTGTTCATTTCAGGACAAATTGCTTTTGACCCGGCAACTGGGGAACTGATCACAAATGATATATCGGACGAAACGGACCAGGTAATGAAAAATCTTTGGGCAATTTTAAATGCTGCCGGAATGGATTTTTCCCATGTGGTCAAATGCTCAATTTTTGTAAAAGATATGGGGTATTTCGAAACAATTAATACGATTTATGGCAAGTATTTTCATGAAAACCCACCTGCAAGAGAAACGGTGGAGGTTTCAGGGCTTCCTAAAAACGTAAATGTGGAGATTTCCTGCATTGCAGTTAAGGAATAACAAATGTTTTTTCCCACTAAACAGGAAACACTGGAAATACAGTGTAATAGCAAAGATTTGCTGGACAGGCTTGAGTCGGCCACTATCATTGATGAGGTTAAAACCAGCAAATTAGATCAGCAAAAAGGCACTAAAAAGCAATACTGGTTCCATGGCAGTCTCGAACCGGATGCTTTCAAAATTGCTTTATTATTAAAAAGGCCCAATAATTTCATCCCATTGGTTAATGGGATCATCGCAGAAGAAGCAGGAAAGTGTAATTTGGTTTTGCACTATGAGCTTTTCCCTGCCACAAAGCGCTTGTTATTGTTTTGGTCTCTGATTGCACTTGGCGCCACCTTGTTTTTCGCTATTCCTTACCAGGAGTTTTTTTATGCAGCCATTGCTTTAAGCTTTGGGATCGTCAATTATATTATTGCAGTTGAAAACTTTAAAATGCAGGCAAGAAAATCGAGAAGCACACTGAAAAGGACCTTACAAAAAGCCAACAATAACCCGGAAATGAAGTAATTACCATTTGATTTCGCATAGTTGAAGCCAATTATCTTCGAAAGCGAGATAAAAAGTACCATCCTACCATGCTTTTTGTAATTTTGCGGCAACGAAATAAAAAATATTCATGAATAAGGAAGTACGTGTCCGTTTTGCACCCAGCCCAACCGGGGCGCTCCATATCGGAGGTGTTCGCACAGCATTATATAATTACCTGTTTGCCAAAAAAAACAAAGGGACATTTGTCTTACGAATTGAAGACACCGATCAAACGCGATATGTAGAAGGCGCTGAGGAATACATCCAAAATGCATTGGATTGGCTGGGCATCGCACCGGATGAAGGCATCGTGCAAGGAGGGAATTTCGGCCCATATAAGCAGTCGGAAAGGAAAGAATTATACCTGAAAGAGGCGCAAAGGCTTATTGATGAAGATAAAGCCTATTATGCATTTGATACCCCGGAGGAACTGGATGCCATGCGTGAAAGGTTAAAAGCTGCAAAAGTTGCTAATCCGGTTTATGACAGCATCACGCGTAGCTCCATGAAAAACTCATTAACACTTAGTTTAGATGAAGTGCAGTCGCGAATTAACGCAGGTGGTCCGTATGTGATCAGGCTCAAAGTACCCCGTGCCGAAGAAGTAAGGCTCAATGACATGGTGCGTGGCTGGGTGAAAGTGCACTCAAGCAACATTGATGATAAAATACTGGTAAAATCAGACGGGATGCCGACCTATCATCTGGCAAATGTGGTGGACGACCATATGATGGAAATTTCACATGTTATTCGGGGTGAAGAGTGGCTGCCATCGGCGCCCTTACATGTTCTTCTTTATCAATTCCTCGGTTGGGAAGATACCATGCCACAATTTGCCCATTTACCATTGCTGCTCAAGCCTGACGGAAATGGAAAATTGAGTAAGCGCGATGCCGATAAAAAAGGGTATCCGGTTTTCCCTATGGATTGGGCTGATCCGGTTTCGGGAGAAATATCGATTGGATTTAAAGAGCAGGGCTATTTTAAAGAAAGCGTCATCAATTTCCTGGCCCTTTTAGGCTGGAATCCCGGGACTGAACAAGAAATATTTGATACCGAAGAGCTCATCCAGGCATTTAGTATCGACCGCATTAATAAGGCGGGGGCAAAATTTGATATCGACAAGGCCAAGTGGTTCAACCAACAATACATGAAAGCAAAACCACTCAGTGAGCTGGCTGAATATCTACTTAAAGACCTGAAAGAAGCCGGTATTGAATGTACACCAGGAAAGGCCGAAACCATTTGTGCACTATTGCAGGAAAGAGTGACCTTCCCTTCTGAATTTATGACCAAAGGCATGTATTTCTTTGCGAAACCTGTGGAGTATGATGAAAAGGTGATTCGAAAAAAATGGAATGACGAAGCTAAAAGCGTGCTACAAGCGTTTGCCAATGCAGTAAAAAATGTGGATATTTTAACACCGGAAGAAGCATTGAATACGTTAAACAAAGTATTGGAAGAACAAGGCGTAAAAATGGGTAAAATCCTTCAGGCGCTTAGGGTATCGGTTACCGGTACCGGCGCAGGTCCTGATTTGATGGGGATTTTATCAGTTTTAGGTCGCGATGAAGTAGTCGACCGTATTGAAACGGCGCTGGAAAAATTGGAGTAGCTATGAAAAAATCAAAAAAGGAACCTAAAGAAGACAAGCCTAAAATAAATGAAGAACTCGATGGACTGGAGTTTAAGATCAATTCTCTGGGCGAGATTCAGACCAATTTTGAAATAGACAGGATCAACCACTTTTTGGATGATCATGTTGAAGACAAAAAGCTAAAGAACCATAAGGAAAAGAATAAAAAGCCGTAAAAGTGATTTCTATCTTTTAAAAATTTTAGGAATTAGCATCGGTACATTTTTACGGTAATCTTCGTACTCCTGTCCAAATTGTTCCACCAGCTTTTTTTCTTCCAGCTTAATTCCAATCAAAGTGTAAATCAGGATCAGTATGAACACAATAAGGTTGGTCATAGTAGGTAAAAACACTACAAGCCCAAGTACGATCAAAATAGTACCGGCGTAGAGTGGATGCCGCACATAGCGGTTCAGGCCCTCAATTACCAACTTATCCTGCTCCAGTTCAGGATTAGCCAACCCCAGGAAGGCGGGCGTATGATAGTACCTGAAACCTTCTCTTACGATAAATACACCATAGGTAGCCAGCATTAAACCTATAAACTGGGTCCAGACGGAAACCTCAAAAAGGCGATTGCCCTGATGCGCTGCGGTATACCACAGTAAGGGGATTAGCAAGATTACCGAAAGCAAAACATACATCATTCTGTACTTTTTGCCCGACAGACCGAGCGACCTTTCAGCACGGTTTTTAACGAAGTGGGCAGCAAGCAAACTGTGAAAAGTAAAATATCCTGTCCAAATCAAAATCAATAATATATATGCCGGCATATTGACCTCTGTTTATTGAAACTTTAATATATTCGTAAATACCCAAAAACTGAAAGGAATGTCAGCATTAAATGTTGGGGTTATACGTGAAGACAAATTGCCGGTCGATGCACGTACACCTCTTACACCCGACCAAATTGCTTTTTTAAAAGAGCAATATCCAAATATAAACGTTAAGGTTCAATCAAGCTCTGTTAGGTGTTTTGGCGATGAAGAATATAAAAAACTACGTATTGATGTGGTGGAAGATTTATCAGATTGTGATGTCCTTTTTGGTGTAAAGGAAGTACCCATTGATTTGCTATTGCCCGAAAAGGCATATTTCTTTTTCAGCCATACGATCAAAAAGCAGCCGTCTAATCAAAGGTTGTTAAAATCGATTCTGGATAAAAAAATCACGCTAATAGATTATGAAACCCTGACCAATGAAAACGGATTGAGAATCATTGCCTTTGGGCGATGGGCGGGAATAGTAGGCGCATATAATGCCCTGTGGACCTTTGGCAAAAAATACAACTTGTTCAATCTGAAGAGAGCCCATGAATGCAAAGATTATGAAGAACTGGTAAATGAGTTGAAGAAAGTAGATTTGCCACCCGTGAAAATCGTGTTGACAGGTAATGGAAGGGTAGCAAAGGGGGCGCTTGAAATTTTAAATAAAATTGAATTGAAAAGGGTGGAACCTATACCTTTTATATTCCAAATCTTTGACCAACCGGTCTATACTCAAATCGATGTGGATGTGTACACCCATAGAAAAGATGGCGAAAAGTTCAATTTTGAGCACTTTTTTGCACACCCCGATATGTACGCCGGCAACTTCTGGCCCTTCGCCAAGAAGGCCGATATTTTGATTTCTGCTGCCTTCTGGGATCCGCGATCGCCACGTTTATTTGAGCTTGAGCAGGTAAAAGACCCTGCTTTTAACATACGTACCATAGCTGATATCACCTGTGATATTGATGGTTCGATACCAACTACGAGAAAGGCAACCACCATTCAGGAGCCTGTATTCGATGTCGATATCAAATCGTTGAAGGAACTGCCTGCTTTTTCTGATAAGGATAACCTGTCAGAAATGGCGGTGGACAATTTACCCAGTGAATTACCGCGTGATGCTTCCTTTGATTTCGGAAAACAACTTATTGAAAACGTACTGCCATCACTTTTTGGACAGGCGCCTGAAGATGTTTTGGAAAGAGCGACAATAGCAAAATCAGGCCATTTGACGGAAAGGTATGCCTATCTGGAATCTTATGCATCAGGGAAGGAATAGTTTTTTTCAAAAGCACACAGAGCAGAATAGACAAGCATGGGTTGGCTAAACCCTTTTATGGTGTGTCGCCCGACGGGGTTAATATTTGGGAAATTAGACTTTAATTGAGCCATTACATTTTCTGAGAAAAGGATATAAGTATTGGTTTCTTTATTCAATTGTTCCAGCCGGGAGGCGATAATGACGGGTAATCCTGTAACGGAATACTGTTTTCGGGTTTCCGAGCCTATGTTCCCGGTTACAATTGGACCATAATGCATGCCTATGCGAACATAAGTGGGCGAATTTGGGTTTTTCTTATTCTTTTTCTGTAGCAATTCAATAATTTCTAATGAGGCCTTCAGGGCATTTTCGCATGCTTCATCAGAAGATATGGGAGCGCCAAACGTCGCCATAAAGCCATCACCCATCACCTGGTTGATGACGCCTTTGTATTTGTAAATAGTATCGAAGGTATCGGGAAAAACTAAATTTTGGTAATCAATAATTTCTTCCGGGGTTAGTGTAGCCGTATGAGGAGTAAAATCCTTGATGTCTAGAAATAAGATGCAGGCCTCTCTTGAAATTGGTCTGGTGGCGGTATTATTCAACACTTCATTGGCTATGTCGGGAGAAAGCTGCTGACCAAAAAGTTTTTCAAGTCGGTTTTTTTCATCTTCATGCTTCAAAACCTTTAATACCCCTCGTTTAATTCTCTTGGCAATCATTCCACTTACCATCCCGGTGACCAGGAAAATCATACCTCGGCCTCCGTAGTACATGAACTCTCCCAAAAATGGCAGCTCCTCTGGTGGCGCATGATCTTTGCTGAAATACAGATAGACACTTATATACTGAACAGAAGCCATGGCGCCGACGAAAGCAGAAACGCGGAAGTCCATTTCAAGAATGGATAGCAGGATGACAATAACATACAATTCAATTACCGGAGAAATAAGTGCATTGTAAGGATTGAGCTGATTGGCAAAGGTGATCAGAATTAAGCTGATGATAGAAATATCAACAAATCCGTTAATGATCTGCATTCTAAGGCTAATTGATCCTCTAATTCTATGGATTTTGGGAATAAATCGGGCTATGATAAATGACCGAATGACCAATAAAAGCATTAATACCACTCCTAATAGCCAGTATTTCTTATTGATCAAAAAAAGGTCAAAAAATTGAAAGTTTATGATGTAGTTGATCAGGAAACCCAGCAATATCCAAAGCATTACGATGCCTAATATTCTGGCTCTGAGCCTTTCATTCTGTATCAGGTCAATGGCAAACCTGCGATATGAGTTGGTTTTTAGCATTTGCTTGCAAAGCTAGAAATAACTGTGGCTATTGACTAAATAAAAATCATTTGGTCACCTTATTTTGACGGCCACCCAGTAGGGCCTATCCATGTTGGCGAAATTCTTTTGATAAACATCCCCATAACCAACAGGTATTAAATTTTCTTTTGGGGCGCCCATTTTGATAAGCTTTTCAACAATGGCATCGGCTTGTTTTTGAGTACGATCGTTGTGATAAGTGTAATTGAGTTTGTACATGTCCCACAGCGCTGAGTCCTGTTGAAGGAAATGGAATCCTGCCAACAACAGAGAATCCTTTGCGGCTTGCTTTTGAGCATAAATATCCAGGCTGTCAGTATCTGCCTGGTTTTCGATAAGGGCTGAAACCGGGATGTTCTGAAACAAGGTGTCAACAGTGGTTTCAGTAAGTTCGGGTCGCGGTATGCTATCCATTTTAACCGTATCCATATATACCCCAATTTCCAAAGTGGCATTTCGGTTATTTTGCATAAACCGTGAAAGCCTTCGCATTCCAATCTCCGAAAGATCGGAAAGCTGACTGGATTGTGGTTCAAAAACGATGGATCTTAATACCATTTCTGAACCAAAACCTGCCCTTTCCAAAATGATGTCTGTCTCAGTTTTTTCTGATTTTTCAAGATTTGACAGATCGAGCATTTCAGCATAATAGGTATATCCGGGTTTTTTCGGGAAAATGGAAAAATCGTACACCTTTCCTCCAGCAAGATTGATGAAATATGAGTTGTCCTTACTGTTAAATGTTGCTTTAGAAATAACCTCCTGGTTCTCTGCATCATATGCGAGCATCATCAAATCTTCAGGAGTAAGGCCCGGAGGTAAGCTGATTTGGCCGGTTAACATTCGTACATCTTTTGGTTGCAGGCTTTCAGGGATAAGAGCCTTAAATATGTTGAATTGACCTTTGTATTTCTCATGATAATAAACCACATCCCCTCTTGCCGGAACACTTATGTACTCATCATTTTTTTCCGTATTTAAAAACTCATAGGGTACAGGTTTGGACCAGAGACCATTCTCGTAACGGGTCAGGTACAGATCGAGTTTCCCTTTGCCACCTGCTTTATCTGAAGCATACACCAGGGCCTGGTTATCGATCATAATCCTTGGGGTAACACAATTGCCTTCATTAATGTAAGCCGGCAACTCAATAGGATCGTTCCAGTAATCGTCTCGTTTTCGGGTAGCCATGAATATTTTACATCCCGATTTTTCATTGATATCCATGCTGCTACATCGCATGAAATAAATGGTGTTGTTGTCCGGTGACAAGCAAGGGTTGCCTTCATTGCCCATGCTATTGAGTGGTTTTCCCGGGTTGATGGGGTTTGACCAGCCATTTCCCTGCTTTTTGCTGAACCATATATCAAACTTACCAATGCCATTGGCCCTCTGTGAGGCAAAAACAAGGCGCTGTCCGTCATAACTTACATTATGGCTACCAAAAAAATCGAGGCGTTTCTTGTAAAAAAGTTCAAAATGCTTGGCTTCCTCCCAGCTTTCAGGCCCGCTTTTATGGGAATAAACCAGTTCGAAATGCCCGGTGCTGGTATAATTGGACATAAAGATCATATACATGCCATCTGCTGTCAAAGTGGGAAAAATATGCGACTTGTTGGTCACATTGATGTACCTCGATATGGGTTTTTTAACAACACTCTGAGCCATCATACGATGGCTGATTCCAAAAAGAATCAGAAGAAATGTAGGTAAGATATATTTCATGGCGATTGGTATTTACCAAACAATATAAAAAACAGTGCCGGAATAGTTGAGATTGAGGCAAAATTTTTGTCCGACAGCCTTAATGCGTAGTTGTGCTTTTACATGCCCGGGATCAATTTTATAAGCTTGTTGATGGTACTTTCGTGCCACTCTTCCGTTGCCTTTGCGCATGTATAAATCGCCTAGGTCTATATGGGTTTGTATGTTTTCTGGAAAGTCAGTATTGCCATAAAGTAATTATTGTTCTGCTGTATCAATATCGCGATGTTCATACCAGATGAATGGGGCAAGATTTCGAAGTTCATCATCCGAGTAGTTGATTTGTTCAAAATTATTGCCATGAATTTGCCTGTAATCATTTATCATTGACCCGGCGCCTTTGCTTTTGTATTGTTCATATAGTCGTTTATCCATCCTGGCAGCGGGCCACTGTATACCCACATCTCGCGATATTCGCACCAAATTATCGGCGATTGCATCTAAATCTGTACTACCAAGGTTGCGCTACAGAATCACGGTTTGATCATTTTTGGTACAGTATCGTAACAAACTGCTAAAACCATTGATACGTCCACCATGATAGATAATATTTTCACCTTTAGTATTATTGATAAACCAACCACACGCAGCGCCACCTTTTTTTGATTCAAGCATTTCATTAGTTAGTGGTTCGTTCAGAAGGCCATAAGCTTTTATATTTTGTGTCCAATCAAACAGATCGCCGGCTGTGCTATATAACGAGGCTGCTGAAAATGGGATAGATGGATCAATAAATTCAGTGGGAAAGGGGCCTTTTAGTGACTGGTCATAGCCATAAGCAATATTTTCATATAAGGTATGGTCAACGGGATAGAAGGTGCCATTGAGTTTTAAGGTATCCAGGATGTGATCTCTTAATACAGTTTGAAAAGGCTGATCACTAACCCTTTCCAAAACCACCCCTATCAAGATGTACCTTAAATTGGTGTATCCAACACATTTTCCGGGGACATGGACTATTTTGATCGCACTAATTTTTTCAACCCACTCATTTGCGGTAAGTTTTACGTTACTAAAATCGCCACTGTAGGTTGCCGACCGGGTGTGACGGAGTCATCCGGAGGTGTGATTAAGCAAATGCCGGATTTCTATCTGTTCGGTTCCGTTTTGATAGAGTTCCGGAATAAAATTAATTACTTTATCATCAAGATTGATTATGCCTTTTTGATCCTTTAAAAAGGTGGGATAAGCTGTAAAGGACTTGGTAAGTGAACCTATTTTAAAACGCGTAATTATGGTATTTTTTACCTTCCATTCATGGTTGGCCATTCCATAAGCCTTTTGAAATAGAATCGAATCACCTTTAGCCAATAGCGCCACTCCACTGGATTTATCAAAACCTGAATAGGCCTGCATAAGTGAATCGTAGAGCGAAATTGAAAGGGTCTCTGCCGGTTTTTGGCGGTCTGAGTTTGATCCATTTTGATTACACGCAACTATTGAAATAATTAAAACAGTAATGAGTGCACCTCCTAGATCCTCCATGACATAAAAATAGTTGGCTTACTTATGATAATGGAGGAAGGGTAATATTTTTCAGGATTTTAAATACAAATTTATCTGCTCGGATATTTCTTTGGCGCGGTTGAGTACCATCAGGTGAGTGCCATCAACTATGGCAATAGTTTTGTTGTCATTTTTAGGGAATGGGATGAGATGGTCTTTTGTGCCGTGTAATCGAAGGGCAGGTACGGGTTTTTGAGGGGCTTTCCATTTCAGGATTTGTCTAATGGCCCATTTGGCAAATCTTGTATCCGTTTTGCCCATTATTTTTTTTAAAAGTTCCTTTTGTCTTTGCGATGAAACACCAAATGCCCAGGCCAAAATGGGGTGGTATTGATTAAGTAACTTTTCCGGAATCAATTTATACAGTTTCAGTGAGCCAAAAATACGGTAGATAAGGGGGAATTCTTTTGTGTTTCTTATGGAAGAAATCAGAATACACTTGTCTACTTTTTTCACGGAAGCAATGGACTGAGCAACAGCGCCTCCAAAAGAAACCCCCATAAGCATAACAGGGCCAGAAAAATCCATTTCTTTGGTCATGCGGCTGCAATAATTTTCAAAGGATTCATTTGGCAATACAGGTTTCCAATCGACAGGAATCAACTCGGCATCAATCCGCAAATTTTTGAAAGCAATAAAATCAGCGCCTAACCCACTGAAGCAATATATTTTTAGCTGGCTCATGGAGTGATTTCAATTATTATTTTCTCCGTAATACAGGGGTAAAGATCGTTTATGCCTGCATTCGTCATCGAAATACAACCCAATGTCCAATTAATTTTTAACGGTATGGCAAATTCATAACCTTCGGGTACTCCATGAATACCAATTTCACCACCTATTTTAGCGTTTTCCGGAATTTCTCCTTTCCCTTTGGCCTCACGATGTTTCTTCCGTGATTCTTCGGTTGGGTAATTA
>DNTA01000013.1 GCA_003500135.1 Cytophagales bacterium | reverse complement strand
ATAAGCGCTTGAGCTCTTTATCGCTCAAGCAGCTGTCCGCTAAACTTGAGGCATGCTTTCTATACACTGTCATGTAAATATCTTCGAATACTTTGCTGCTACGCCGTTTATTGGCTTCAGAGAACGTACTGCGCTTTACCAGGTAACTTAATCCCAAATGGGATAATTTATGGGCATTGGCCAGCAAACCCAAGATAACCTCGCGTATCGAATGATAGCCCTCAAAAGCCACAAATAACATCACTACCAGATGGTTATAGGTCGTAAACTTCTTCACATACCTTTCACTGCCATGGTCTTTCGCTATTTTTCTAATCTCATTCTTGTCAATGAAAGTTAACAGCTGATTAAATATAGGCTGTCCGCTAAAATTTGTACTTTTACCCATGTCTTACTTTTTTGTCGCAACTCAAAAGTAGACATACCCGGTGGTTCTTTAAAATGTCCCGCCCGGTAACTTTTTACCGGACACTAATGAAAAATAAAAAATAAACCTCATTTGAATGCTTAGTTTTTGGGAAGAAAATACTTTCAATCACGTTGACATCGCCATAGTTGGTGCAGGGATCACCGGTTTGTCCACAGCTATTTCAATTAAAGAAAGGGCGCCTCATCTAAAGGTGTTGATCCTCGAAAGAGGTATTATGCCCACAGGAGCAAGTACGCGCAATGCAGGTTTTGCCTGTTTTGGCAGCCTTTCTGAGATTCTAGACGATATTGAAAACTTCGGAAAAGAAAAAGCACATCAATTGGTGCAGTGGCGTTGGCAGGGGCTTCAGTTGTTAAAAAAACGATTAGGAACAAAAAAAACGGATTACAGAAACTGGGGAGGATTTGAGCTGATCCGCGAGTCAGAAACACATTTTCTGGATCGTTTGCCCGAAATCAACGATATGATGGAAGATATCTTTGAAACCAAAATATTTTCCGAAAAGAAAGGCCTGATTAAAAAGTTTGGATTTCGCAACATTGAAACGGTAGTACAAAACACTTTGGAAGGGCAAGTGGATACCGGAAAAATGATGTATGAAATGATGCTGTTGGCGCAAAAGCTCGGCGTCATGATCTGGACGAATTGCCTAATAAGTAAATGGAGAAATGATGGTGATGAAATACGGGTGGGATTGCAGGATGATTACCGCGGCGGTTTTTCCTTGCATGCCAAAAAACTGGTCCTATGCACCAATGCCTTTACGGAAAACCTTTTGCCCAAAGCTGACCTGCTGCCCGGACGAGGTATCGTTATGATCACCAAGCCGATTGAAGGCCTTAAAATCAAAGGTTCGTTCCATCTTGATCGTGGCTATTTTTACTTTAGGAATTTCGGAAAAAGATTAATAGTTGGCGGTGGCAGGAATCTGGACAAAGAAGGTGAAACCACTACTGATTTTGGATTGAACCAAAAAATCATGGATGACCTGCAATACAAATTGAAAAACATCATTTTACCGGGAAGGAAGGTTGAAATTGAACAAAACTGGTCGGGTATCATGGCTTTTGGCCATGATAAAATGCCGTTGATAAAAACGATAGCTGATCATGTATATGTTGCCGTACGAATGGGTGGAATGGGAGTGGCCATAGGTAGCCTGGTAGGTAAACGTGTCGGGGAAATGGTATTGGATGAGGCGCCGGAAATGACAGAAAAAACCTGATGAAATGAAACAAAAGGGCTTAACATTGCCCTACTTTTTATATTTTAGATTTTTTGACGGAAAGATTAACGAATGTCGGATAGTACAACAACTCGCAGGCCCACACTTTTTCAATCGTTACTACCTATTTTATTCCTAATTGCTTTATTGGCATCTAACGTTTACATATTTGGTGATGAGGCCCTTGATGGCTCTAATCAGATCGTACTCATTTTATCGGCGGCAGTGGCCTGTCTGGTAGCTATGCGTTTTGGCATGAAATGGGGCAGTATGCTCAAAGGAATGGTCAATAGCATTCATTCCGCCATGCCCTCCATATTAATTCTTTTATTAATTGGCTCTTTAGCAGGCACCTGGTTGCTCAGCGGTATTGTGCCTGCTATGATCTACTACGGATTACAGGTTTTGACGCCTACTTACATATTGGTGGCTTCTTGTATTGTTTGCGCCATGGTTTCGCTGGCAACGGGCAGCTCCTGGACTACAATTGCAACTGTGGGAGTAGCACTTGTAGGTATAGGAAAAGCGCTTGGCATATCGGAAGGAATTATAGGAGGAGCCATAATCTCTGGTGCATATTTTGGCGATAAAATGTCTCCCCTATCAGATACGACCAACCTGGCGCCGGCAATGGCGGGAACCGATCTTTTTACGCATATTCGATATATGGCGCTTACAACCATTCCGTCTCTGACCATTACTTTGATCATCTTTCTGTTTATCGGTTTTGGATTCAATACCAGTGGACCTGAAACGGATATTTCTCCGATCCTTAATGCAATTGACAAGAAATTCTACATCACCCCCTGGCTGTTTTTGGTTCCGGTATTGGTCATTGTACTCATCATAAAAAAGATACCAGCCATACCCTCATTATTAAGTGGCACCTTGTTGGGGGCAGTTTTTGCCATCTTTTTACAACCTGAGGTGATCTTTGAAATATCGGGCATAGGGAATAATGTCTGGAAATCGAATTATGTTGCTGTGATGCAATCCATGTATGGGGATATCAGCATTGTGACAGACCACGAAATTGTGGATGAATTATTGAGTACCGGAGGTATGTTTGGTATGCTAAAAACGGTTTGGTTAATTATGAGCGCCATGGTATTTGGCGGAGTGATGGAACAAAGTGGCATGCTTCGCCGCATAACGGAAGAAATTATTAAAGTCGCTCATAACACGGGATCGCTGGTAGCCGCAACGGCAACTACTTGTATTTTCTTCAATCTAACCGCTTCAGATCAGTATTTGTCCATTGTAGTGCCCGGAAGGATGTTCAGAAGCACTTACCAGGATCGAAACCTGGCGCCTCAGAATTTAAGCCGTACCCTTGAGGATTCCGGAACGGTAACATCAGTATTGATTCCCTGGAACACTTGTGGCGCCACGCAGTCGAGTGTATTGGGTGTTTCTACCCTGGCTTATGCACCATTTACATTTTTTTCGATCATAAGTCCGATCATGACGGTTATTTTTGCTGTAGCAGGAATAAAAATTGCTAAACTTACCCGCACTGACCATGAGAAGAGCAATAAGTAAAGAAGAAATTAACCAACTGCCCGTTCTTTCTTTTCAGGAGGAAATTGTGTTTTGCGAAAGGGAAAAAGAAATGATTGCCGCCCTGGAAGAATTAAATGAATATCCGGTGGTGGGTTTCGATACAGAAAGTAAGCCGACATTTAAAAAAGGGCAGTTTCACCATGTCGCTCTGGTACAGTTGGCCATGGACCGAAAAGTGTTTTTATTCAGGGTTTTCGAAACCGGAATACCACAGGAATTAGCAGATTTCTTTGCTAATGAAGACATTGTTAAAGTTGGGATCGCCCTGGATGATGACATTAAATCATTACAAAAAAGAAAAAAATTTATTCCACGCTCATTTGTTGATCTGAACCAGGTCGCGACCAACCTGCTCATAGAAAATATTGGTGTGCGAAACTTATCTGCTATTTTTTTAAATGGCCGTGTTACTAAAGGCCAGCAAACAAGTAATTGGGAAAACAGAAACCTGACGATTGCTCAAAAGCGGTATGCTGCCACTGATGCCTGGGTTTGTCTGAAAATTTATGAAGAACTGGCCAAAGACGATTTATTGGATCGTTATAATTACGATTAAAATAATCGTTCTCAGTCTCTGATTTTTACAGATTTCAATAATTTCAGCCGGTCATGAGCTTCCTGCCAGCTCGATAACCTAAAATCCAACACCATTTCGCAGCTTATTTGAAAATCCTGATGAAGGATTGTAGCCTCCAATTCTTTAACTATTCGCATAACCTCGTTCATATCCGGATATTCAAAAGTGAAATTGATCTTTTTTGTAATCCACTTTTCGATGATCTCGTTTTGGTCGAGTGCGTAGGCAGCGGCTGCTTTATAGGCGTTGATCAACCCGCTTACCCCTAGCTTAGTGCCTCCGAAATATCTCACTACCACAATTAGCGTATTCGTCAGGTTCCTTGACCGTATTTGGCCCAGGATCGGATCACCGGCAGAATGATTCGGCTCGCCATCATCGTTGGCACGATAACTCTCCGATTTTTCACCTAAAATATAGGCATAGCAATGATGCCGGGCATCGTAGTATTCTTTCTTAATCGCCTCAAGTGTATTTTTTACCTCCTCCTCACTTTCCACAGGATAGCATAGTGCAATAAATTTACTGCCTTTTTCTTTGTATAAACCTTCTGAAGTTTTCGAAATGGTTAAGAATATGTCCTTGATATCAATCAAAATATGAACTGGAATAACTCCTGATATGAAACTAATACAATGACGATTATTGATAGCACAAGTCCGGCAAAGTTAAGCGATGATATCCGTTCCCCAAAAAGCGCTATGCCACCTAGGGTAGAAAACAGTATAATTCCAATGTTATTGATCGGGAACAAAACAGCGCCATCGCTTTCGAAAGCTTCCAGGGCGCTCAATAAAAAGTAAAGCGAAAAGTAGTTAGGGATACCCAGGGCAACTCCGGCTACCCAACTCCTCCAATTAATTTTCTCCTTTTTGAAAAGTACCATGAGTACGCCAACCATGGCGGCCACAAAAAAAATATAAACCGGATAATTGGCCCTCTCGATGGGATCGAGATAATTTCGATTGATATATGTCATGCTGGTATCGATGAACCCACCGATTAAAAATACTGCGAGGGGTAGGGCCAAGAGTCGGTTTGCTTTTCTTTTGTCCACATGAATATTTTGTGGTTTATAGGCGCTCATAAAAATGGTAGGCAGTGCCAACACTAACCCGGCATAATTGAATAGGGTGAAGGTTTTTGAAATGTATTGAAAAATGAATAAACTAAAGCATACGGGAACCACCAGGGCCATTTTGCTGGCGATCGATACGACAGAGGCGCCTAATTGCTGGGCAGTTTGTGCCATAAATACGAATCCAAAAATGGCTAGAACACCCAATGCCAACGCCATAATAACGGGAACAGTTGGTAGTGATAAGGGTTGAATAAGAGTAAGGTCGCCAATGAAAACCAGGCCGGTTACCACACAAACAAAATAATTGACTACTATTGCATGAAAAGTGTTTACACCATGGCCGGGAAATGCCCTGAAAAGCATTATAAAAGTTACATTGGCCAAAATACAAAGTGCGACATACAGCATACTGCGGTGAAGATATGGAAATAGCTTTAGACAAACATACTAGCGTGTATATTAATACGATGCCTTTTGGTTATCCATTCAATTTCCAAAACTACCTATTTAATCAATTCCAGTATTTATCCCTGCAGGAAAATGCAAATCGTCACGATTTTTTCCTGGTCAATCATCATAAAAAGAGGATAGAGGGGCGCATTCATTTCTTTGAACACAATGAAAAGGCATTGAGCCCCTTGAAAGCCCTTTTTGGTGGATTTGAATTTAACCATCGCTTCCGAATTGATATGATAGACCAATGGGCCTGGCAGATCATACAATATTTTAGGGAAAAGAAAATGAAGGGAATACAGATTGTAATGCCCGCGGAGTGTTATTGGCCCGAAAAGTTTGAAAATATTCACGAGGTTTTACTGAATTATGGCTTTAAAGTTGCTCATGATGCGTTGAACCATCATATTCCAGTGAAGGAAGAAGGGATGTTTGAACATATGCATCAAATGGAAAAACGTAAACTCGACAAATGCAGAAACGAGGGGCTGGTTTTTCGGGAGGAAGGAATGGAGCAGTTTGATGAAGTTTGGCAGCATTTGATACATTTTCGCAAAGAAAAGGATATACCGGTTTCCATTGGAAGGGACGGATTAAAAAAGGCAATAGCAACATTTCCTGCGAACTACCGATTGTTTACAGTTCGACACTTGCATGATATTTATGCTGTTAGCGTGGCGGTGAGGGTCAATCGCGAGATTTTGTACAATTTTTTGCCGGCTTCGTCACTGGCGCATCAAACGCTCAGCCCGTCTGTCATGTTGTACGATGGGCTTTACGATTATGCCCGAAAGAACGGCTACGAAATGTTGGATCTTGGTATTTCAACCAAACCCAACGGTGAGCATCAGGAGGGGCTTATTGCGTTTAAAGAACACTTGGGAGGTATACCAAGCAGAAAGTATACTTATTTTCTGGAGTTGTAGTTAGTTTAAACTACCTCTTTATACTGCATTTGATAGAGCTGGGTGTAAAAACCATTTTTAGCCAACAGTTCTTCATGGCGGCCCATTTCTTTGATCTCTCCTTTGTCCAGCACCATAATGGTACCGGCATTCTGAATTGTGCTCAACCTGTGCGCTATAACTACCGAAGTTCTACCTTTCATTAGTTTTTCAATGGCGCTTTGAATCAATTCTTCCGTTTCAGTATCTACAGAAGAGGTAGCTTCATCAAGTACAATTATGCTGGGGTCATAAACCATAGCGCGAATGAAAGAGATCATCTGCCGCTGGCCTACCGATAGTGTGGCGCCTCGTTCCATTACATTATAGTCAAGTCCTCCAGGTAGTTTTTCAATAAATTTTCGAGCGCCTACCAGGTCTGCCGCTTCCCAGATCTTTTGTCTGCTTATTTCGTGATTGCCAAGGGTAATGTTGTTTTCAATCGTATCGGAAAACAGAAAAACATCCTGTGACACTACTCCTATGTTTTCTCTCAAACTTTGCAGGTCAAAAGATTTGATGTCATGGCCATCCACACATATTTCACCTTTATTGATGTCATAAAAGCGATTCAGCAGATTGATGATGGAAGACTTTCCTGCACCGGTAGCGCCCACAATTGCCAGGGAATGTCCTTTTTCCACCTTGAAAGAAATATCTTTCAGCACATAATCTTCATCATCATATGCGAACCATACATTTTTAAATGCTACCTGACCTTCTACCTTTTCCGGGCTGTAAGTACCGTCATCGGGTATTTGGTCTTTGCGATCGAGCAGTTTGAATATGCGGGATGAACTAACAATGCCCATTTGTAGCGTATTGAAACGGTCGGCTATCAATCGAATAGGACGGAAAAACATCTGGATAAACATGATAAATGCTACAAGGTCGCCAAATTCTACACGGTCGTTAATGATCCCTTTGGCGCCATACCAAACCACCAAACCTATACCCAATGCCTGTATGATCTCCGCTACCGGAAAGTAAACGGAATAGTATAAAACAGATCGGATATTGGCCTTTCGATGTTCTTCGTTTATAGCTTTGAATTTTTTGTATTCGCGCTTTTCGCTATTAAAGATTTGTACGATGCTCATCCCCGTTATGCGCTCCTGAACAAAAGAATTAAGATTGGCTACGGCATTACGCACAGCATTAAATGAAGCTTTTATCTTCTCCTTAAAAACATAAGTGGCCAGAATAAGCAGAGGAAATGTGGAAAGTGATATCAATGTAAGCTTCCAGTCGACCCAAAACATTGCAGCAAGAATAACTGCGAGTTGCAGTACATCGCCAATTAAAGCGGCAAGGCCCTGGCTAAATACCTCGGCCAGGGTTTCAATATCCGATACGTTTCTGGTGACCAAACGGCCGATAGGTGTTCGATCATAGAACCGAAGTTGGAGGTTGAGCAGGTGCTTATAAAGTTTAGTTCTAAGGTCATGAATTATGGTTTGCCCGATCCAGCCGGAAAAATAAGTGTGCAAATATTGGAATATTGCCTGGGCGAAAAGCAAAACAACCAAAATGATGATCATACGAACCAGCCCCTCGTAGTCGCCAACGGAAATGTAATTATCAATTGTATCCGAAACGATTATTGGCCGTATCGGCGCCAAAAAGGCGGCGCCGATAGTTAAAAAAACAAGGAAGTAAAAACGCCCCTTGTAAGGAGAAATGTAAGTGGACAACCTTTTTAAAACCTGGAAATCAATAATATTTCCGCTCACCACTTTTGGTTCGTCCTTTTTTGCTTTCATAGATTTATTATGCTTTCCGGGTACTGAACTTCCGACAGGTACAATCCCTGGGCCGGAACCGCCCTGCCTGCTGAACGCCGGTCTTTTGATTCAATTATCTCTTCAAATGACTTTAAATTGACCTTATCTTCACCTACCAATAGTAAGGTGCCTACAATTGTTCTTACCATTCCACGAAGAAACCTATTGGCAGTTACATGATATGTCAACAATTCATCTTTAAGCTGCCAATGTGAAGTAAAAATCTCACAAACAAAATTGTTCACGTCGGTGTGAACTTTACTAAACGATTCGAAATCGTGTTGGCCGATTAACAGGTCACTGGCTTCATTCATCCGCTCAACCAATAAAGGCCTGTGAAAGTAATAACTCAATCCCTGTTCAAATGGGTTTTTCACTCTGTTGATACGGTATATGTAACTTCTTTTTTTAGCATCAAACCTGGCATGGGCATTTTTGTTGACTTTATAAAGTTTGTTTGCCGAAATATCAACAGGTAAATGGGCATTCAGCCTGTAAAGTACTTTTTCACAGTCGATATTACCGGAACAATCAAAATGGAACACTTGTTCGAAAGCATGTACACCTTTATCTGTCCTACCGCTTCCGGTTATCTCTATATCAGCACGCAGCATATTGGAAAGCGCCTTTTCAAGTACAGCTTGTAAAGTATGGGCATTCTTTTGCTTTTGCCATCCGTGGTACCGGGCGCCGTGATAAGCTACATGGCAAAAATATCGGTTCATATCTCGATTTTGACGCAAAAATAGGGATATTCGAACGGAAATCTTGGATTTTATGGAAGTTTCCTTTCCGATACTTAGCATTTACATTTTATTTGCATAAAAATCAAAATAAGATGATTCAGAGAATTCAAACTTTGTTTTTGCTTGGCGTTGTAGCCTGCATGGTTGCTGTTTTCTTTTTACCACTTTGGGAAAAAACAAAGGGGACGGGTGAAACACAGATTGCCCTGGATGTTTATTATTTGACCACATACGATATGGAACCAGATGGAACAAAGGAGGTTTTAAGTAAAAAAAATGTCATTTATATTGCTGCAATATTTGCGGCCGCAGGTCTGGTAGCCCTGATTTCTATATTTCAGTATAAAAACAGGCTAAGGCAAATAAAACTGGGCGCCCTTACTGCACTATTGCTCATGGGGGGAATTGTAGCTGAAGTAATGATCTTGTACAGGGCAGAACAGCTTTTCGACACCGGCATGAAAGGGGATTTCGAAATTGGTTTTTTTGTTCCCCTGTTAGCATTGATTTTTAATTCCCTGGCCAACCGTTTTATAAGAAGAGATGAGAAGCTGGTCCGGTCGGTAGACCGCATTCGATAGAATATAAAAAAAGTCGCAGGTTTTGCTGCGACTTTTACCTATTCCTTTTTGTTCTTTCTAGTATACTTTCTGATATCTGTTCCTGGCGATTTTCTTCATAGCCATTTTCCACATGATATCGTATGGGATCAATTCCAGGTCGGCATAGTAATCTCCCTGAGGACCCGTTTCTTCCAGTTTTTCTTCTAAATACTTGCTCTTCATTGCGATCATATCGTATTCACGGTCGTGAGCAGCTATTTTTGTCAACAGTTTACTGAAAATTTTTGCCCTTTTGCTAAAGCTGTTGTTGAGATATTTGATGGTGTAATCATCAATTGCCTCCAGGCAAGCCTCGAGGTCTTCAAGTGGCCCGTCAATTTTAACAATCACCTGAAGCATTAATCTGGCAACATTATGCGAAGCATGTTCCTTGGAATATTCAGGTATTTGCTCGATAAAAGCCTGGTAATCAAATTTCTTAATAAGTTTTTTGTTTCCATTCAGGAAATATAGGTACGCCTGATATAAGTTCCACTCCTGAATGCGTTCTTCATTTTGTTGATGAAATTGTTTTTGGTTCACCACATCGAGCATCAGTCTGTGTGCGTATTCAATATCATTTCGTTTTATTACCATGCGCACCAATAGCTCCATGAAATCAAACCACGAATTGCTTCCCTCACTTAATTTGTTCAGGTACTTCACCAACATATTTTCGCCTTTCCGATGATCGGGAAGCTTCAAATAAGCATTTGCTTTAGATTTAACCAGTATTTCGGGGTCAAACTTAAGCTTCTTAAATTTATCTGCTTTGAAATCTGCCATCACTTTATCAGCGAGCTTGATGAGCGCTTCATATTCTCCATCGAGTTCGAGGAACCAAATTCTCAACTTAAGATAGCGTATAAATATGTTGTATGAATTAGTAGCTTCATACATATCTGCCAATTCTACTATGGCTTCTTGTAGTGGTTTCAGGTCTTTTTTGCGATTGTTGATCGTACTGTTGAGGGAAAGTTTCTGCTCATAGTATATGGCATAAGCTTTTTCCTCTTCAATACTTTTGAGCTTATACTTTTCGATCTGCTCCTGGATGTTATTGAACAATTTGGGACGATAAGTTATGGAATAGATATTTCTCATTTCTTTCAACCCTTCCAAAACAGTATCAGTCAATTCCAGTTCTTTGGCTTGTTCAACCGCTTTGTACAATAACTTGATAGCCACTTTTAACTCACCTAGCTTAATGAGCATTTTGGCAAAATACATATAGTCCAAGCATTCCTGCTCCAGACTTTGCGATTTGTGCAGGTGGCCATTGCCAAGATCAACGAAAAATAAATGGTTCAACAACTTTCTGTTCAACCTCGACTTGAGCATTCTGAATTTGAAGTCTACCTCTTTGGTCCCATAAATACCATTCGAGCCATCTTCATCAGTAAGAAACTCCCCATTTTTAATCCCCAAAAAAAGTTTAAGTTCCTTGTTCTCGTTATCACTCTGAGCCCTAAGATCAATTAGCGGTAAGTTCTTTTTGGTGTAGTTGTTTACAATCTGAATAAGTTCACTTATTTCCTCCATTGCCTTTTCTAAAAAATGTTAAAACTTTTTTCTCTAACCATAAAAAATCCTTCAAGGGCTTATGCCCGACATATCAGGTTCGGCCGGAGTTTGATTGATTTGGACAAATATTGGAAAAAATCTTACATCGATGAATGAGAATTCTGCCTACTACCAGAATTCAAAGACAGAGGGTCGGTTTTTTTCGATTAACTCTAAACCAAAATTCCCCAATCGGTTTTAGACAAATAACATGAGTTTAACCGCGAGGGTGAAACTCGGTAATGACCTGTTTTAAGTAGTCGCGATCAATGTGTGTATATACTTCTGTAGTAGTTATCGACTCATGCCCAAGCATTTCCTGTACCACACGTAAATCAGCGCCTCCTTCAATCAAATGAGTGGCAAATGAATGTCGAAGTGTATGTGGGCTTACTTTTTTTTGCAGGCCACTTTTTAAGGCCAGTTCTTTTAAAATAGTGAAAATCATAACCCGGGTAAGCTGTTTTCCGCGCTTGTTTAAAAAAACGAAACTTTCATGGCCCATCTGGGCTTTCGTTTTGTTTCTGATTTCTTTCAAATAAATATTGGTGTATTTGATTGCAGATCGTCCTATAGGCACAAGGCGCTCTTTATTGCCCTTGCCAAAAACCCTGATGAACCCAATATCAAAATAAAGATGGTCGATTTTCAGGTTGACCAACTCCGAAACACGCAATCCGCAACTATACAAAACCTCTATTATTGCATGGTTTCTCCCTCCTTCAGGTTTGCTGTGATCAATAGCTGCCAGCAATTTATCTATTTCGTGAACATCTAAAACCTCCGGTAGTTTGCGGCCCATTTTTGGCGTTTCCAGTAGTTCGGAAGGGTTTTTTTTCAAGTATTCTTCGAAGACTAAAAACCGGAAGAATGACTTAATGCCTGATATGATTCGCGCCTGACTATAAGGTGACATTTCACCAATAAACTCAATAAAGTCCAGTAAATCCTGGAATTCGACATCCTCAGGTTTTTTTTTTGGATTGGAGAATTCTACAAACTGTTTTAGCTTTACAACATCTCTCAGGTAAGCCTCAACGGTATTGTCTGAGAGCGATTTCTCAAATTTTATATACGTTCTAAACTGATTAATATAAGCATCCCAACCCATTATCGAACATGAAATTCATCATAATAAACGGCCCTAATTTAAACTTATTGGGCCAAAGAGAAAAGGAAATTTACGGCAATACTTCATTTGAACAATATTTCGAAACACTGAAAAATGAATTTACCGACCTGTGGCTTGAATACTATCAGTCGAACCATGAAGGGGCAATTATCGATAAAATACATGAAGTTGGCTTCGATTATGACGGAATAGTTTTAAATGCGGGCGCATATACACATACCTCCATCGCTATTGCTGATGCCATATCCGCGGTTAGGTCCCCTGTAGTAGAAGTGCATATATCCAACGTATATTCACGTGAAAACTTTCGTCATAAAAGTTACCTCTCACCGGTTTGTAAGGGCTTGGTAATTGGATTTGGATTAAAAGGTTACCATCTTGCGCTCCAATCATTTTTGAATAAATAAAAGATATTTTTCCATGCTCAATTTCAAAGAAATTGCGTCTGTAACACTGATTTTATTTTCGGTGATCGACATAATAGGTTCCATACCCATCATTATGGAAGTAAGGAAAAAAGAAGGCCACATTCAGTCAGAAAAGGCGACAATCATTTCATTGGTTTTGATGGTTGTATTTCTTTTTCTGGGAGAAAGCATTTTAAAATTGTTTGGAATCGATGTACAGTCTTTTGCCGTTGCCGGGGCGATTATACTTTTTATTATAGGAATGGAGATGATTCTGGGCCGTGATTTTTTCAAAATAGATCCCACCAAAGGAGCATCTGGTTCTATAGTTCCGTTAGCTTTTCCTCTGATTGCCGGAGCAGGGTCACTTACCACTATTCTTACCCTCAAATCGGAGTATGCACAAACCAACATTCTGATAGGAATTGTTATTAACCTTATTTTTGTATATCTCGTACTCAAATCTTCTGCCTGGCTTGATAAAAGAATAGGAGAAGCGGGAATAAGTGTTTTGCGGAAACTTTTTGGAATCATTCTCCTTTCCATTGCTATAAAAATCTTTAAAACCAATTTCATTTAATGATAACCATATACACCGACGGCGCTTCCAGAGGTAATCCCGGACCGGGTGGTTATGGAGTGGTGCTTCTTTCAGGGAAACATCGCAAGGAGCTGAGTGAGGGATTTCGTAAAACT
The DNA here is from genome assembly GCA_003500135.1 of Cytophagales bacterium. Taxonomy (GTDB): domain Bacteria; phylum Bacteroidota; class Bacteroidia; order Cytophagales; family Cyclobacteriaceae; genus UBA10427. The sequence goes on along the minus strand of DNTA01000013.1, from coordinate 7,016 downwards.
ACCAATAATCGAATGGAGCTTCTTGCGGTCATCAAAGCATTGGAAGCCCTGAAAAAACGGGACATGAAGGTTTTGGTTTATTCAGACTCAAAATATGTAGTTGATGCCATCAACCAGCGCTGGTTAGATGGGTGGATCAAAAAGGGATTTAAAAAAGTAAAAAATCCCGATCTGTGGCAACGGTTTCTGAATATTTACCGCAAGTTTCCGCCACAGCAAGTCACCTTCAAATGGGTGAAAGGTCATGCGGGCAACACAGAAAACGAGAGGTGCGACCAACTGGCTGTACAAAGTGCCGAGGGTGATAACCTTATAGTAGATGTGGGCTACGAGCAGCAGGCATAATGGCGAAGATCATTTCCATCATTCAAGCAATTCGACGCAATAAGCTGACAGTCAATGATATATAAATAAAATTTAAAGAATTTAATTATTAATAATATCATTAAGGCATCAAGATTGCCAAATTCTTTGTTTTTTTGCGCAAAATATTTTGTAATGGCAAACGATTATTTTCAGTTTAAAGAATTTACCATTCAACAGGATAAGAGCGCTATGAAAGTCAGTACTTTGGCATGCATACTAGGTGCATATGCCGAAGCCTCACTACCCATTAATATTCTTGATATCGGAACGGGAACGGGCTTACTTTCGCTTATGCTCGCACAGCGCTATGTAGAGGCAGCAATCGATGCAGTTGAAATTGAGGAGCATGCTTTTCAACAAGCCAAACAGAATGTGCAGGCGAGCAAATGGTCGGGTCAGGTAAATGTACACCAAAGTGCCGTTCAGCAGTTCCAGCCGGGCAAACGTTACGATTTAATAGTATCCAACCCGCCCTTTTATTCAAATCAACATTTATCAATCAACAATGAAATAAATCTGGCCCGTCACGGCGCTTCTCTATCTCAAAACGATCTGATTGATGCGGTATTGAGGCTAATGAAAGAAAACGGACGTTTTTACGTGCTATTGCCAGAAGAAGAAGCCAGGCATTTTCGTCAGCGTGCGCAGGCCAAAAATCTCTACTGGTTTCAGCAACTAGATATTTATGACCAGGCCGAGCAACCTATTAACGGTGTTATTAATGCTTTTTCGTTTAATGAAGTGCCTTTCGATAAATCGTCATTTATAATTAAAAACGGGGAAGGTGAATATACAGAAGCCTTTAAATCACTTCTTAAACCATACTACCTGCATTTGTGATTTTTTTCCCCTCTTCATAAAACCTGATTCCGTACTTTTTCAATTCTTTCAAAACCGGAAGGTATACTTCAGGAACATTGGGCACGATCAGCCCGGGGGCATCAATTTTGCCCAATAATATATTTTTTGCCGCTATCCCGAGAGGTAACCCGACCGTTTTGGCCATAGCTGTATTGGTCGCATTCTCACCCTCGGCTACCATATGCGAAGTGGTTACGTAATTTTCACCATTCATAGTATATTCAAACTTGTGCCACATCACAATCATATCACGATCGTCAGGGTTAAGGGTCCATTTTTTCTTTAAAATATGTTCCAATATTTGTGCAGGTGTTCCCTTTTTCAAGCCTATGGGTTCATTTTCAAACATTCCGAGCCATTTCAGCATATACATTTCCTGGGCATCGCGGTCCAAGTTCATGTAGTGGGCAAGTTTAAGCTCAACGCTATCGTAGGGGTTATAACTTAAAAATGAATTGATGAACTGCCGATGGGTCATTTTGTGCACACCTTCCATCTCATACGAATCGTCAGTGGCGCCAAGTTGCACAAATATATTCCAAGTTTTGCAAAATCCCGGCCGTCTTAAAGTGCCTCGATAGAGCGTTCTAATACCCTCCAATCCGTATATCTCAAGATATTTAAGCGAGTCGCGGTTGGCATAACCTTCAAAATATCCATATTCAGGGATATGGATGACTTCTGTCCTCTTAAAAAGCCTGTGGTAAGGGATGTATTTAAAGCGGCCCTCCTGGATAAATTTAACTGTTCCATTTCCTGCCAAAACAACATTTCTCGGGTTCCAGGTAAATTTGTATTGCCATGGATTATCATCAGTAGTTGGGGCCAGTAAACCTCCGGTAAATGTTTCAAAAGAAGTTAAATCCCCGCCTTTTTTGCGTATTTGATCCATTACAAACATTGCCGACATATGATCAATACCTGGGTCGAGACCACATTCTTTCAAAATAGTAAGCCCTTTCTCTTTGGCAGGGGCATCCAGGCTTTTGAAAGCATCAGAAACATATGAAGCGGTCACCATATTTTTGCCCAGTTCTATGCAAAACTGAGCTATGGAAATGTGCATATTGGCAGGTAGCATGCTTATTACCAGGTCACAATCAGATATTTCTCTAATGCATTGACCTTCATTTTGAGCATCAAAATGGAACGCTTTTGCGTTGTTGGCATCTTTAATTTTTTCATGGGCCAGGTCAATGGAATAATCTCCCACGCGCAATTTCCAGTGGTACTTATGAGCCTGGGTGATCAGGTATTCAATAAGGTGGCCTGACGAACGACCGGCGCCGAGAATTAGTATCTTTTTCATATGGGGTAGGCGTTGTTTATTGATGTTATGGTTTAGGTATCAATATGTTTAAAATAATGCACCAAATCGATATTTTCGTAGGGTAATTTATCCATTTAACCGAAAATTCAACTAATTTCTATCCTAAATATTTTATCTTTCGAAATATGTTGGGAATGGGGTCGGATCAATTTAGAATTAAAGGCCTGTAACGAAAAGGTTTGACCAGAACATTTGAAAAAAACCTGCAATGCAAGAGATTCATATTGTAGATTTAAGAAGATTAACACAGCTGGTAAAGGAAAAGTACAATTACGACTTAACCAATTATGCTATGTCTTCTTTTAAAAGGAGGATCAGCAGGATTCTCGAACTATATAACTTCAAGGGGTTAGATGCCCTAACCAAAAAGGTTGAAGAAGACCCCGTATTTTTCGAGGAGTTTCTATCGGAAATCACCGTTAACGTGACGGAAATGTTCCGCGATCCGCCATTTTGGCGCGAACTAAAAGAAAAGATCATTCCCAATATACTTTTGAACCACCAAAAAATAAGTATATGGCATGCAGGGTGTTCATCAGGCGAGGAAGTATATTCAATGGCAATCCTGTTAAAAGAGATGGGCATTCTTGACAATGCACGTATTGTGGCAACTGATATCGATGACAGGATTATAGAAATAGCAAAGTCAGGGATATATCTTGCTAAAAACATGGATTTGAACCGTAAAAATTATGTCCGGTTCGAGGGCAATTCCAGTTTTGATGATTATTATAAGGAGAAGGACGGCAAAATATATATGGACAAATCATTGGTGCAGTCGGTTTCGTACCGGAAGCACGACCTTGTCACAGGCCCGATTTTCAGCAAATTTGATCTGGTGCTTTGCCGAAATGTTATGATCTATTTCAACCAGTCATTACAAAACGACGTGTTGAAAAAGCTTCATGAAAGCACTTTTAAATATGGCTATCTGGCGATTGGGTCCAAAGAATCGCTTATCTGGTGTGAAATAGCCAACAAGTTCATTGTGGTAAACAATGAGGAAAAGATCTATAAAAAGATCAAGGAATAAAGGCCAGGATTAGATTTGAAACAATGAGATTTGACAATCTTAGCAATAAATACAAAGCGGTCGTAATTGGAGGCTCAGCCGGAAGTTTTCAGGGTATAACCAAGATATTGTCTGGAATTCCTGAAAATTTCCCAATCCCGATAATTATGTGCCTGCATAGGCTTAAACATGTCAGAAATGGTTTCATGGAGGCCCTGAATATTAAAAGTGTGAAAAACGTGATAGAACCTTTCGATAAACAAAAAATCAAAAAAGGCGAGGTGTATCTGGCGCCGGCCAACTATCACCTATGCATCGAACTTGGGCACTACTTCGCTTTGTCTACTGAAGAGATGGTCAATAATTCGCGCCCGGCAATTGATATTACCCTGGAAACTGCGGCCTATGCCTATAAAGATAAGCTGGTAGGTATATTGCTTTCAGGAGCGAACAGAGACGGGGCAAAAGGTATGAAATACATTCATGACAGGGGTGGAATTACCATTGTTCAGAACCCCGACGAATGCATGATAGATACCATGCCAAGTGCTGCTTTAAAGATTACTCCGATAGATTATACGCTAACTATTGAAAATATTATTAAATTTCTGAACCAACTGAGTAAACAATATTAAGTTGAATGAAAACTTTTTATAAAAAATTAAATGTCTTTCTGGTTGTATTTTATGTATTAGGCATCATTTTTTTGGCTTATTATCTATTCAACCTTTCCGAATACTTTCTTCAGCACATTGATTTAACACAAATGGCGCTGATTAATCCATACTTACAAAGAGGCTACATTGTCATTGCCGTATTGCTTGTCATAGGCCTTGCAGCCAATATTATCTCCATATTTTTGCTTAACTATACAAAAGAAAACGAGAAGATCGTTTACGTGGAAAAAACGCAAAAGGAAAAGGACAAGGAACGCGAAAAGCGACAAAAGGAACTTGAAGTTGATTTTGATGAAAAACAGCTTAAAAGCATTGAATCAAAAATCAAAAGTGCAAAAGGAGATGAAAACAAGAAACATTCATTACTGAGCAGTATTTGCAATGAAGTGGAAGCATCTCAGGCAGTACTTTATGATGTGGAAGAAGAAGAAGGGAAGCGCTACATTAAGATGTCTGCCGCCTATGCCTATAGCATGCCGGAAAGTGAAAAACTTAAATTCGAATTTGGCGAAGGCCTTGCGGGACAGGTGGCCAAAGAAGGAAAAAAAGTGAATATTCAGGATGTGCCTGATGGTTATATTACCATTTTGTCAGGCCTGGGTAGTTCGTCACCTAATCACCTGATCATTACTCCAATAAAAGTTGATGATAAAGTGATTGCCGTGGCCGAAATTGCCTCTTTCAAAGAATTTAAAGAAGCAGATGAAAAACTGATTGATGCAGCGCTGGCGCTACTGGTTACAGAAAAGCCTAAAACCAGTAAAGAAAGTGAAGCAGGCAAAACGAAAAAATCAGATAAAAAGAAATAACTTTTTGATATAAAAAGACCGTGTAATGTTTGATAAACTAAGTTTACGAGTCATGTTATCAGGGCTGATCATTTTTTTGGTGCTAGTTACAGTAGCAACTTCGGCCTACATTTCATACAGATTAAATGTTGAAAACCTCAACAATAAGTATCGGGCAAGCATGGAATCGCTCGCCGAGGTACATGTACAAAGTGTTCAGGACTTTTTGTCCTCGCTCGAAAAAAATGTCAGCTATCTGGCGCAACAGAATGCACTGAAAGGTGATGCATCAACCATAGCAAACGATGAATCGGATACAACCGCCACGGAAGGGCCTGATGAAATATCAATGGATATGCCGATGGGTATGGGCTTTGACCTGAATATGGAAGAATCGGCATCGCCTGAAACGGGAGGTGAAAAAAATGTACAGGAATTGATCGAGAGGTACAGCGATGCCATCGGCGCTTCACAAATAGCCATTGCTGATCCTCAGGGTAATATTACACATCAGGTGGGAGGTTCTGAAAGCTCTATAAGCGCCATGCTGGGAGGTTATGACCCCGATGCTGCCTCAGCTACCAAAGAGAGTTACTATCTGAGTGAAGTTTATGAAGAAAATGGCAAAAAGCGCATTGCAGGAGGTATGGCAGTTTTTAATAGCCTTGGCGATGTGGAATCATTAGTTTTCATTGAAAAAGATTTGACGCCTTTATTTGAAAATCTGAATAGGAATATCGATTTGGGCCAGTCGGTTGAAACGATACTTGCACGGGACAAAGAAAACATGGCAGCGTACCTCATGCAGCCTAAAAGGGATACCACAAAAATCGGCATATCAAAGGATCAAAGCAATACGCCGATAGTAAAGGCCACTCAGGGAAATGAAGGAACGAGCTATGCCATTGATTATAAAGGTGATGAAGTGATGGCAGTGCGCAAACATATTCCTGAAGTCAACTGGGGCCTCGTACTTAAGGTAGATCGGGCCGAAATCAAGTACCAGGCATTTAATGTGGTAAAGACTTTTGCCATTTATGGTAGCTTTATCGTTTTGTTCACAATATTAATTGCCCTTTTGTTTTCTCAATTCTTCATAAGTCCCATTCTTTCCCTAAAAAACACTTTACGTTCTCTATCACAAGGGATTCTTCCCGATAAGGTGGAGAAAAAATATGATGATGAAATCGGGCAAATGGCAGAAACTACCAATGAGGTGGTTAAGGCCCTTCGCAAAAATGCTGATTTTGCAGCGAAAATTGGTGCAGGAAATTTTGATGCGCAATTCCAGTCTCAAAGTAAGAGCGATATTTTGGGTAATGCCTTACTCGAAATGCGCAGCAGCCTTCAGGAGAATGAGCGTCGTGATAAAGCAAGGAACTGGATTGTTACAGGAATAGCTGAAATCAGCGAAATCCTCAGGCGACACGATTCAATCGATGATTTGGGGGATGATGTTATTTCATATGTAACCAATAAAATCGGGGCTATCCAGGGCGCTTTTTATATCGTGGAAAATGAGGGCGAAAAAAACGCCTACATTGATTTAAAAGCCGCCTATGCATATAACAAAAAGAAATATTTAAGCTCAAGGTTCAAAATGGCCCAGGGGCTCGTAGGTCAGGTTGCTGCCGAACAGGCCACTGTTATGAGAACTGAAATACCTGACGATTATGTAAGTATAACATCGGGAATCCTTGGAGATCAGCGTCCTACTTGTATTTTGATCACCCCGCTAATCACGAATGAAAAAGTATTTGGGGTACTCGAGTTTGCCGGGCTGCAAAAATTCTCTGATCGTGAAGTAAGGTTCGTCGAAGAGCTAAGTGAAATCCTGGCACGTACCGTGTTTAACATCAAGGTTAATGAACGTACCCGAAACTTACTTGAAGAGTCCCAAAAAATGAGTTCAGAGCTTCGGGAGCAGCAGGAGATTCTGCGCCAAAATGCGGAAGAAATGGAGGCAACTCAGGAGGAGCTGA
>DNTA01000149.1 GCA_003500135.1 Cytophagales bacterium | reverse complement strand
CATTTTTGATACAAGAATGGATTCAAAGAAAATCAAAAAAGAAATTAAATAAGCACACATTACAATCGATTTGGTAGCCGTTAGTAAGAAGCCCATGGCACACCTACTGACAAAAAAGCCAGCATTTTCAATCTCACTCCACCAAGCATTCGTCGCGCAGTTGGGGGATACGGGGTTTCATAAAGCCTATATAAACGCTCTTCACAACGGTTGTAGCTCTTTGTCATCATTTAATCTGTCCTTTTTTGGGGAAAACCACATTTTTGTGGATGGCTACAATATCATCTAATCAAACACCTAAACCATATGTTAATATAGCCTGTTGATCTAAATATTTTTTAAGAAGCCCCCGATTGCATTTTCTTGCGCCTAATTAATTGTATCTTTGTAGCGTATTTTTATGCTTATGAATCTATTTCGACTGCTTATTGCGGGATTTTTTATTTTTTTAACGCTCAATGTCTTAGCCCGCGGAGAAAAATATGTGCTTTTTGAAGAAAACAATAAATTTGGCCTGCGCACTTCGAAGGGAGAAACGGTTATTCCTGCCCAATATCAAAAACTGGGATGGAGCAACGGCAGCCCTGAAGTAATAGATGACTTAATAGGTTTTCGGGAAAAGGGTAACTGGGGGGTAATGAACCTGAAAAATGAAGTGGTGGTTTCCCCAAATTTTAAAACACTTTTTCCTCATAATGAAGACGTGTTAATTGCCTCCAAACTTCAACCAACCAATCAACAGGAAGTCTATTCTTTGCTTGACTATAAAGGTAAGCCGAAGTCGGATCACAGCTACCATAAATTGATTTCCGGGGGCAGCAATATTATTGCCATCCAAAAAAACGGGGACCAATACATCTATGGTTTGATCAACCCAAAGGGCGATGTGGTCATTCCATTCAAGTTTGTGCATATCAAAGCGCTTGGCGAACATATGTACGCCATTAAGAACCACGACTACAAAGTTGCTTTGATGAATGGCAAAGGCACGCAAATGATTCCCTTTGAGATTGACAGCACAAGGTTTATTGACAACTATATAGTTTATTTTAAAAACGGAAAAGCAGGCCTTACCACTTCCACCGGTAATATTTTGTTTTCACCGCAATACCGGAAAATCGAAGTGGAAGAGGGAAAAGTACGTGTTCAGATATTTCCCGAATGGAGTATTTCGGGGCCGCAACATCATATTTCCCATAGCTTCGATGCCGACTCCTTATATGCCATTAGTGAACATGCGGTCCACATCAACCTCAATAATTATAAATCGGTATTGCAATTGGACGGTGAAAAATCCGATATCCTCGAAAAAGATGTGGTCGCCATAAAAAACAACCTGGCGATTTATGAGAAAAATAAAAGATATGGCGTTCGAAACCTATCAGGCAGCCATATTCTCGATGCTAAATACGATTCTATCAAAATAACCGATCAGTATATCATAGCCCACAATAATATTTATGGACAGAGAGGATGGTACTTGCTCAGTCATGATGGTGTAAGTAAAAACAAAGAAGCGTTCCAGCATATTGAGCCCATAAACGACCAATACATAAAAGTACGCCAAAATAATTTTTTTGGTGTCCTTAATAAATGGGGGGATGTGATATTGGAGTGCCGTTATGATTCAATAGAAGCCGTATGTGGTGATTTATTTCTGGTCCATTTCTATAACGAAAAGGGCATAAAAAATAAATATGGTGAATGGATAACGCTGCCTGAAAAGCAACATATTGAATTCATTGGCGACTCCAGTTATCTGGTCAGGACAATTGAAGGTAGCTACCATAAATCCCTACATGGAACAGATTTGCTCAGATATGACGGGTATTTGTTCATTGCGGATTTTGATCTGTATAAAGTGAAAGATTATTACAATGGCTACGGCTTTATTTCTTACAAAGGTGAGGTGATGGTTTATCCCGAATACGACAGTATTAGCCCTTTGATCAACGGAAATGCATATATCGCCACCAGGGACACCCTCCATACTTTTATTGATAAAGACGGCAATATTTTACACAAGGATGACCCCCGGTTTGAAGAGATCGTAGGCCTGAATGAAGATTTTGTAGGCGTAAAAATTGATGGGAAATATGGATTTGTCGACCTGCAGGGCAACCTGCGCGTTTCAAACCAATACCAAAACATCCAACTTTACCAGGAAGGTAGAGCGGCTATCCAGATAAGAGATAGCTGGGGGTTTATAGACAAGTCGGAAATCATTATAGTCCAACCTTTCTACGATGAAGTGAGCACATTTCAAAATGGGATCGCCATAGTTTCAAAAAGCAATAAATACGGACTGATTGACAGGGATGGTACGTATTTGATCAGACCGGAATTCGACCTTATTGAACTTTTGCCAAATGGACTTTATAAGACCCGGCAAAACGGCAAAATGGGATTAATAGATCGAAATGGCAATACCATAGTCTTACCTCGGTTCAACTCAATTGAGCTTTTAAAAAACCAGTGGATGATCGTGGAAAGAAATGGCAAATACGGCGTGATTAGCGATGAAGGCATTGACATGATCCCAATGATCTACGACCGCATCATATATAATTCCGGCAACAACAATTACTTTCTCAAGCAAAAGGCCAAATGGAAAACCATTAAGAGCTAAAAAAAGGGACTCATTAAAAGCCCCTCTTTATAATCAAAACCTAATCGTCTATTCAGCATCCATAAATGGATATCTGTAATTGGTTGGCGGCACAAAGTTTTCTTTGATCGTTCTTTGCGATACCCAGCGCAGCAGATTAATCATGGAGCCTGCTTTGTCATTAGTACCGGAACCTCTTGCACCACCAAACGGCTGCTGACCTACTACAGCCCCGGTTGGCTTGTCATTGATGTAGAAATTTCCTGCAGCATTTCTAAGTTTATTGGTAGCATATTCAATCGCGATCCTGTCTTTTCCAAACACGGCGCCGGTGAGGGCATATGGCGAAGTATTGTCTACGAGGTAGAGCACTTCGTCAAAATGATCGGCCTTATACACGTAGATGGTCAACACCGGGCCGAAAATCTCTTCACACATCGTCACATATTTCGGATCGTGCGATAAAATGATCGTCGGCTCGATAAAGTAACCTTTCGATTTGTCGTAGTTGCCTCCCGCGATTATCTCTACTACATCGCTTTTTTTAGCTTCATCGATGTAAGAGGTGATCTTATCAAAGGCCTTTTCGTCGATCACGGCATTGAAGAAATTCCGGAAGTCCTCAACACCTCCCATTTTAATATCTTTCAAATCAGCCATTAGCAGATCTTTCAACCCCGGCCATAAATTATCGGGAATGTAAGCCCTTGAAGCTGCCGAACACTTTTGGCCCTGGTACTCATAAGCGCCTCGGGTGATGGCCGTTGCCAGCGATTTAACCTCTGCCGATTTGTGGGCCAGGATAAAGTCTTTACCACCGGTTTCTCCTACAATTCTCGGATAAGACTTATAATTCTTAATGTTTTCCCCGATTGTTTTCCAGATATGTTGAAACACCTCAGTACTTCCCGTGAAGTGTATACCCGCAAAGTCGGGGTGCTTAAAGATCACTTCACCAGCCGTCGGCCCGCTTACATACACCAGGTTGATCACGCCATCGGGCAAACCGGCTTCGCGGAATACCTGCATGATCACATTTGCTGCATAGATATGGGTCATGGCCGGCTTCCATACCACGGTGTTACCCATCATAGCAGGTGATGAAGGAAGGTTTCCTGCAATAGCTGTAAAATTGAATGGTGTTAAGGCAAAAACAAAACCTTCCAGCGGACGGTGCTCCGACCGGTTCCAGACCCCATGCGAAGACTCAGGTTGTTGCTCGTAGATCTGGGCCATGTAGTAAACATTAAACCGCAGGAAATCGATCAATTCACAGGCACTGTCAATCTCGGCCTGGAAAGCGTTCTTGGATTGGCCCAGCATGGTAGCGGCATTGATCTTTGCCCGGTAGGGCCCTGCCAACAAATCTGCAGCTTTAAGGAAGATTGACGCACGGTGCTCCCATGACATTTCTTCCCACTGTTCCTTGGCATTCAATGCCGCGGTAATGGCCCTTTCTAAATGTGTTTTATCTCCTTTGGAATAATGACCAAGCACATGCTGGTGGTCGTGAGGTGGTGAAAGCTTATGCTTGTCTTCTGTAAACACTTCTTCCCCACCAATGTACATTGGTACTTCAATTTGCGTAGACCGGGCTTCTTCTATTGCCTTTTTGAGCTCTTCTCTTTCGGCGCTTCCCGGAGCATATGATTTTACCGGCTCATTTTTTGGAACCGGTACATTGAAAAATCCCTTTAACATATTTTTTTACTTTTGGTATTTGATAACAAAGTTAAAAGAAATTGTCAAGCAAGATGGGATTTTAATCACTTAAAAAGGCCGTGGATTTTGGTGGAAAAAAAACCGGAATCATGACCTTACAATATGGACCTTAATTCGCTTAGGCAGGCAATTTCGTAGGTGGCACGATGAGGTGAGTTCAAGGCTGAAGGATTGTAGTGTACAGCGTCAATTTTGGCGCTGATCGCTCCGGCAATATCAGTATCCGGATTGTCCCCAATCATCACGCTACTGTCGGGGCTCGCGCTTGTAGAGGATAAAGCTTCATTGAATATTTTGGCATCTGGCTTTTGACAACCGGCCCTGTCAGAGGTCATTATGATATCGAAATAATCGAAAAGCCTGGCGCTTTGCAGTTTGATAAACTGTACATCCTCAAAGCCATTGGTAATGATATGTAGTTTATATTTATCTTTCAGATAGTTCAAAATATCGAAAGCAAATGGCATGACGTGTGGTTTTTGAGGACATAATTCCAGGTATCGCTCGCCGATTTCCAAAGGAATTTCCTCGTCTTTCATTCCCAGCTTTTTTAACACGATATTAAACCGCGTTTCCCTTAACTCGCATTTATCAATCAGCTTCTTGTTATACTTATCCCAAAGCGTATAATTGATTCTTTGAAAGGTTGTAAGAAAATCATTCAGGGAAAAAAGGCCATTTACATCAAATGAATATTCGAAATACAGGTCACACAAAACTTCCGATGAATTCCTTTCGAAATCCCATAAGGTATGATCCAGGTCAAAAAAGATATGTTCGTACTTTGCCATTCAAAATACGAAACGAAATGTATGGCCTTATTGTTCACCCCTCATCAAACCTTTCCAGGAACGATTTTCAAACTGAAATGCGGCCAGTTCCCGGTTGGAGTACATCACCTCGTATGCTTCCTGATCTTTTTGCAGGGTTTGGTCCTTTTTTAAATAGCTCAATACCTGGCGGACAATCTCATAAACTTCATCCTTTATTTTATAGAAGACCCATTGGTCAACCTTGGCGCTCACTACCAATCCGGCATTTTTCAAATATCCCATATGGCGCGATGTTTTGGTTTGAGTAAAATCAAGAACTAACTCGAGGTCAGAAATGCAGACCATCTCATTTTCAATCATCAGGTTAAGAATGCGCAACCTCGATTCATCTGACATAGCCTTGAACATGCCGCTTCCAAAGGACAGGCTTAGGTTTTTCAATCTTATTTGAGGGTTAATTGCCGCCATTTTGTAGTTTTTTGAGGACAACCATAGCTGAAAGATAAAAAACAAATTCAAATTATTGGCGTTTGATCAAATAACAAGTATTTTGGGGTTTTGAAAGGATTATGAAGCGAGCGATACAGGCAATTTTAATTATTAGTTTTACAGCATTGTCTTTGGATGTCTTTGCACAGGACGACACGGACAGGGAAGAAAGAGATGTGATCCAGCTTTCCGGTGTGGTGGTTGTGAAAGACAGCACAATGGGAATTCCGGGTGTACACGTTTATGTCCCAAAAAATCGCCGTGGTACTTCTGCTAACCAATTTGGATATTTCAGCTTTCCCGTGCTGGAAGGCGACAGCATCATTTTCAGCGCAGTTGGTTTTCGCAAGAAACACTTTATCGTTCCCGACCTTGAAGAAGATAAACTCACTGTTATAATTCCACTTTACGAGGACACGACCTTTCTGGAAGAAGTTGAAATTTTGCCCTACCCCACTGAAGAGCTTTTTAAAGAAGCAATCCTGGCGATGCAATTGCCAAACCAGGGCGACCTTGACAACATGTCGCGCAACCTCGACCCTGCTATATTGGCTGAAATGTACCGCAATATGCCCATGGACGGAAGCATGAACCATCGCTACTTTACACAAATGCAGTCGCAATACTGGAATGACAATGCATCATTCCGACCGAATCCACTTCTTAACCCCTTCGCCTGGGGAGAGTTCTTCCGTTCATTAAAAAAGAAAAAGTAATCGCCTAAATTGACTTGCTGTAGCGGCGAACCTCTGATTTGGAGGCCCAGTGCCTTAAATCGAAAACATTACAGATGTTGCGGATAAAAGGCTTACCCTTCTCAGTAATTTTAATCCCCTTGCTATCCAGCCCGACCAACCCTTCGTTTTGCATTTGCAACAATAATGCCCTGTTATTGTCCGGAAGATCGTCTGGGGACATTTCATTCCAATCGGCCTCACCGTTGCAAATAACAGATTTGATAAATGCTTTAATGTCGAGATCCTGCGAGGTTAGTACATGACCGTTAATAATGGGTATTGCCCCTTCAGAAATTGCGTGCTGGTAGGGTTTTACCTTTTTTTCATTTTGTATGTAGGCATATTTGGCGTCACTGATGGAAGATGCTCCAAGACCTAAAAGAAAATCGGTATTGCTTACGGTATATCCCATAAAATTGCGATGTAGCTGACCTTTTTGGTATGCTTTATACAGTTGATCATGCTTTAAGGCGAAATGGTCCATACCAACTTCTTCGTAACCCGCTTGAATCAGCATTTCCTTCCCGATATCATATAGCTTGCGTTTGAGCTCATTGTCAGGCAGGTCATTCTCATCATACCCTCTTTGACTCGGGCTTTTCCAGGGTACGTGCGCATAGCTATAGTAGGCTATACGCTCAGGGCGAAGCGCCAATACTTTGTTGAACGTGTCTGTAATGATCTTCTCTGTTTGAAAGGGAAGACCGAAAATCAAATCGAAATTCACCGATTCATACCCTACCTTCCGGGCATTTTCAACGGCTTCCACTACTTTCGATAAAGGCTGTATGCGGTTTATTGCTTTTTGGACTTTCTCACTAAAATCCTGAACCCCGAAACTGACCCTATTAAAGCCAAAGTGGTGAAGTGCTTTTAAATGGTCATATGTTGTGGAATTGGGATGGCCTTCGAAACTGTATTCCTTTACATCAGAAGGACTGGTGTGTGACAGCAGGTTGCCAATTAATAGTTCCAGGTTTTCCGGACTGAAAAATGTTGGCGTTCCACCACCCAAATGCATCTCAGTTATCCTCGCAGGTTTACCAAAAATTTCTGCGTAGCGCCTGTATTCCTTTACAATGGATTCGGTATAAGGGATTTCAACCGTGTGATTGACGGTTATGTGCTTGTTACATCCGCAATAGGTACACAATCGCTCACAAAAAGGCAGGTGCAGGTACAAACTAATGCCTTTATCCTCATTCGTTTCCTCAAATATTTTCCTGACTAATATGAGCCATTTTGATTTAACTTCCTCATCAAAATGCCACATAGGCACGGTAGGATAACTGGTATATCTGGGAACCGGTACGTTGTATTTCTTTATGAGTTCGTTTTGCTCCATCTTCACATTTCCTTTCCAACACAAATGTGCGGTTTTACATCACCAGGTTTTATGATTTCAGTCAATTGATTAAAATTTCCACTGCTTTAAATCCAGGTTTCCTCCGGACAGTATGACTCCTGTCTTTAGATTTTTAAAAATATGCTGATTTTTTAGTACAGCCGCCAAAGGTACTGCGGCTGAAGGCTCTACTATGATCTTCATACGTTCCCAAATCAAATGCATACTGCTTCTAATCTCATCATCGTTGACCAGTAATATATCAGTTACCAACGATTCAATAATGGGGAAAGTTTTATCTCCAAGTGAGGTCAGCAGCCCATCGGCTATGGTATTGGGCTGAATAGAGGGAACAATATGACCTTCATTAAACGACTTATGAGCATCGGAAGCCCCTTCCGGTTCAGCGCCAAATACTTTAATGTTCCTTCCGAACAAATTAGCGCTTAGTGCGGTGCCGGATAGCAGCCCACCACCACCAACGGGTGCAATTAAACAGTCGAGGTCTTCCACTTCTTTTATCAATTCCAAAGCTGTCGTTGCCTGCCCTGAAATAATTCGCTCATCATTGTAAGGATGCACCACATGGGCGTTAGTACGTTCCACCACCTTCTCAAGGGTTTCCTCCCGATCTTTTAAGGTAGGGTTACATTCAATCACTTCAGCGCCGTAGCCCAGTACCGCAGCCTTTTTTACAGCGGGTGCATTGCGAGGCATAACAATATATGCCGGGATGTTACGCATTTTTGCCGCCAGCGCCAGTGCCTGCGCATGGTTGCCGGAAGAATGTGTAGCCACACCCTTTTCTGCTGCTTTATCATCCAAACCCATTACAGCATTACAGGCACCGCGAAACTTAAATGCACCGACTTTCTGAAAGTTTTCACATTTGAAATACAATTCTGTACTACTGATTTGATTCAAAGTCTGTGAAGATAAAACGGGTGTTTTGTGAGCAAAAGGTTTAATTCTTTCTTGTGCTCCAACTATCCGATCCTTAAAATCTTTTTCCACTAAAACCATTTATTTGATAATAGTATGACCCCAAAATACAGGATTATTGTACCATCTATCCAAAATGTATAATACATTTTCGATCGACCTGGTTTTGAATAAAATATTAAAAGTAGCACAATTAATGCAAAGCCAATGACAAAGATGAGATTATGTAAAAATGTAAATAGGACGGCCATACTTGTGGCCAGAAATATTGCGGATATAATTTTGGTTGCTGTAAGGCCGATCTGTCCTGGTATGGTCCTTAAATCACTTTTGTTATCGCGGTGATAATCACGTATATCGAAAGGCAGTGTAATGCTAAATATAAAGGCAAAGTGCCCCGAAAAAAGTAAGAAAGAACGATTCTCAAAAAAAACACCATGTATCAGGTAAGCCGGCAAAAAAGAACTTATGGAAGCCCAGATAAACGATATGATGAATATTTTGAGGTAGGGTATACTGCGAAGGTTTAGCTGGCGGTATTGCCTTAACCTTTCGGGCAGGTTATAAAGAACCGTAAGAAGGCCGAGTACCCCGAAAAAAAATACTTCCTGTAAGTTTAGAAAAAATACATGTAAAGCCAGCAATATGATAAGCGCTATGATTTCTTTCCCTTCTCCGGACCTGAACCGGAATAATGCAGGATAAGGAAGGGAGGCCAGAGAAGAGGGGCCCGTGCTCAGGCGGTAGGCAAAAAGTGTGGCTAAAAAAATCAGGGAATAATAGTAAAGTGGAATATTGGCTATATCGCCATCCAAAAGCACAAAACCCGATATAAAAAAAGAAAGCCCTGCTAGGGCTATCCAAATGTGTGTTTCGACTATTTTCCTGACAAACTTCAATTATTTTTTTCTGCTTTTTCTCAATCTGTGGACCCCATATAAAATCCCCCCTGCAATTAAGTAGGAAAGCCCACCGTCGATGGGGATTGCCGGGGTGCCACCAGGGTTACCGGGTTGGGCATTAGCAATGTTTAAATAACCCACCGCTATAAAAATTATGGGTATCAAAAAAAATATCCTTACAAACAACTTCTTCATTCCTTCAAAGTACTATTTAATAATTACCCATAGATTTGGGGTAAATCAGCGCCAAATTTAATACTTATTTAAAATTTGACCACTTTTTCTTTTATAACCTTATCATTGTTTTTAATAATTAAATAATAAGGCCCACTTATTAAATGTTTAGTATCTAAAACTATTTGACCATCAATATTTTCGTATTTGAATGTATTGATTAAGAGTCCTTTGCTATCAAATATTGATATTTCAGGGGTTTTCCAATCTCGATTAACTTTTATTGTTAAGGTATTTTGAAATGGATTCGGGTAAACTTTAGGATCTAAATCAAGTTCATTTAAATTGGTTATTGTAAAAGTAAAGTTGGTCCTTGCACTACAATTCCCATTTGTAACTTCAAGCTCATATTCGCCAGGCTCTTCTACAAATATTTCCGATTTATTTCCGCCCTCAATTAAATTTCCATTATAATACCACTGATTTCCTTCGGCGTAGTTGGATTGAAGTATATTACTTTCTTTTAAAGTTATTTCCGGTATGAGTTCGTTCTTAGAAATTTCCACTTCTCCCAACAAAATAACATTATTACAACCTATTGTGTTTGTGTAAACTAATAACTTCTGATTGAAGTAATCTTCGGAAACCTCAAACTCAAGCTGGCCTTCAATATTTGATGTGTCCTTTAATACATTGTCATTGAAGTCTCGTAAACTATACGCATAATTTCCCGAAACTCCGCCAATGATTATTTGACCAGGTTTGTCGTTACAACCATCGATCGAATTTAAGGTGGTTTTTGGTTGAATGACCTCATCAATAATTAATTCAAATCTTTGACTACCAAAGGTTGCAGGGTCGTCAATATCAATATTGAAAGAGATGGAAAAACCTTCGGTTATTTCAAAAATATCACCTGAATACCTATCTAAAAGACTAATTTTATTAGGCTTAAATTCATTTACTCCGTTGAAACTAAGACTGTAATTTCCACTTACTACATCCTTTAACTTTAAATTTATTGATTGGGAGCAAATAGGATTGTTTATATAATTGATTGCTAAATCAATGGAATCATTATTTTCCAAAACAGAAGACAAATCAAACCCTGCATTATCAAACTTTCTAAAATCCAAACCTGGATCATAGTCATCTGATGCTAATTCTGAAAGAATTATCGCAGTTTCATCTTTTTGATTTTCATTGCTAAGTGATACAATCAATGCTCTTTCCTTTTCATTTGTCGATTTTAGGAAGTTAGCCGAATTAGTTGCTTTATGACTTTCTCTAATAGTCATTGAAGGAGAAGGACCTGTAGCTTCAACCCAGAATGATTGACCCATTGCTATGTAGCGGCTACCGCCATTTGTGGATGTCCCTCCCTTGGTGTAGTAGGCGACGTTTCCACCACCTTCACCATTATTTCGTATTGCTACTGTACTACTAACATTTGCGATTTCGATAAGTTCCCAGTCGATCACAGAGGCGAAAGGGTTGGCAATAAGATTCCATCCATCATCAGCGCTAACACCAGTTGAAGAAAAGGTAACTGGAACATTAAAGTCTCCCTGATTTAATGGCCCTCTTAAATCAGCAGTAACGGGATTGCTACCTTCCCACACGTAAGCACTGTACCCTACACCAACAATTAAAGGTTCGGTATTGACATTTGAAGGATATTCGGTCCATCCTTCGTCAATAGTTCCTAATACGGTTTCATCATATAAAAAAAACGAGGGACCTCCGGGATCAGATCCAGTGAAAGATCCCGAAATACTGAAATCATCCTGCCAGTCAGCAACTGTAACATTTTCTACAGGCGTACCTAAATATCTCCAAATAGGACCTTCACCTTCCATATATCTTTGTACGGTTACATTGCCGGAAATTGAAGATCCTGATGGGATTGTGTTTATGCCACCATCACCGGTTGCATTTGACAACACTGTAAATACCCCGCTACCACTGCCGTCAGCATCAAATTCTGTCCCGGTGTTAGTAATAGTTAATATACCTTGCAAACTAGCTGTGCCATTAATACTCACAGCAGGCGGACCTGCAGTATTATTGACATCTATGTCGTGAAATACGGTTTCAGAAGTACCTGACACAAATTGAGTAGCCGTACCGTTGAATTCAACTGTATTCGATCCGGCTACAAATGTTCCATTGTTGGTGAAGTCTTTAGTTAAATCCAGAATACCTGGACCATTCAATGTGCCTTCGATACGAATACTATAAAACTGTGGATTTGCACTGCCCAAAATATTGGAGGTACCACCAAAAACTATGGTGCCATTGTTGGGGTCAAATGTCCCTTCATTTGTAAAGTCACCATTTATAGTTGTTTCCGATGCAGAGGCGGTTAGAGTACTGCCGGGTGTAATATTAATATCATCCAGTGTAACAGCATTAGAACCCAACAATGATGTGGTTCCTGTAAAATTTGTTGTGGCCGCAGAGGTAAACGTGCCATTATTAGTCAAATTCCCTTCGATATTAATAGATCCGGAAGCAATATTGGCCGTAGCATCTGAATTAACCACCAGGTCGTCGAATACAGGAGGCGTCACACTTTGAACTTCAGAATTACCAATAAAAGTAAAGGTTGACCCATTCAGAATGGCGTTGCTGTTATTGATTAAATTTCCTGCCAGTTGTACGTTGAAAGAACTGGCATTGAAAGTACCATTATCCACAATTATGGCCCCGTTGACGGTAGTGGCTTTATTGAGTGTAACTACCCCACTTCCTTCGAAAATAAGAGAATCAAGTGAAGAAGAACCGGAAGGCAGTTCTACGCCTGTAGTAATGTCGGTGGAGTTAGTGTAATAGATATCATATGAAGTGGCAGCATTAACAGCGTTGTTTAATACACCGGATTCAGACCGGTAAATGCTCCCTCCATCGGCGATGGTGATCGTACCCGTATTATTTAAGGTACCATCGGTCAGGTTCAATACATCAATAGAAAATGAGGAATTGGTACTGAGGTTACTTCCGGCTCTCGCGATGGTCAGTGTGTCAAGAGCCGATCCCGAATTAAAGGAGATAGGATCCAGTGTACCGGTTCCATTAATCACCAGGGTTGAATTACTATTACTGTTGTAACTACCGGATGTAATATTTACATTCCCGCCCAGCACAAGTTTATGATCATTAAACACATAATTTCCAGAACTATGGGTAAAATCGCCCAAAACGTTTATATCCGAACCTTGTATAAAACTATTACCTGTCCCAGGATTCACAGTAAGATTTAATAGTCTTTGGTCTTCGACCAGGGTAAAAGGATCGAATTGATCAGCATTAATGATAAGGGTTGCCAGGGCATCTCCCCTGGCGGCGCCTCCATTATTTATAATGGTTCCGTTTATTGTTGTTGTTACTGACCCTAGGTCTAAAATCCCCTGTTGTTTAGTGAGCGTTCGAAGGCTGTTGATAGTGAGGTCCTGATCCAGAATGACTTCAGTTGGATTATCAATCGTGAGGTTTACATCACCTGATGTCGGGAAGCCATTTCCAAGGAATTGGGTAGATGTGCCGTTGTAGATTAATGTGGCGCCAGTATTGAAAGTTCTTGTACCAGTAACTCTAATATTGCCTGACGAACTATTGTTTTGTATTGCACCTGATGGGTTGACTGAGGAAACTCCTAAAACACCACCTGATTCAATTGTAAAATCTCCAGTACCATTGAAGTTACTTTCTCCAACCATAAGAACTGTCGAGCCAGATGAAATTAAAAAATCAGGAGACTCGCCAGCTCCATTAAAAAACCCACCCATATCATTGTTAAACACTTGATCACCAGTTCCTACAAATGCTAATTCTCCAGACCCAGATATATCGAATATTGAAAAAGTTCCATTTGAAAACACAAAGTCGCCGGTAAGATTAATCACCCCAGTACCAATATTTGAAAAATAAGAATCAAAACTAGAATTATAGTTTAAATTTCCCGATACATTTATTGTCACATCACCTGTATTAGTGATGGCAATACTAGAATTACCGTTGATATTTAAATCTCCATTAATTGAAATATTAATTGTTAGATCTGAAAAAACTAAAATGTCTAAACCAGTATCCAAAATAGTAAGATCTCCTGAAAAAGAAGATGCATTTGTTAAACCCATATCCCATAAACCGCTTAAAGATAAATTTGGAGTATCCCAAATTAAATTTCCAAATGACTGTCCCAAATTAGAGGGGCCTCCTGTGAGGCTTCCTGTTATCAGGCATACTGATTCCGCGTTCCAACTTGCACTTGGAATCGACCCATTATCAACTTGGTGTTCATATATGGAGGTTGAACCAAAACTAAGTCTTGAGGCTGCGCCTCCAGATATATTCCCATTGTTAAAAACAGTGCCCTCAACAAGTACTTGAGCAGAAGATCCGAAACCTGCGGAAATTGCCAATGAGCCATTTATTGTAATTGAGCTTCCTACGGCTACGATTAAATCTGTACTAGGTCCGGCATTTATTGATAAGGTAGCCCCAGATGAAATATTTAAAGTTCCGTTATTACTAACTGTTGTTTGATCTACAGAAATGGAACTGATTATAGATAGATCATTTTGTACAAGTATAGCTCCACTCGAAAAATCCGGCACATTAGCAGTATTTACCCAAATTGAACCATCAAACTCTTCCCAGGTATCCGAATCACTCCAATTTCCCGATTGTCGGGATCTGAAATCACCATTGCTTTGAGCTAATACAACTAAGGTGTTGAATAAAAAAAATATGACGAATAGTAAAAAAAGCCTCATAGATCTCTAAGTAAAACGCTTAAATGGTATATAATGGAAATACTGCAAAAGTAACCAATATCTTACATAATTATACCTAATTTAGAAATAATTACGTGTTTTTAGTCCCAAAAAAAGCCTGTTTTATCGATAAAACAGGCTTTGGTGGCCTCTCCAGGACTCGAACCTGGATCTAGAGTTTAGGAAACTCCTATTCTATCCCTTGAACTAAGAGGCCTTTATTATCAATGATTTGGACAACAACCGGGCTATTCAAAATTTGGACTGCAAATATAGATCAATAAGTATCACTATTCAAATAATTTGGGTAAATCGTGTAATGCCTTTTGGCTATCTTCTTCACCAACTTTTCACGCAGCTGATCAATATTGAATTTATGTTTTGCAGATATGTACACCTCATCCTCTTTTTTTGATTTATATAAATCCTCTACATGGGCCTCAATATCTTCCTCAGTCTCATCTGCCCACTCCATGTTTTCTTCTATGCGGTCAACTTTGTTAAAGACATAAAGCACTTCTTTGTTACCTGCCCCTATATCGGCAAGCGTGTTTTTAACCACTTCCATATGCGCATGGTACGCCGGATTTGAAATATCGATCACATGCATCAAAATGTCTGCCTCTACCACCTCATTGAGGGTTGACTTGAACGACTCAATTAAATGGTGTGGTAGCTTGCGAATAAAACCTACTGTATCGGATAACAAAAACGGAACTGCGTCGATCACAACTTTACGGACTGTTGCATCAACAGTGGCAAACAATTTATTTTCAGCATGCACTTTGGACTTTGACATCAAATTCATGAGGGTCGATTTACCCACATTGGTATATCCCACCAGAGCGACCCTTACAACCCCCGAACGCGATTTGCGCTGTGTAGCATTTTGCTTATCGATTTTTTCCAGTTTCCCTTTTAGAATATTGATCTGATTTCTGATAATCCGCCTATCAGTCTCAATTTCCTTTTCACCGGCGCCTCCACGCGTTCCGGTACCCCCGCGCTGACGCTCTAGGTGTGTCCACATTCTTGTAAGCCTTGGCAGCAAATACTGATATCGGGCCAGCTCTACCTGTGTTTTGGCCTGAGAGGTTTGAGCTCTGTTTAAAAAGATCTCCAATATCAATAAGCTGCGGTCATAAATGCGGCACTTTAGATACTTTTCCAAATTCCTTAATTGGGAAGGGCTTAAATCATCATCAAAAATAACCAGTTGCACTTCATTGGCTGAAATGAACTCCTTTATCTCATCTACCTTCCCTTTACCAATGAAAGTGCGTGGTTCGGGTTTATCAATTTTTTGCGAAAACTCCGCTACCGTTTCCACACCTAAAGTACTGGCCAAAAACTCCAGCTCGTCCAAATATTCTTTAACCGTTTCCTGGTTCTGTGTAGAGTTTATTACAGCCACCAAAACGGCTTTTTCCTTTTCTTTAAACGTGGGGAAGAGTTTATCCATAAATAATATTTAATCTGCATTTTTCAATGCACAAAGGTAATGTATATCTTGGCTGCAAAATTACAAGCTTAACATAGTTTTTATACCATTCTGTCGAAATTTTATTGGGAAACTCCTATTTTATCGTATTATCGCAACGGTTTTAGAAAAAATTGTATTTTTTTGCCTTAAATTTACATTATGAAGATTGCCATCGTATTAAATACGTCATGGAATATTTATAATTTCCGGAAAGGACTGGTTCAAGCACTACTGGATCAGGGCCATGAGGTATTTGCCATTGCACCAAGCGACGGTTTCTCAGAAAAATTATCAAAACTGGGCTGTACCTATATACCTGTCAGAATGGATAGTCGCGGCGCCAATCCACTTAAAGACATTTTTCTCATAGCGGAATTATGGCACATATATAAAAAATATAAGCCTGATGTAGTATTGCAATACACGATAAAGCCAAATATTTATGGCACTATTGCAGCGTCGCTTTTACGTATACCGGTAATCAATAACGTTTGTGGACTGGGCACCATATTTCTCAAAGACGGTTTAGTATCTAAGGTTGCAATGCAGCTTTATAAAATAGCTTTTCACTTTCCTAGAAAAATATTTTTTCAAAACAACGACGACTACAATCTATTTGCCGACAAAAAACTTGTGAAGCGGGAAATATGTGCCGTTCTTCCAGGTAGCGGCATAAATGTAAGCGATTTCCAGCCTCTACAGAAGACAGAAAATCAGAAGAAATTTACTTTTCTGGTTGTGTCAAGGCTCATTTACGACAAAGGCATTCTTGAATATATCAATGCAATTGATACCTTGAAAAAAAATGGTATTGATGCCCGCTTCCAGCTTTTAGGGCAGATCGATGAAAAACACAAAAGAGGTATCCCCAAGAAGGATATCGAACAATGGATTCGGCAGGACATGGTTGAATACCTGGGTACCACTGAAGATGTAAAGCAATTCATTTCAGACGCTGATTGTGTGGTATTGCCATCTTATCGCGAAGGAACCCCAAAAACCTTATTGGAGGCTGCCTCAATGGCTAAGCCACTCATCGCAACTGATGTGCCGGGTTGCCGCAATATTGTAAAGAATAATTACAATGGTTTTTTGTGTAAAATGCAGGATGCAAATGATTTATCAGAAGCCATGAAACGAATGATCAACCTCTCGTCAGATGAAAGGAATAATTTTGGCCTGAATTCAAGAACACTCGTTGAAAATGAGTTTGACGAGAAAATAGTAATTGATAAGTACATTAATTCAATAAACGAATTGTAAATATATATGGACCTTAAAAGAACCGCATTTGACGGACTTTTTGAAATAGAACCCCGCATACTACAAGATGAAAGGGGTTATTTTTTTGAATCCTACCAAAAGCAAAAACTGGCTGATCAGGGTCTTGATGTCGATTTTGTTCAGGACAATCAATCGTATTCTGTTGGAAACGTGATACGAGGACTTCATTTTCAAAAAGCCCCTTTTGCCCAGGGTAAACTTGTAAGGGTCATTTCGGGCCAAGCCCTAGATGTGGTGGTTGATCTTCGTAGAGACCAGCCTACTTACGGAAAACACTATTGTTGTCTATTAGACAGTAAAAAAGGCAATATGCTTTATGTTCCTGAAGGCTTTGCACATGGATTTGCCGCACTAGAGCCAACCATATTTTTTTACAAGTGCACCAATTACTACCACAAAGCGTCTGAATCAGGTATCATATGGAATGATCCGGAGCTGGGTATAGATTGGGGCATTAACCAGCCTGAAGTTTCTAATAAGGATCAGAAATTATTGCCTTTTGCTGAGGTAATCAGCGAATTGGATTAATTATTCTTATATTCAAGACAAAATTTTTTTTTTGTGAACTTCCGGGCTTTACATATTTTTATTATTGTGGTAATAACCACAACAAGTGGTTGCAAACTATACCGGCAAAACTTCATGTTTCAGGTAGAAAATGATACGGAGTTAGCCACATTTGCCAAAGCTGAAATAGCGGCGCTTGAAAAAACATACATCATACAACCTTACGATCAACTCGATTTGCGTGTTTATACCAACAAAGGTGAAAGGGTAATTGATCCCAATTTCGAATTGCTGGAAGAAGGCAACAGAAACCAGCAAATGAGAGAAGAAGTTAATTACTTTGTATTGTCAGACAGCACGGTTAAAGTACCAATGGTAGGGAAAATAAAACTGGCGGGACTGACCATTGATGAAGCAGAAAACCTACTCGAAGAAGCCTATACGGAATATTATGAGGAACCATTTGTGGTTTTGCGATATGCCAACAAGCGTGTTTTTGTTTTAGGCGCCCCCGGTGGCCAGGTAGTGCCACTTCAAAATGAAAACATGTCAATCATCGAAGCGCTTGCGCTCGCCGGAGGCATTGACGAGGGTGGAAAAAGCCGCAATATCCGGCTTATCAGGGGTGATTTGAATAACCCGGAGGTTTATCTAATTGATTTGTCCACAATTGAGGGCATGAAACAATCAATGCTGGAAGCTGAGCCTGGCGATATAATTTATGTAGAGCCATTTAGAAAAGTAGTCACAGAAGGCGTAAGGGATGTAACCATTTTTTTGAGTTTAATTCTGAATACCGTCACCATCATTGTGTTGTTGAACAATTTGTAATCGCTGAACATGGAACAAAACCAGCAATTCGATTTCGATAAATTGCAGATGGTTTTCAAGAGAAGCCTTCCCGTCCTCATTATGCTGTTGATCTTTTCTGTGGCCACGGCATATTTAACCATTCGTTACACCAAAGACCTTTATCAATCGGAGTCAGTGCTTCAACTGGATATCAAAAGTGAAGCCCAGGTTTTGGGGTTCAGAAGCTTTGATGAAGATATCAACAATTTATCCAAAGAAATTGAACTGCTTAAGTCCAAACTTTTTTTTACACGTGTCGCCGAAGTGATCAATAACGATGTGAACGTTTTTGCATATGGCAAAGTACTGTTTGAAGAAAGATACCAAAACAGCCCTTTCTTCGTGGAATATAAAATTGAACCACAGTATTTTGATCATCCATTTGATGTTGATATACTGAACAGTAAAAAGTTCATATTAAGATTAAAAAAAGGTGATCAGGTAATAGAAAACACCTATTCTTTTGGTGAGGAGATTGTATGCGATGGTTTCGTTTTTATGCTGGCCCTTTCACCGCACTACAGAAAAGATAATGATAATGTCCACTATTTTTTTAAGATCAATAGCCCTCAAAGCAATATCCGGTATTTAATGGACAACACTGAAGTGAAACCCTTGGATTTTAAGGCCAAGACGATATCAGTGACGTTTAAGGATTTCAACAAGTACAAGGCTCAGGACATTTTAATGGCCATAGACACCCTCTACATTTATTACACCCAATTAGAAAAAAACAGGGTTAACGATCAAAAAATAAAATTCCTAAATGAACAGTTACATCAAACGGAGAGCACGCTATCCGAACTGGAAAATTATTTTGAAAACTTTACCATAGATAATCGTACCACCGATATGAATGTGAGTCTTAGTAGAACGATCACGATGCTGGAAGAACTGGACTCCATTAAAATGAAACTAAATGATCAGCTTGACAACTTTAATGAAATATACGACAAACTGCTTGACACTGCTGATCTTCAATTAGGCAATTCAGAGCTGAGAATGCTATCATCAGAAGTTGCGCAAGACATCAACCGGCTCGAAGAACTAAAGAAGGAAATGAATATACTGAAAGGTGCCTACAAAACGAACACCTTTGCCTACCGAAAAAAGAAGGAGGAAATCAATTTTTTAAGGGAGCGGATTATTGGCTATGTAGAGGAGTCAAGAAAAGGCATTTATGATAAATTAGATGAGATCAACCTCAAAAAAAACAGACTGGAAACAGATTTTTCCAGTCTACCCTCCAAAAGTACGGAATATGCGAAAACCGAGCGCTATTACGATCTGTACGAGGAGTTCTATCTGAGCCTCATGAAAAACAAGGCGCAATTTGAGTTGGCCCAGGCGGGAACTGTCACTGATTTTAAAATTTTATCCTCTGCCTCACTTCCATCAAACCCTATAGCGCCAAATAAAATCCTGATTTGGGCAGGAGCAATTATTGCCTCGGTAATACTCAGCTTTCTTTTTATCATAATCAGGTACTTATTACACAATAGTGTGTCAAGTGAAAAAGACATCGAACACATTACTCCTACATCCATTTTAGGAAGCATTCCGTTTGTTGAAAAACTTAAAGGGCGGGATAGCGATCGATTGGTAATTGACAAAGTGCCCAAATCCGAAATAAGCGAGGCTTTCAGAAGCATAAGGACCAACCTTGAATTTATCAAACGCACTGATAAAAATACCGTCATTGCCATCACCAGTACGGTTAGCGGAGAAGGCAAGACCTTTGTGACAGTCAATCTTGGAGGAGTAATAAGCCTTTTAAAAAGCAAGGTAGTTTTAGTGGACCTCGATATGCGAAAGCCGCGGTTACAAAAAGTTTTTTATCACAATATCCAGGCAAAGGGCGTCAGCACAATTCTGATTGAAAAACATTCGGTGGAGGAATGTATACTAAAGACCAACCTTGAAAATCTCGATTATATTTCTTCAGGCCCAATACCTCCAAATCCTTCTGAACTGATCCACACAGGTTCTTTTGATAAAATGATTGGAGACCTGAAATCGAAGTACGATGTTGTGATCATCGACACTCCTCCGGTCGGGTTGGTTACAGATGGCATACTGGCATTGAAAAAATCTGACATTGCTCTTTTTGTGGTAAGATCGGGCTTCTCCAAAAAAAGCTTCATACAAAATATTGATCGCCTGGTAAAGGCACACCACCTGGACCAATCATCAATTATTTTTAATGCCAACAGGTCAAGTAAAAACTACGGGTATGGTTCTTATGGTAAAAGTTATGGATATTATGAAGAGCCGGAATACCTGGAAAGTAATCTTTTTGCTACTTTCAAAAGTTTATTTTCCAAATAAATGTTTGGCATCAACACAAAACGAGAGGTAGTACCTTACCACACCACAGACCTTCATTCACATCTACTGCCTGGGATTGACGATGGGGTGAAAACCTTTGACGAAAGTATTGGGATTATCCGCCTTTTACAAAGCATGGGCTACCAAAAAATAATCACAACTCCCCACATTATGCCGGATTTTTATCCGAATAGTGAAAATGAAATCATAGCGCTTGGAAGAAAATTAAAACAAGAGATTAAAAAAGCCGGAATTGATATCCAACTTGAGGTGGCTGCGGAATATTATCTGGACGAAAATATTTTAGAAAGATTTGTCAGCAGTGATGAATTGTTGCTTTTCGGTGGCAATTATCTTCTGTTCGAAACATCTTATTATAATGAACCTAAAATACTTCGTGAAGCTATATTTCAATTGAACAGCAGAGGAATTAACCCTGTTCTGGCACATCCGGAACGCTATTTGTACCTACAGGCCTCACCGGCCCTCGTGCAGGAATTATTGGATATGCAGGTCTACTATCAGCTCAACTTGCTGTCATTAGTAGGGTATTACAACAAAGCCACCAAACGATTTGCCAGAAAACTGATAAAAATGAATGCTTATAGCTTTTTAGGCAGCGATTGCCATAATTTAAGGCATGCCCACTTACTGGCCAAAGCACTTAAAACCAGAGGTAATTACTATATAAATAAACAATTACTTCTAAATCAGGCGGTTTAATAACTATATTTGCGCAAATATTGAAGCCTGTATTTTATTTATTGGGTAATTTGCTTAATATTCGATATTCCAGGGTATAAAAAAATAATATGAGCGGCGGATTCAGAAAAAAAGATGAACTGAAGGCATTTGTAAAGCGGTTTGAAGAACAAATTCAAAATGATGAGCTTCAATTTTATGATGTGGAGGATTTTGAACAAATCATTGAATACTACCTGGACCAGGGCAAAAATAAAAAAGCCCTAAAAGCCTGTAATGCGGCACTTAAGCTCTACCCTTTCTCAACCGAACTTTTAATAGAAAAGGCTCAGATCCTGTCGAACCTTGAGGAATATACAGAAAGCATTAAGCTTTTGGACAAAGCTATATCACTTTCACCCAATGACCCCGAGATACTCAATTTAAAAGGCTCCATCCTTTCTCTTCATGGTGAATACCAGGAAGCTGTGGAGTATTTTAAGAGCGCCTTGCCCTTTTTCGAAGATAAAGACGAAATCTATTATAATATTGGCCTTACCTACCAATCGGCATTTAAATATGACATGGCCATAGAATACTACAAAAAAGCCATTGAATTCAATATAAACAATGAAAATGCTTTATATGAACTCGCCTATTGCCTGGATGTGACCGGACAATTGGAAAGCAGTGTGGATTATTATAAACGATTCATCGATCAGGACCCGTATTCCCATTTTGCGTGGTATAATCTTGGTATTGTGTACAATAAGTTAGGCAGGTTTGAAGATGCTATACATGCCTATGATTATGCCACAATTATTGAAGGGGGTTTTGCCTCTGCATTCTTCAACATGGGCAATTCTTACATGAATATCGATGAATATGCCAAAGCAGTAGAAGCTTACAAACAGACAATTGAAAACGAAGGCCCCAGCGCTGAAGTATATGGAAGCATCGCATTGGCATATCAAAAAATGGAACAGTATGAGCTCGGAGTAAAATATTTTCAGAAAGCCGCAAAACTGGATAATTTTTATAGCGAAGCATGGTTTGGAGTAGGTTACTGCCTTATGAAACAGGAAAAATGGTCACAGGCGGTCCATTTTTTGAACCGCGCCCTCAAACTTGACTATGAAAACGCCCATTATTGGAAAACCGTAGCCGAGGCCGAATATAGAAATGGAAATATCGCTTCGAGCCTGGATGCATATGAGGAGGCCAGCCTTTTAGACAATGAAGATGCTGAGACCTATCTCGACTGGTCCTATATCTATTACGAACAAGGCAATTACGAACAGGCTTTCACTTTAATGGAAGACGCCGTAAATATACTTCCGGAAGAGTCACTTCTGTATTACAGGGCTGCTTGTTACCGGATTGCAGCAGGTAAATACAAAGAAGCTTTTGTATATTTGGAAAATGGTTTGATTTTGAACTTTGAAAATCATGTGCATGTTCTTGAGTTTTTTCCAAAACTGGAGATTCAAAAGGCACTTTTTAAAATAATCGATCAATACAGAAAAGATTAGTTTTAATGAATTATTTTTTAAAAGATATACCTGAACGAACAGTAAAACCTCGTCAGGTTGGTTACACCATGGCAATGGATAAAGGTTTAAGCATTAGGGAAGTTGAAGACTTCTTAAGTATTGCTGGTGATTACGTAGATATTGTGAAGTTGGGCTGGGGTACGTCTTTTGTGACGCCAAACCTAAAGGAGAAAATTAAGGTCTACAAAAATGCCGGTGTACCGATTTATTTTGGCGGTACGCTCTTCGAAACTTTTGTTATCAGGGGGCAATTTGAAGACTATCAAAAGGTTTTGGACAAATACGGATTGGAATATGCTGAGGTTTCCGATGGTTCAATTGAGCTTGATCACGATATCAAGTGTGAATACATCAGGAAATTGTCCAATCAGGTAACGGTTCTTTCCGAAGTGGGCTCAAAAGATGTCGAAAAGATCATTCCTCCCTATAAATGGATCAAACTAATGCAGGAAGAATTGGATGCCGGCGCCTGGAAAGTTATTGGTGAAGCGCGTGAAGGGGGCAACGTCGGTTTGTTCAGGTCCAGTGGTGAGGTTAGATCAGGACTGGTTGAAGAAATACTGACCAAAATACCTTTTGAAAAGATCATATGGGAGGCTCCGCAAAAGGCTCAACAAGTATGGTTTATCAAACTCCTGGGAAGCAATGTAAATTTGGGTAATATAGCGCCTAATGAAATAATTCCGCTGGAGACAATTCGCATTGGCCTTCGAGGCGATACATTTGATCACTTTTTGGATCCGGTTCATAAAGAAAATTCGGCACATAATCCATCATATTAATTCATACACGCCTAAGAATACATGAACCACTTCCAGAGTAAACTTTTAGTTTTTCTAAAAGGCCTTGGCATGGGTGCGGCCGATATTGTTCCCGGGGTTTCAGGAGGCACCATCGCTTTTATCACCGGCATATATGAAAATTTACTCGACTCCATTAATTCCGTTGATCGCAAGGCACTTCAATATTTGTTTTCATTTAAGTTAAAAGCTTTTTATGATCATGTGAACGGGACCTTTTTATTCCCTTTGCTTTTCGGAATCGGTTTGAGCATCTCTACTTTAGCACGTTTGGCGCATTACATGCTTGAAAACCACCCCATTATGTTGTGGTCATTTTTCTTTGGTTTGGTATTGATCTCTGCATTCTCTGTTTTTCAAAAAGCGGAAGAAAGGAATATTAAATCGGTCATTGCAGGAATTATTGGTACGGTGGTAGCGTATGTTATCACCGAAGCCTCTCCTGCCACCACACCCGATAACTATTTGTTCATCTTTCTTTCAGGCGCCATAGCAATATGTGCAATGATCTTACCGGGCATATCCGGGAGCTTTATTTTACTAATTTTGGGCAAGTATCAATTCATAATGGGTGCCATAAAGGATTTCAACATTGTTGTGATCCTCGTTTTCGGTGCGGGTTGTATACTGGGTTTACTGAGTTTTGCCCGTATCGTATCGTGGTTGTTAAAGAAATATGGCGCCATCACAATTGCATTCTTGGCGGGGTTTATGCTTGGATCACTTAATAAAATATGGCCCTGGAAACAAACCACTTCATTTAGGATAAATAGAAAGGGTGAATCGGTGCCTTTTATTCAGGAAAATATAATGCCACAGCATTATATGGAAAAAACGGGCAATGACCCACATATTTTCCTGGCCATTCTGTTTTTTGCCCTTGGAATATTGATCGTTGTCTCGCTTGAAAAGTTTGCCAGGTACAAAAGCGAAAAAGGGCGCTATGGTTAAAAAACTCGGACTGATCGGTCATCCTCTTCATCATTCCTTTTCCAAACGTTATTTCAATAAAAAGTTTGAAAAAAACGGTATTATAGGCTATGAATATGATTTGTACGATATAGAGACGATTGATCATGTAAGAGATGTTTTCTCTATACCAAACCTGTTGGGCTTCAATGTTACAATACCCTATAAGCACGCCATACAACCCTACCTGGACGATCTGGACTTTAGCGCCAGAAAGGTGGGCGCCGTCAACGTGGTGAAATTGCTGCCCAATGGTAAAAAAGTAGGTTTTAATTCTGACTACTACGGTTTTAAAACCTCACTTCTGCATTGGATTGGAAATAAAAAAATCAACAATGCACTGGTTTTGGGCACTGGTGGCGCTTCTAAGGCCGTTTTAGTTGCGCTTGAAGACCTGAAGATCAATGCTTCAACTGTATCCAGGGACAAAAATAAAGGCGCTTATACTTACGTTGATTTGACCCAAAGAAAGGTGATTCCCGATCATCAGCTTATAATAAATACTACACCTCTTGGCACGCATCCTAAAGAAGGTGAAGCCCCGGATTTGCCTTATGAACAATTGGCAACAAAGCACTTTTTGTACGACTTGATTTATAACCCCGCCGAAACATCATTTATGAAAAAAGGCATTTCAGCAGGAGCTAAAGTTAAAAACGGTTATGAAATGTTAGTATTGCAAGCGGAGAAATCCTGGGAAATCTGGAATACCTAAGCATTTTTCACCTCTTGTTTAAACTTATCTATCAGCCTACGTTCCTGTTCGCGCAGTCCATCCACTGAATTAGCTACTCCTTCGATTACATTTAAAAACTTAGCTTTAAGGTTACCGTCAAAATCCCTTCTGTTGGTTTTGATAGCAAACATGGCAAAACGATAAGTTTGTTCGACATTTGGCGCCACACGTTCTTCCAACAATTTAAACCTGTTTTTAGCTGACCACGCATCTTCCTGCAATTGCTCGTCAATAATTTTGTAAAAAGCCTCTTTTTCATCTTGCTGCAGCTCTCCATCAGCAAGTGCAATAGAGTAAGCCAACTCTGCCAGCGCTTGAATTAGAATTAAATTAGCCATTTGGGGTTGTGGTTTAGACTAAAACATTTCACCCATATTTAATAAAAAATCGGCTTATACACAACTTATGCTCAAAAACTAAGTATTTAAAGGACAGTTTGGATAATTATACATTAATATTGCCATATGAACTTTGAAATTACCAGTGAATACGAACCGACGGGTGATCAGCCACAGGCAATAGATGAGCTTTCTGAAGGGGTATTGAGTGGCGAGAAACATCAAACTTTGCTTGGAGTGACAGGATCGGGAAAAACTTTTACCATGGCCAATGTTATCAACCGGATAAAACGGCCTACTTTGGTCCTGAGCCATAATAAAACCCTGGCAGCACAGTTATACGGGGAACTCAAGCAGTTTTTCCCCAATAATGCGGTGGAATATTTCATCTCTTATTACGATTACTACCAACCTGAAGCTTTTATACCGGCTTCCAATACGTATATTGAGAAAGACCTTTCAATAAATGAAGAAATAGAAAAATTGAGGTTAAGCGCCACAAGTGCCTTGCTTTCGGGAAGAAGGGATGTAGTTGTGGTGGCTTCAGTGTCTTGTATTTATGGTATCGGGAACCCGGATGAGTTCGGTAAAAATGTTATTAAAATACAGGAGGGCGATGTTATTCCCCGAAATCAGTTTTTACACAGCTTGGTTGATATTCTATATAACCGCACCGAAGCAGAGTTTAAGCGGGGTACCTTTCGCGTAAAAGGCGATACTGTTGACGTATTTGTGGCCTATGCAGATTTTGCCTACCGTTTTTATTTTTGGGGTGATGAAATAGAAACTATCCACAGAATTGATCCCGATACAGGAAAAAAATTATCGGAAGAGAGAATTATTACCATATTCCCGGCCAATCTGTTCGTTACCGGCAAAGATGTGCTTCAACAAGCGATTTATGAAATACAAGACGACCTGGTCAGTCAGGTTGGATACTTTGAGCAGGAACGACGGTTTCTGGAAGCGAAACGAATTAAAGAAAGAACTGAATTTGATTTGGAAATGATCCGTGAGCTGGGGTATTGTTCGGGTGTGGAAAACTATTCCAGGTATTTTGACCGGAGAAAACCCGGGGCAAGGCCCTTTTGCCTTTTGGATTATTTCCCCGATGACTATTTGCTTATAATTGATGAAAGCCACGTAACCATACCCCAGATACGAGCTATGTGGGGCGGTGACCGGTCCCGAAAAGTGAACCTGGTGGACTATGGCTTCCGTCTTCCATCGGCCCTTGATAACCGGCCGCTCACCTTTAATGAATTTGAGGCGCTATCCAATCAATTGATTTATGTAAGTGCGACACCCGCTGAATATGAGTTGCGTAAATCGGAAGGTATAGTGGTTGAACAAATTATCCGGCCTACGGGACTACTCGATCCTGAAATTGAAGTGCGGCCAAGCGCCAACCAGGTGGACGACCTCATGGAAGAAATTGATGAACGCATTAAACTGGGAGATCGTATTTTGGTTACGACACTAACCAAAAGAATGGCGGAAGAACTGACCAAATATCTTGATAAAGCCGGAATAAGGTGTAGGTATATCCATTCGGAAGTAAATGCACTGGATCGGGTTGAAATATTGAGGGAACTGCGATTAGGTGGGTTTGATGTTTTAGTCGGAGTAAACCTGCTAAGAGAAGGGCTGGACCTGCCTGAGGTCTCACTCGTGGCAATATTAGATGCTGATAAAGAAGGGTTTTTAAGAAACCAGAGGTCATTGGTACAAACAATCGGCCGGGCGGCAAGAAATGAAAGAGGTAAGGTAGTAATGTATGCCGATACCATTACCGAATCGATGCGTATGGCTATCGACGAAACAAACAGAAGACGAAGTATTCAGATCGAATACAATGAGGCACATGGCATCGTGCCAAAATCAGTGCGGAAATCAACTGAATCGATTATGGGTCAAACCAAGGTAGCAGATAAGAGCCGAGGTGCGAAAAAGTATTATTCAGGCGATGAAGAAGTTTCAATAGCCGCTGATCCGGTGGTTCAATATGCCGGCGAGGGCCAATTGGATAAAATGATAGTGGAAACCAGAAAAGAAATGGAGAAAGCTGCCAAAGATCTCAACTTTATAGAAGCTGCAAGGCTTCGGGATGAGATGCAAGAACTGGAAAGACTGAAAAAGGAAAGGAAATAAAAAAAGGGCCCCAGGCCCTTTTTAAATATGTAAAATAGCTGACTAAATAGCGTCGCTATATCTCTTGGCCACTTCGTCCCAGTTGATCACATTAAAGAATGCCTCAATATATTCGGGACGTCTATTTTGGTATTTCAGGTAATAAGCGTGCTCCCATACATCCAATCCGAGTATTGGGGTACCACTACATTCGGCAACATCCATCACTGGGTTGTCCTGGTTTGGTGTAGAGCATACTTCTAGTTCTTTGCTATCGTTTACCACGAGCCAGGCCCATCCAGAACCAAACCGTGTTGCGGCTGCATTGGCAAACTCTTCTTTGAATTTGTCAAATGATCCGAACTTTTGATTAATTGCCTCTCCAAGGGCGCCGCTAGGAGTACCTCCTCCATTCGGTGACATAATTGTCCAGAATAAAGAGTGGTTAAAATGCCCTCCTCCGTTGTTACGGACACCAGTGGAGAACTTGCTTACGTTTTTCATAAGCCCTTCAAGTGATTTACCTTCGGCATCGGTGCCTTCAACGGCTGCGTTTAACTTGGTTACGTAACCGTTGTGGTGTTTTGTGTAGTGGATATTCATCGTCTGCGCATCAATGTTGGGTTCCAGCGCATCTTCCGCGTACGGTAACGATGGTAATTCAAAAGCCATATTTTACGTTGTTTAATTGTTTAACAAATGGTTTATTCAAAGGTAGTAAAGCTTAAACAAGCATTACAACTAGTTTAACTGGAAAATGTGACCTGGTGTTTACCTATGGGCATAATTCTTCTTATAACGCCGCCTAATTCTCTGATTATCAGGTATCCCTTAAGTTCTTAAAAAACTGCTGAAGTAAGTTTTTACTTTCCACTGCGAACAAACCCTTTCTAACCTTACATTTAGGATGAAGAATTTCTGTTCTGTGCCTGGTGAACCCGCGCTTTTCATCACTGGCGCCATAAACCATTTCTCCTAACATTGACCAGTAAGTGGCGCCTGCACACATGGTACATGGCTCTAACGTGACATATAGGCTGCAATCTTCAAGATACTTGGCCCCGATGTGTTCACATGCTGCTGTAATGGCTAATATTTCGGCATGAGCGGTTGGATCATTGAGTAGCTCTACCTGATTATGAGCCTTGGAAATAATGCGATTATTACACACTACTACAGCTCCAACAGGTATTTCACCGTTATCAAATGCTATTTGAGCCTGTTTCAAGGCTTCTTTCATGAAATACTCGGGCGTGTAAACCTCGATGCGCATAACTATTTCACCATAGTTTTTTGCATTATTTCATGGGCAATGGGCTCCCACTTTTCCCGAATAGGTAGAGGACATGTAAAATTGAATAAATATGTCTGGTAATCTTTTATAGTGTATTGTATGTAAACATATTTCTTTAAGTCGGGCTTACCCATCAAATTGTCTTCTTCACTTTTTACCAAAGAGGTGAATTCGAATACAGCAAACTGATTTCCTTCAATTTCCAGTATTTCCTCACGAATAAAATTTACATCGTCAAAAAGACTTAAAATATTGCTCCTGTAAAAACTTCGCATCATTTCAATATCATCGGGCCGCCACCTTGAAAATGATTTATTCACCGTAAAGTCAGCCAGCCTGTCCTCACTGGTGAAAAAAGCCATACCGTCACGATTGGTCAAGAACTTTGCGGCTTTGTCATCTTCACTCATAGCCACAAAGCTTTTGGGTATATAAACAAATACATTGTCACCAACTTTGGTCTTCACCATTTTTTCGCCCTGAAAGGAGAAAAATGGAAGAAACAACAAAGCCCATAAAATAAATCTTAAATACATTTATTTTTTGTAATTCAGGATGGTTCTCTCAATAATATCGCAACATTCGTGTAATTGTTCCTCTGTCATAACTAACGGAGGGGCAAACCTAATAATGTTACCATGAGTTGGTTTTGCCAAAAGCCCATTTTTACTCAGGGCTACACATATGTTCCAGGCCGTTTCGCTGTCTGGATGGTCATTCACCACAATTGCATTTAGAAGACCTTTACCTCTTACCAACTTAACAAGATCTGTTTTCTCAATCAACCGGTTCATCCTATCTCTGAAAATGTTGCCTAATTTGCGTGCGTTCTTAGCCAGTTTTTCATCTCTTACTACCTCCAGTGCCGTCATGGCAACTTTACTACCCAAAGGGTTACCTCCAAATGTCGAACCGTGCGTACCCGGTGTAATCACATTCATGATCTCATCATCTGCCAGCGCTGCCGATACGGGATAAACCCCGCCCGAAAGCGCTTTACCCAGGATAAGAATGTCCGGTTTAAGATAAGTGGATTGTCGCTCGCAATGACCTTCGCAAGTACAATTACCGCAGACTGCCAGTAGACTGCCTGTTCGGGCTATTCCAGTTTGTATTTCATCGGCCAGAAACAAGACATTGTTTTTTCTACACAAATCGGCTGCTTTACTCAAATAATCCTCCGCAGGTGTGTATACGCCGGCTTCACCTTGGATAGGCTCAACTAAAAATCCGGCCACCTCGCTATCTTCCATTGCTTTTTCAAGCGCATCAATGTCATCATAGGGTATCTTGATAAATCCCGGTGTATATGGACCGAAATTTTTACGGGCTCCTTCATCATTTGAAAAAGAGATGATGGTTGTGGTCCGTCCGTGGAAGTTATTCTCACAAACGATTATTTTAGCTTTCGCTTCAGGTATGCCCTTTTTCTCATAGGCCCATTTGCGACAAATTTTTATGGCAGTTTCCACTGCTTCCGCACCCGTATTCATGGGCAATACCTTATCGAAACCAAAATATTCAGTGATATATTTTTCGTATGCCCCGAGCACACTATTATAAAAAGCCCTCGATGTAAGTGTAATGTTCTCGGCCTGTTCCTGCAGGGTTTTAACAATGCGAGGATGACAATGACCTTGATTTACCGCACTGTAAGCCGACAGAAAATCAAAGTACTTTTTACCTTCCACGTCCCATACGAAAACACCATCTCCTTTTGCCAGGACCACTGGCAATGGATGGTAATTATGGGCGCCATGCCGATCTTCCAATTCCATTGCATTGCGGCTATTGCTAACTGTTTCAATCATATTAAACCCAATTTTTACTACATAACTAATATCACCGAGCCCAAAGGTATTAAATAGGCTCCAAATTATGTGCTTACACTTTCAAATTATTCACCCTAAAAATCGGTATTTTGTAATCAATACATGGTTGACAGGTATATTTTCATCATTTCTTACTATTTGTTTACGAAATTAATCAACAAGCTTTTGAAATTCTGATAAATTTTACGACATTTGCAGACCATTTGAAAATCAGAAACATAAGGGTACGATGTCAAGAGTTTGTCAAATTACAGGAAAAAGACCACGAGTTGGAAACAATGTTTCCCATGCAAACAATAAAAACAAAAGGAAGTTTTACCCTAATCTTCACAAGAAGAGATTCTATATCCCTGAAGAAGATAAGTGGGTTACGCTAAAGGTGTCAACCACTGCGCTTAGAGCGATAAATAAAAACGGTATCTCTACCGTTCTTAAAAAGGCGAGGAAGCAAGGCAATATTATTTTATGAGCTGAAAACATTTTAAAAAATGGCTAAGAAAGGCAACAGGGTACAGGTTATTTTAGAGTGCACCGAGCACAAAAACTCAGGTCAGCCGGGAACGTCAAGATATATTACTACAAAAAATAGAAAAAACACTCCTGAGCGACTGGAATTAAAAAAGTATAACCCTATCTTAAAGAAATATACTGTTCACAAAGAAATTAAATAATCATGGCAAAGAAGGTAGTTGCAACTCTTAAAACAGGAAAAGGTAAAAACTACGCTAAAGTAGTCAAAGCCGTGAAG
>DNTA01000017.1 GCA_003500135.1 Cytophagales bacterium | reverse complement strand
GTAATAAATCTGAACCCTGTGCTACTAACTAAATGAGTTTGATCAAACCAATAATTCTAAAATGTAAAACCGAAAATATTAAAACAATGAAAAAGATATTATTGGCATTCTTATTTGTATTCGTTATTCTTTCTGGCAATAAGGAAGTTAAAGGTCAGGATCAATCCCTTCTCTGGAAGATCACAGGCAATGAACTGGAAGAACCCTCATATTTATACGGTACAATCCACCTCATTTGCCAGGATGAATTCTTCATGGACGACGCTGTAAAACAGGCATTTTCAAATACTGATCTGGTGGTACTGGAAATCGATTTTGACGATCCGAATTTGTCAGGTGAATTACAAAAAAACATGGTAAATCCGGGCAACAAGAATACAAGTGATGTTCTGAATGATGATCAAAAAGCCATACTTAACACTTATTTTAAGCAAAACTATGGCGCTGATCTATCCAGGTTGGGTGTGATGCGGCCCTTTGCATTGTTGTCAATGGTTATGCAAAAGCAAATCACTTGTGACAATGGAACTGTATCCTACGAAATGTCTTTTGTTCAACTTGCCCAGCAAGAAGAAAAGGATATATCGGGACTAGAAACAGTGGAAGAGCAGTTCACACTATTTGATGATATCCCAATTGAAGATCAATATGGTTGGGTCGTGGAAAATATTGAAGATTCGGTGAAAATGCGAGAGGAGTACAATGCCTTGAAAAGCGCTTATATTCAGCAAGACCTTGATGCCCTTTTCGATGTTTTTATTGAATCGGAACAATTTGAGTCCTATGCAGATGCACTCTTATACAAGCGCAATGCCAACTGGATTGAAGCGATAGA
Source organism: Cytophagales bacterium (assembly GCA_003500135.1). Taxonomy (GTDB): domain Bacteria; phylum Bacteroidota; class Bacteroidia; order Cytophagales; family Cyclobacteriaceae; genus UBA10427. The sequence goes on along the minus strand of DNTA01000017.1, from coordinate 20,996 downwards.
AGAATTTATTGCAGAAAAACCTTCATTTATTGCAGTAGGTGCGGGTCACCTGCCTTCCGAAAAAGGTGTGATTGCTTTGTTGAGAAATGCAGGGTATACCGTGACCCCGGTAACGGAATAAGGTATTCATCAACTGTACAAAAGGCTTGGGGCACGACCTTATGCCTTTTGTTTATTTTGGCATATTTCGCACCCTGATGCCAAATGCCCTGGCCGGGTTTACAGAAAGTAACTGGTTGATATCCGCATCTGAAAATCCGTTGGCTTTTAATTTTGGGATCACAAATTCGAATAAGTTGGTATAAGGCTGGACTTTCTGTTGTGTTTTTGCCGGGTCGAACCACCCGGCATCGTGTGAAACCAGGATATGGTCCAGTATGCCTTCATTTTTAGCAAAGATCAGCTTTTTGATATGGTTTTCATATTCCCAACCCATTCCATCCAGGCTAATCCAGCAGCCCAGCTCAGCTGCTTTTTTATAGTTGTTATAGTCTTCCTCATTTTGGGCATGTACCCAAATGAAGGCATTTGTTTTGACGCCATTGTTTGACAAAATTTTCAGTTGAGGCCATAAGGCATTGGCCGGTCCTGTGTGTGAGGCAATGGCCAGTCCGGTTTTGAGATGGGTTAAAGCAGCCGCTTCGACCACCTTTGAATCCAGACTGTCAAGCGTATCTGTTGGATTCACGCTTATTTTAATGAACCCGGGTTTTATCTCAGTCCCGGCAATACCATTTTCATATTCGTCAATCCACATTTTGCTTAAGGCTAAAGCAGAACTATCTTTAACATATCCGGGTAAATATTTGTGGTTCACTGCGCTGTATAGCCCTGTGTTGGTTATAATTTTCATCCCGGTAGCTTCGGAAATCGAAGCCAGTAATCGGACATCTCTGGCCAGATAATTTGGAGTCGCATCAACGAAGTACTTGATTTTAAGTGGCTTTAGCTCTTCCAGGTAAGGTTTCATCGTTCGGAAGACCTCTTCACGATCCCAACGATCAGGATTTATGCGGTCAGCGCCAATAAAATCCACCAGAATGTGTTCATGCGAAAGCCATAGGTCATTCTCGCCTGGAATGTCAGGCCCACTCACGGTTTGTACCTCAAAGGTTGCGCTGGAATCACATCCGGAAGTCAGAATTAAGAAGACCGATATGATTATTAGCTGAAGGGTGATTAACTTTCTCATATCTTAATATAATTAGCTCCGGTTAATTCTTCAAAAATTATTCCGGAAGCAGGTTTTTTGCATGAAATTTTGTATATCGCATAATAATATCGTTAACGTACACGATTAAACTATATAGACATTTTTAGTTAAAACCAGTAAAACTGATTATGGCCGCTTTTAAAAGAATAATTCTTACCAGCATTTTATTGTCTCTGATTTTTTACACCGCCTGCAATCGTTCTCAGGAAAATCAAACTACCGATAAAGGTTCGCCACCCAACATCCTTTTTATCATGTCAGATGATCACGCATATCAGGCGATAAGCGCTTATCAGGATCATTTGATCCAAACCCCAAATATTGATCGTCTGGCCGAAGAGGGAATGATGTTTACTAATGCATGCGTGACCAATTCCATATGTGCACCATCACGCGCAACGATTCTCACCGGTAAACACAATCATTTGAATGGAAAAATTGACAATCGCTTACCATTTGATACCACTAACGTCACTTTTCCACAGATTTTTCAAAATAATGGCTATCAAACGGCCATGTACGGCAAGTTACACTTTGGGAATAACCCGAAAGGAGTAGATGATTTTATGATTTTACCAGGCCAGGGGAATTATATCAACCCAAAGTTCATAACACCTGAAGGCGATACAACTATTACGGGTTATGTTACGGATATCATTACCGACCTGACACTCGATTGGCTTAAAAATGAACGGGATACAGAAAAGCCGTTTATGATGATGTACCTTCATAAAGCACCGCACCGCCCATGGTGGCCCAGAGCAGATAAGTTTGCCGAGTTCAGTACAATGGAATTTCCATTGCCCTCTAATTTATTTGATGATTATGATAACAGAGGTACGGCAGCTAAAACCGCTGAAATGAACCTTTTGGAGCATATGCGCTATGAACATGACAGCAAGATAAGGCCAACAACCTTAAAGGAAATGGGAAATGTTGAGCCGGATATCAGAATGTTTCCTCAGGGATTTTATGGTCCTTACAATCGTGCCAATGAGGAACAAAAAGCTCAGTATGATCCGGTTTTAGAAAAGATCAACAGGGAATTCAGGGAAAACTGGCCCGATATGACTGACCGAGAAAAAATGATCTGGAAATACCAGCGCTACATGCAGGATTACCTGGCATGCATTTCATCTGTTGATGATAATGTAGGAAGGGTATTGGATTATCTGGATGAAAGTGGCTTGTCTGAAAATACCATTGTAATTTATACATCCGATCAGGGCTTTTATCTCGGAGAACACGGGTGGTTTGATAAGCGGTTTATTTACGATGAGTCATTCAAAACACCTTTACTGGTTCGATGGCCTGGAAAAGTGCAAGCGGGAACGCAAAATGATGAAATGGTTCAAAACCTTGATTTTGCGCAAACTTTACTCGATGCTGCGGGAATTGAAGCTCCATCCGACATGCAGGGTGAAAGCCTGGTGCCATTACTGACCGGAAATAATTCACAATGGGATCGCGATGCAGTGTACTATCATTATTATGAATACCCTGCTGTGCATATGGTCAAAAGGCACTACGGAATTGTAACAAAGGATTATAAACTCGCTCATTTTTACTATGATGTTGATGAGTGGGAGTTGTATGACCGAAAAAAAGACCCGAATGAAATGAACAATGTATATGATGATCCCCAATATGCAGATGTGGTTGATCGACTGCACAAAGAGTTGAAAGAGCTGAGAGAATATTACAAAGACTCAGCTGCACTGGATCAATACTACATTGAATTGACCGGTAAAAAGTAGTTTTGATTATTAAGTAATAAACCAATATTTTAAATCTAATAAACCTAAAAATGAAACATATAAAGTTATTTTCGGCCTGCGTATTGATGTGTCTGTTCATTTCGAATAGTATAGTGGCACAGGACTGGACTTCACTTATTGGCAAAAATCTTAATGATTGGGAAAAAGTGGGGGGCAATGCCACTTATTCCCTTGAAGATGGGGTGATTACGGGGACTGCTGTTTTAAATTCACCCAACACATTTCTAACAACCAAAAAATCATATAGCGATTTTGTACTGGAGTATGAAATGTATGTCAATTCGGATATGAACAGCGGCGTACAGATACGCTCTAATATAGACCCTAACTACCGAAATGGTGTTTTTCACGGATATCAGGTTGAAATGGATCCATCGGACAGAGGGTTTACCGGGGGAATTTACGATGAACAGCGAAGAGGCTGGCTTTATCCGCTCAGTCGAAATGAAAAGGCCCGAAGTGCTTTAAAAAGGGCGGCATGGAATCATTTTCATATCGAGGTGATCGGCAACACCATCAACACCTGGGTGAATGGAGTCCATTGTGCAAGATTAGTAGACGATATGACAGCCAGTGGAAGGATTGGTCTTCAGGTACACAGCGTTTCTGAAACTTCCGGGTTGGAAGGGGCAGAAGTGAAATGGCGCAATCTTCGCATTATCACCGAAAATTTTGATCAGGTACGCTATGATAAAAACCCCAATGTACCTGAGATCAGCTATCTTACAAACGAATTGACCCAATGGGAAATGGACAATGGTTTCAGGTTACTATGGGATGGAAAAACGGCAAGTGGTTGGCGCGGTGCGAAACTCGACCATTTTCCTGAAAACGGTTGGGTGATGGAAGATGGCATTTTGACTGTTTTGGCTACCAATGGAGGAGAGGCCACCGGTCCCGGCGATATCGTGACTACGAAGCTATACAGCGATTTCGAACTCGAGCTGGAATTCAAAATTACCGAGGGAGCTAACTCAGGAATCAAATATTATGTTGATCCCGCTTTAAACAAGGGGCAGGGCTCAGCCATAGGTTGCGAATTTCAAATTTTGGACGACCAAAACCATCCGGATGCCAAAATGGGAATACAGGGAAACAGGACAGTATCCTCACTTTATGATCTCATTACGGCGGAGAACCTTTCGGTTCCGGGGCGTGGTAAGCAATTCAAAGGGGTAGGAAATTGGAATAAGGCGAGAATTGTGGCCAAAGATGGAAAAGTAGAGCACTGGCTGAACAACGAAAAGGTGGTGGAATACGACCGCTTTTCACAGATGTTCAGAGCCCTGGTAGCTTATAGCAAATATAAAAAGTGGGATAACTTCGGGCAGTGGAAGGAAGGTAACATTCTTCTGCAGGACCACGGGGACGAAGTTAGTTTTAGAAGTATTAAAATCAGAGAACTTAATTAAAGCATTATGGCGAGCAGAAGAAATTTTTTGCGCAATTCGGCCTTTCTGGTCGGTGGGGCAATGGCCAGTGCCCACCTTGTCAATGCATTTCCGTTTAAGCGTGAACCGCTAAAAGTCGGTGTTATCGGCACGGGAAGCAGGGGTAAGGGCCTTATGAATCTCATTCAGGGAATGGAAGGTATGGAAGTGGTGGCATGTGCGGACATTATTCCATTTCGACTGGAAGAAGCAAAGGCGATGGGTGATAAAATTAAGGGGTATCAAGACCATCGAGGTGTGATCGATGATAAAAATGTTGAAGCGGTCATTATCGCTACACCGTTCAGCACGCATGACGAAATAGCCATAGAGGCCCTTGACGCCGATAAGCACATTTATTGTGAAAAGACCATGGTCAAAGGTATGGACGAAATCCAAAAGGTTCTGGATAAAGCCAATGCCTCCAATAAGGTTTTTTATACCGGTCATCAATATCGTAGCAGTCCGGTGTACCAAAAAGTGAGGCAAATCATTAAATCTGGTTATATCGGCGACATCACATCGGTTGAGTGCCAATGGAACCGTAATGCCGATTGGAGAAGGCCTGTGCCTGATCCAAAATGGGAGCGAATGATCAATTGGCGCATGTATCGTGAGTACTCAGGAGGCCTGGTAGCTGAGTTGCTGTCGCACCAAATGGACTTCATTAATTGGTTCACTGACAGTCACCCAAGTAGGATCAGTGGTTTTGGAGGCATTGATTTTTGGAAAGACGGAAGGGAAACTTTCGATAATGTTCACGTGCTTTTTGAATACCCCAATGGTATGGATGCCTCCTTTATGAGTACCACCTCAAATGCCCATGAAGGTTTTGAAATGAAAATATTAGCCAGAAAAGCTACGATCGTCCTGAGGTTTGATAAAGGAGAAATATTTACGGAAAGCCTGACAGATGTGGAAAAAGGAATTGTAGATGGTGTGTCGGGAGCTACTCTTAAAACATGGCAGGAAGGAAAAGGCGTGCCCATATTAGGAGCTGACAAAGACCCGACCATAGAGGCTTTAAACGACTTTTATGAGTCAGTTGTATATCAGGAAGAACCTATTTCCTCTGTTAAGTCAGGGGCTGTAGCTGCTAAATGTGTTCAGATTTCACTGGATGCACTTTATGACGGTGAAGTAAAACATTGGAGTGATTACCCGGAACTAAACATGTAAATGACTATGCCTAAAATTTCAAAAGAACGACGAGAATTTATTAAAAAAAGCGTATTAGGAACTGCAGGAGCTGCTTATTTATGGTCCTCAGGTCAGGTTTTTGCCCAATCGCCCAATGAAAACCTACAAATTGCCATAATCGGACTTGGCGGAAGATCCTACGCCCTCGCCAAAGCTGCCGGTCTGACCGGAAAACTCCATGTCAGTCATGCCTGTGATGTCGATGCCAACCGCATGAAATCCTTTATGGACTATGCGAACGAAAAATTGGGATATAAATCTGAGGGCGTTCGCGATTTCAGGGAAATTCTGGAGAACAAAGAGGTGGATGCCGTTATGATAGCAACACCCGAACACTGGCATGCACCAATGGCCATCATGGCAATGAAAGCGGGGAAACATGTGTATGTTGAAAAGCCCTGTAGTCATAACCTTTTTGAAAATGAACTTTTGGTCAAGGCATACCAAAAGTATGGTAAAGTATGCCAGATGGGCAATCAGCAGAGATCTTCAGTTACTTCGAAAAAGGCAGTTGAAGATATTCGAAATGGCATAATCGGGGAAGCCTATTACGGTAAAGCCTGGTATGCCAATACCCGCGGACCTATCGGAAATGGAAAGCAAGTTCCGGTTCCTGACTATCTGGATTGGGAATTGTGGCAGGGTCCTGCACCGCGAGAACCGTATCGGGATAATGTACACCCCTACAATTGGCACTGGTTTAAAGCCTGGGGCACCGGTGAGATCCACAATAATGGTACGCATGAAATAGACATTTGTCGCTGGGCATTGAATGTCGATTTACCCAAAAAAGTATCTTCAAATGGCGGAAGATTGCATTTCAAAGGTGATGACTGGGAGTTTTTCGATACACAAAATGCCAATTTTGAGTTTGACGGCGGAAAAATGATCACCTGGGAAGGTAAAAGTTGCAACGGTATAGGATTTTATGAAAGAGGTCGCGGAGCAATCATTCACGGCACTGAAGGTACTATCATACTCGACCGGGATGGTTATGAACTGTATGATCTCAAAGGAAAACTTTTGAAATACGAAAGTGAGGTTAATTCGGGAACATCATCTTCAACCAGTGATACTACCGGCTTTGATCTTTTAACGGTAAAACATTTGCAGAATTTTTCTGAGGCAATAAAGAACAACGCAGCCTTAAATTCCCCAATTGACGATGCCAGCATCTCCACTCATTTGTGCCACCTGGGTAATATCTCACAGTTTTTAGGTGAAAGTCTTGAGGTGGACCACAAAACCGGTAAGGTGCTTAACAATGTCGAGGCTATGGCCATGTGGAAGCGGGAATACGAAAAAGGCTGGGAGCCGGATTTATAATGGATTAATACTATTGAACTGTATAAAAAAGCAAGATGAGTCTATTCTTATCTTGCTTTTTATTTGGGGTTCAAAGTGAAGTGAATCAAGTTTACCTACCTGTCCTTTTTAAAGACGTATTTGATTCTAAACAATTGTTCTACATAAATTCTGATTCGAGTGATACATTAGTCGTCAGACTGATTCATCCTTCCATGACTTTCCGTATATTTGCACTCCGAAAAAATAACCTGCATGAATTTCAAACAGATGGAGGGCAGTAAGTCCGGTTTTTTATCTAAAGAAAACTATATTTTTCTCTTTTCAGCCTTAGCTGTCGTGTACATTGCGGGTCTTTTTATTCCTCTTATGGAAAATGATGCCGCACAGTTTTCGGTAATGGCGCTCAGGATGCATCAATTGAACGATTACGTTAATCTGGTCAAGGGTACTGAAGAGTATCTTGACAAACCACATATGCATTTTTGGTTAGCTGCCTTTTCCTACAAAGTATTTGGCGTACACGATTGGGCCTATCGCATTCCAGCCCTTTTGTTTACTGTACTGGGCGCCTTTTCGACATTCGGATTAGGTAAATTGCTGTACAATAAAGAGGTAGGAAGGCTGGCGGCTTTGATTTTTGTTTCAGCACAGGCGATCATATTAGCCAATCACGATGTACGTACCGATGCCGTTTTAACAGGTGCAACGGTTTTCGCGATCTGGCAATTTGCAGCTTATATCAGGCATCGGAAAGCTTCAAATATCATACTTGGTGCCGCTGGTATGGCGGTTGCCTTTTCTACCAAAGGACAAATTGCCGTTTTCGTGGCAGGTATTGCCATATTATGTGATTTGATCTATACCCGGAAATGGAAGGTTTTGTGGAGCTGGAAAGTGATCGCTGGAATCATTACCTTTTTTGCTTTTTCTGCACCAATGTTATATGCCTACTATTTACAATTTGATCTTCACCCTGAAAAATTTGTAAATGGGAAATACGGCAACTCTGGTGTGTGGTTTATACTATGGCGACAAAGCTTCGAAAGACTTGCCGGAGAAAGGGGAATGCAGGAAAATTCAGATTTTTTCTTTTTTCACCACTCCTTTATATGGGCTTTCCTTCCCTGGAGTTTGATTACGTTTGCCGCCATTTTTAATGGAGTTAAGCGGTTAATAAAAGCGAAATTCCAGTACAAGAACGACCTCGATTTCCTGACTTTGGGCGGTTTCATCATTGCCTTTCATGTGTTCAGCCTGGCGAGTTTCAAGTTGCCCCACTATATCAATATTTTATTTCCCCTTGCGGCGGTTATTACGGCACAATATCTTTACAGGCTCTTCGAAACTGCTCAGGACGGCATAGCCCGCATCGTGTTGATTGCACAGTATGTAGTGGTTGGCGCTTGTGTTTTATTACTTATACTTCTGAATATATGGGCCTTCCCAATTGACAATATATTTTTGGGAATTGTGTATGTGCTTTTGTTGGGGCTTGTACTTTATTTAACGTTTGCCAGGAAAGCGCTATATCAAAAAATTATACTCATGTCGGCCTGGTTGATTATCCTGGTCAATTTTATGTTGAATACCAATTTTTATCCTAAATTATTGGAGTATCAGGGTGGGAGTGAGATTGCGGAAATGGCGAAAGACAAAAACATTGATCCGGAGAGTATTTATATTCTGGAGGGCAGGTGGAGCAGGTCTTTGAATTTCTATTTGCAGCAGGAAACTCCATCTCTCAGTTTAGAAGAAGTGAGAATTCGTACTGATCATGACAAGGATCTTTGGATCTTTGGTTATAATAAACAAAAGCAAATGCTAGAGGAGGCGGGAATAAAATTTAAGGAAGAATTGACGACAATGCATTTCATGTGTCAACGCTGAATGGCAAATTCCTGAATCCTAATACACGGGATGAGGCGGTCAATCATGCCTATTTGTTGAAAATTAACTAAAAAAATATGAAGTTATCCGTTGTTATCACTGTTTACAACGAGCAGGACAATGTCCAACCACTTATTGAGCAGCTCCACCAAGCCCTCGAAGGCATAGATCATGAAGTACTGTTTGTAAATGACGGTTCGACCGATAAAACCCTCCTTAATTTGAAGGAGTTTGCCTATGACAGGGTAAAAGTCGTTGATTTACTTCGCAATTCAGGACAAACTGCCGCTATGGCCGCCGGTATTGAAACCGCTCAGGGTGAATATATCGTAACGATGGATGGCGACTTGCAAAATGACCCTTCCGATATCCCAATGCTGCTCGAAAAAATTGAAAACGGCCATTATGATGTAATTGCAGGGAACCGCAAAAACCGGAAGGATGGTTTCATTTTACGTAAGTTGCCCAGCAAAATTGCGAATATGTTGATCCGTAGATTGAGTGGCGTACATATTTCAGATTATGGTTGTTCTTTGAAAATCTTCAAGAGCTATTTTGCCAAAAACCTGGGTTTATACGGCGAATTGCACCGTTTTATTCCTATACTTGCTAAACTGCAGGGGGCCAAAATTGATGAAATTCCCGTCAAACACCATCCGCGCATCCATGGTCAGTCCAAGTATGGGCTTGGCAGAACCTTAAAAGTTGCCAGCGACCTGATCCTGATGACTTTCTTCCAGAAATATTTTCAGAAGCCCATGCATTTATTTGGTGGTACAGGTATTCTTGCCTTTGGTTTAGGAATAATCATTAATTTATATTTATTGGTAAAAAAAATTATGGGATTTGATATCTGGGGCCGTCCTATTTTACTGTTGGGGATCATCCTCATTCTGGGCGGAATTCAGTTGATCACCATAGGGTTCGTGGCAGAAATGATCCTTCGCACGTATTTCGAGTCGCAAAACAAAAAGACATACATCATTAAGGATATCTATCTTGGCGATACAGCGGAAAAAGCTTCTAAAAAGCGTATTAAAACTGCTGGTTAGCGCTGCAGCGCTTTACCTGGTTAGCAGAAAAATAGATGTAAAAGCCACCTGGCAACTGATCAAACAGCTCAATCTGTGGTATTTGACCTTTGCAGTCTTATTGTTCAATGCTTCACAATGGCTCAGTGCAAAAAGGCTACAGTTGTTTCTAAAGGGCGATCAGGTGGTGTTTGATTATCACGATCATCTTAAATTGTACTATATCGGTATGTTTTACAACCTCTTCCTTCCCGGAGGTATAGGCGGTGACGGCTACAAAATATATTGGATCAATCGACGGTTTTCAACCAAAGTAAAAAATCTTATTGCCACTTTATTACTGGATCGAATCAGCGGCCTTGTTGCTATATTAGGGCTTGCTTCATCAATGGTCATTTTTGTTTTTAATACCCTTTGGGTTACTATCGCAGCTTTGATATTGATCATTGTAGCTGTTTTATTGTATCGTATCGTAGTTTTCAACTGGTTTAGCAGGCATAGGGTGTTTTGGACCTCTACTACACTTTCCGCTTTCGGCGTGCAATTTATTCAGTTGATTTGTGGAGTCAATATACTTTTGGCACTCGGTGTTACAAATAATTTTTTGGCCTACCTGCTGTTGTTTTTAGTTTCTTCTATTGCCGCAGTCATACCAGTTACAATTGGAGGGGTAGGCGCCAGGGAGGTTGTTTACATTTACGGTCATCAATATTTTGGGGTAGATGAAAAAGTGGGAGTGGCTTTTACATTGCTGTTTTTTGCAATTACCGCTGTCAGTTCTTTATTTGGGGGTTTCCTTTCAATGAGCGAAAAAGGAGTTCAGCCATCCTATAAAAACGAAAATAAGAATTTGTAAAAATATGGATAACGATCAATTAGGTTTTGCCAGGCAAAAAATTGCCGGAAATATATACTTCAAATTGTTTGTGGTTTTATGGTTTGCCGGAGGTGTATTTCTTTTATTTATAAAAAAGGGTGACGTTGTATTCTATATAAACGAAATACATACGCCTTTTTTCGATCATTTTTTTAAATACGTCACGCATTTGGGAGATGGGGTCTTTTATGCTGTTGTAACGCTCGCGCTTTTGTTAATTAATAAAAAACGGGCTGGCTATGTAGCATTGGTCGGAGTTGTACATGGTATTTTGATTTACTTTTTTAAAAAAGTAGTTTTCCATATGGCGCCGAGGCCAACGAAATATTTCCCTGACGTCGATTGGAATTATGTGGAAGGAGTTACAACACACTCATTCAACTCTTTTCCTTCAGGGCATACTGCTTCTGCATTTGCATTAATGGCATCCCTGGCAATCATTCTGGATATTTCAAAATGGGTGAAAGTCGTATTTTTTTGTATTGCACTATTGGTAGGACTTTCCAGGATATATCTTCTTCAACATTTTTATGTTGATACATATGCCGGGGCATTGGTGGGCACCCTCTGTGCTATGTTAATTTTTGTTTTACTGTATAAATGGCTATACGCTTCAGAAATAAATAATGGATAAAATATTAATTACAGGTGCTGCGGGATTTATTGGATATCATCTGTCCAGAAATTTGTGCGATTCCGGATATGAGGTGGTCGGCATTGACAATATCAATAACTATTATGACGTTGGCTTAAAAATTGACCGGCTCAATCAACTTAAATCTTGTCCGAACTTTACTTTTTATGCGATCAGCATAATGGAAAAAGACAGTCTTGACGATTTGTTCAGGGAAGAAAAATTCGACTACGCAATAAACCTGGCCGCCCAGGCCGGTGTGCGTTTTAGTATTGAAAAACCCTACAAATATCTAGACGCCAACCTAACCGGCTTTTTGAATGTACTGGAGGCATGCCGGCAGTTTCCGGTTAAGCATTTCGTTTTCGCCTCAAGCAGTTCGGTATATGGCAATAGTACGGATATTCCTTTCAGAGAATCTCAAAATACAGATCATCCGGTCTCACTTTATGCCGCTACCAAAAAGTCTAATGAAGCGATGGCGCACAGCTATTCGGCGCTCTATAAAATACCTACAACAGGTCTACGCTTCTTTACAGTTTACGGGCCGTGGGGCAGGCCCGATATGGCTTATTTCAAGTTCACAAAAGCGATTTATGAAGGAAAAACCATCAAAGTATACAATCATGGTAAGCTAAAACGCGATTTTACCTATATTGATGATATTGTTGGAGGAATAAATCACCTTATTCGTCATATACCGGATAATCATGATATCCAAACGGGTAAAACTTCGAAAGAAGCCGGTGTGCCCTATGTGATTTATAATATTGGACATAACCAGCCGGTAGAGCTGGCCCGGTTTATCCAGCTATTGGAAAAATATATCGGTAAAGATGCCAAAAAAGAAATGCTTCCCATGCAGCCTGGGGATGTTTATCAAACCTATGCCGATATATCGGGTTTGGAAGAAGCGGTTGGCTATCGTACGCAAACCAGTATTGAAGAAGGCCTGAGAAAGTTTGTTGATTGGTACCGGCAATATTATAAGCCTGAGTAAACTAATTGCTCGTTTTCGCCTTTTTTTTACCTCTTAGCGACTTGATATCAAAATGATGTTCGAAGAACTCGTCGCACCAAAGGCAAACATTCTTTAATTCACTGCACCTTTTCCGGGCGTGTGCTTCGGTTATGCCAATACTTTCGCCCATGGCATATGGATTACCCTTATCCAACTGCTGAAAAACCGGACTTTTGGATACCCTTTCAAGCACATCGCTTACATCGTCAACACGTGCATCTCCAAGCGGTTCTTTAGTGCCCGGACAGCAAGGGTTGATTTTCCAGAGTTGAATGGAAATTTCCTGGGGTATGTTTTCGCCACCATTTAGAAAGCCAATCGCTCCGGAGAGGATAGCACAAAAGTTGTGGTCGGGATCCTTTTTCCAAATCTTTTTGGTCATGGCCCGGCCACGAGCCCAGTTGCCGCCGAGCCACATATCTTCCGTGGCGCCCCAGTAGCCCCAGCTCAATGGGAAGCTGTGTAAATAATTTTCCTTCCTTACCAACGGGTCTTTTTCATCACCGTTGACCCCTCTCGATTCAAACAATTTTGCGAGTTCTTCAAGACGGCCACCTGCCGCCTTGTGGTACCGGTCAATACTGGCAATGTCGAAACGAGTAACGCCCTTTTCAATCAAAATATCCAATATCTCGCCATTGAGCAGATCTCCATTGGTTTGGAGCATCAATTGGGCGCTGGTGCCGTATTTTTCCTTTAAGGCATCTAAGATGAGGTATAACTTCTTTTTTTCTGCTAAGGGCTCGCCTCCTGATAAAATAATCCGATCAGCCGAAGAGGGTAGATGTTGAATGATGTCAAGGCAGTCTTTTTCAGTAATCCTGGCCCCCTGAGGCCCGGAGAGGTTATAGCAATGGTCGCACTTATCGTTGCATAGCTGGGTAAATACCCAGTATATTGATTCTATATGATCAAATTTATTGTTCATGTTCTTTCATTAGTTCATTCCAAAATCCAACTTCTTTTTTAATGCCATTTTCCGGAGCAGCAATGAATGCCTTTTTATCAGGGTAAACAGTAAGCGCCCCTGCATCTAATCTCGCGAATTTTCGTCCCATTATCAGTGCTTCCTTAACATCATGAGTAACCAAAAGTGCGGTAATATGGTGTAGTTCAGCAATTTTTAAAAAAAGAGTTTGCATATCTTCCCTGGTATGGGCATCAAGGCTGCCAAAAGGCTCATCCAATAATATAACCTTAGGGTTGATCACCAGGGCCCGGCCAAATGCCACCCTTTGTTTTTGTCCTCCTGAAAGTTGATCGGGCATTTTATTGCGGTGTTCTGATATACCTAACTCATTAAGCATTACTTCAACTTTTTCAACCAATTCATTTTGACTGATTTTTCGGATCCTAAGGCCATAGCCAATATTTTGTTCTACCGTCATATGTGGAAAAAGCAAGGGCTCCTGGCTGAGATATACCACTTCGCGACGTTGTGGGGGCATATGAAGCATATCACTTCCGTCTATCGTAAAACTGCCGGAGTCACTATTTTCAAGCCCGGCAAGTATTTTTAGCAGAGTAGTTTTTCCACAACCTGATTTACCCAAAATACTCATGGTGTGCTGCTCCAATAGCTCAAAGCCGATATTTTTCAAAACAGGCTCTTTTCCATAGCTTTTTGATATGTTGCTCACTTTGATCATGCGGTCTCCAGGTCTTTTTGTTTTAAAAAAATACGCTGATTTATTAGGAGTAAAATTAAAGTGGGAACCACCATTAAACATGCTGAAACAGCAGCCAGATGGGGATTGGCTTCTTTAACCCATTGCATAGTGGTAATGGTTAAGGTGGCCACTTTGCCAACCCCGATGAGCTGCGTAATACCGTACTCAAACCAAGAGATCAAAAAGCATTGGAACATTCCGATAAATATCCACGGTTTTGCCAGGGGAAGTACAATTTGCCAATATACCTGCCGGCCGGAGGCTCCTAATGAATGGGCCTGAAATACAGTGTCATGAATCGTTTTATTCCAGAAGGCGCTGAAAAAGATGGTACTGTATGGCGTGATGAAAAGCATTTGTGCCAAAAGGACACCGACTACCGAACCATTAAGCCCAAATTTTATAAAATAAAACTGCAACATGACACCAAGTACAACTGGGGCGATCAAATACGGGAAGTACGATAGGGATAACCATACATTTGCTTTCTTTAGTTGGCTCAGTTGTCTGGATAATACAAACCCTGTTGAGGTTGTTGTAAGCGCTACAAAAGATGAGATAAAAAGAGATAACCCCAGGCTTTTCATGATGTTATTTTGACCTGAAAGCGTGGAAACCCAGTTAACACCGGTCCAGACATCCCTAAAAAGCCGCGGATAGTTCCATTGGCTAACAAAAGACAGGTACATAATACCGAAAATTGGCAGCAGTAATATGATTGATGTCGTATTGATGAATTTTCCTTTTATGCCCATGACCTGTTTTTACTGCGGGTTAAAAATATTTGAACTGTAATCATAATGGCAACGGAGTAGAAACTGGTTAATGCATAGGCAACGGGTATGTCATCGAGATTGTATCTCGAAAGCTTTTCTGTTATAAATATGGTCAAAACCCTGGGGGTACTGCGACCCAGCAAAAGAGGCGCTTCATAAGTTCCCATCAGGAAAATGGTGTATAGTACAATTAAGTGTTTAGATCGCTTGAGAACAACCGGAATGAATATCTTGCGAAAAAATTGTGTGGCGTCACCGCCAAGGGTATAGGAAATATCGGCCATATCCATGAGCTTTTCTTTTTTTACCTGATTGGTGAATAAAAGGGTAAAAAGAGGGGCAATTAATAGCACATGTGTGATGATAATACCAACACCCCAAAAATCATTAACCAACCTGGGAAATGATTCTATTTCCTCTAAAATGCCCAGTTGGTTCAGAAACCTTGATATTATGCCGCCGGGACTCATCCAATAGAATACAGCGAAAGCCATAATAAGTGGGGGCATGGTAAGTGGTATAAACAATACTTTATGCAAAAATGATTTTGGTCGTTTGGATAGCTGATAGGATAAAATCAATGAAATTGCCAAAATCAATATTATGGAAGCCATGGTAAGCAATAAAGTATAACCCATGCACAGGGCAGCGTCGCTGCTAAATAAGGTTTTCCAATATCGGAGAGTAAATCCCTTGCTTAATATGCCAATTAAACCAAAACTGTATAGCAATGCATAAATCAGTCCGGCCAATATGGGGGCGGAAGTAATAACGATATAAAGGACAAGAGTGATCTTCTTAGACATCTATTTTTCCATTACTTCGGTTCGGAAATCTGAAAACAACCTGATCATATATTCAGGAGCAGGTTCCATCAGGGCATTTTCCTGAATTTCGCTTCTTTGCGGCGCATACTGTCGACCGGGAATTTCATTGAATTTCACTTTCCATTCCTGTGGAAGCCGGTCAATGTCGAGAATGGTATGATCACCCCAAACGTCGGGCTTCATTTTTTGATATTGTGCTTCAGGAGAGATCATATAATTGATGACCACCATAGCCGCTGCCTTGTTGTCAGATTTGGCGGCAATGCCGAGATAGTGCGAATTCTGAATGGCGCCATAAGTTGGTACATAAGCACGACTGTTTTCTGAGAACAGACCCTGGTTGATCTTGTTATCTACTTCACTGTCGTTATTGCTCATGGTGAACCATATTTCACCGTTGGCAAAGAGCTGATGCATTTGTGCCACGGAGGAGGGAAAGGTTTCCCCGCCATTCCAAAAGTAGGGCTTTATCCGGTTGATATAGGCCCATAATTTTTCACTGCTTTGCCGATAAACCTCTTCGTTAAATTCACCTTTTATTTTTTCGGGTCCTCCGGCAAAAAATGTCAGCCACGATTTTAGTAAGGTCATTCCGGTGAAGTCATTACCTATGGTGAATTTGCCGGGATTGCTTTTTACCCAATTTTCAAGTTCCTGTAACGTTTCAGGCGGGTTTTCAACATATTCGCTGTTATATATTATCGCCAATTGGACATTGCCCCAGGGGCATTCATATCCATCTACTTCCTGCTGAAAATCAAATCGAATAAATGGGCTATCCCAATTAATATATTTGTTATTGGGTATCCGGTCAACAAATGGCCCATGCAAAGCTTTGATCTTTCTCAATTGATAAAATGTCTCGCCATTGATCCACATCATATCCAGTTGACTGGTTTTGGCGCCTGCTTCCTGCTCCGAAATTAAGGTACTTACAATTTGATTACCCTGGCCCGGTACAATTTCAAGATCGATCCCGTATTTATCCTTTACTGTAGGAACCACAAAATTTTTCATGTACGTATTGATGAGTGGGTCGCCCTGCCACATCATCATGGTCACGGTTTGGTTGCTTGCTTTTTGTTCTATTTCCGGCCAATTGTTCGGAACCCCTTGCTTTTCAGATGTTTTGTTCGAGCCACAACCTATCGCCATGAATAAGAATGGTAAAATCAAACAATACGTATATTTCCAAATCTTTTTTTCCATGCTCAAAACAAATAACGTAAAGAAAACTGATACTGTCGGGGAGGGGCTGCATTTTTGCGGACAATTCGCGAACCGGAAGCCCCAATTTGAATTTGATTGCTTTGCGTGGCATTATTGGCATACCCGCTTAGATTCTCAGCATTGAACAAATTGAAAACATAAGCTCCGATCTCAATTTGACTATTTGCTATGGGCAAAGTATAAAAAGTACTCAGGTCAAAAGTGTAGGCCCATGGCAATCGATCAGAATTACGGCTTTCCCCCGGATGACGATCGCTGTTGCCAACATAAGCATCTCCGAAATTTCTGCCATCGCCGTTCAGGTCAGTTGTACCGTAATCAGAGCCATCAGGAATGCGGTTGATGGGTTGACCACTTTGCAGCAAAGCAGCCAGGGTCACAGTCCATCTTTGTGTAGGATAGACATTAAAGATTCCGTTGATCAGATGGCGCCGGTCGTTGATGGAAGGTCCCCATTCATTTTCGAAATTATTGGCGTCCATTGCCCGGAAATTAATGTCCTCGGTATTGTTTTCCAGATAGGAAAGCGTATACATTAATCTAATGGCATAAGGATCGGTTCCCCTTGCTTTTTGAAAGGTGAAATTTAACGCATAATAGTTTGATCTTCCATCTGTTTCGGTCATCATCACGTTGCGTGCCACGCTTGTCAACGTATCGTTACCAATGACGGCGAAGCCCTGGCCGTTATCGTTGTAGATCGGAACGGGACGTGTTAAATCTGCCTCTTGCTGTGACCTCACCATCACATTATCAGGGTTTACCTCGTAAGCTTCCGGTGCATTTAAATCCCTCAACCTGAATAAATTAAATGATCTGTTATGCATAACATCCAGATAAAACATCATTTGTTCGCTTACTTTATGCTGAACACCGATCATAAACTGATGGGCGTATGGGTTTTGATATCCGTTGGGGTTTAAAATGCGCCATTCATTACTGAATAACTCTTCGCGCTGGCCTTCCAGGTCTGTGGCCTCCGGGCCATTTAGATATTCCACATCGGAAAAGCCGGCTTGTAAATTTCCTTCATTTGTTATTCTGTCCGGATCAGCATTTGCATCCAAAATTCCGAGACGGATCAGTTCGTTTAACTGTGCCTTATAATCAGAGGAGTTATTGCTGAATTGCAGGGCATCGCTGTAGACGGCATACAGAATTTTGTCGTAATAGATGCCATAGCCTGCCCTAATTGATGTGTTTTTGTTTAATTGATGATTCATGCTCACCCTTGGGGCAATATTATTGAAATCCCCATTTTCACCACCGCCTTTTGAAAGGTTGTCATAATCCCACCTTAAGCCGATATTGAAAGTAGTTTTTTGACTCAGGGATATTTGATCTTCGATGTAAAGGCTGAAGATATCCTGTCGTTTTTGAAAAGCGCTGGGCCGTAGTTCTATGTTGTAGTTGAGCACGGATACATCGCCTGGTAAATCCTCAGGCATCAGATTGCTGCTGACCCCGTTTTCCTTTAAAGCATTGATCTGTGCATCAGTAAGCTGAACCAGATAACTTCCATTTGGGTTTCCGCCTCCTTGTAGTTCAAATCCGGAGCTTTTAAACTGAAGCCCTGTTTTGAAAAGGTGTTGGTTTTTGCGAAAAGTCAGCTTTTGTTGAATCAGGTGGGTGCTTTCCTGTTCATCAAAAACAAAACCAGGATGGCCAATTTGACCAATAGAATTGCCCGAAAAATCTTCCATGGCAACATTGGGCGAGCCCGGATTGTCCGGATTGGCATAATTCCACCTGAACCTTCCATAAAGGTAGTTTCCTTCATACGTAAAACCTTGCCTGGAATAGGTGTTTTTCAATGCGATATTCAGCGAATTTCGATCTTGAAGGTTACCGGCAGAAGCAAAGGTAGTTCCACTTTCCAATCCGCCCCCCTGGCGTTCTATATTCACAATTCCCGTATTGACACGCAATGAAGAGCGAAAATGGTTATTCCAGTGTTGATCAACTTTTGCCGAAAGGTAGGTGAAGTTGTTTTGCCCTCTTATGGTTTCATTAATGCCCAGCTGGGGTACATTCAGCAAGTTGTCCTTCAGGTCTGTGGTTTGTTCGACATTGAGAAAATAGAAGGTTTTATCTTTTTTAATCGGGCCTCCAATACCAAATCCGGCCTGATATCTTTGAAACCCATCCTTCACCTGATTTCCTGAAAGATCGCGCTGCGCATAAGGCGATGGGCTGTCGATCACGGGGCCTGGCCGGGTTACAAAAAACACTTCCCCGTTTATTTGGTTTGTTCCCGATTTTGTTGTGATATTGATTATACCATTCGATGTGAGTCCGTGCTCAGCGCTGAAATTATTGGTCAATGCCGTAATGTTCTGGGTAAAACCTACAGGGATGGCAAAACGCTGTCCACCCAAAAAGTTTTCATTGTTGTCTAAGCCATCAATCTGATAATTGGTAAATAAAGGGTTGGCCCCATTTATGGCAATGTTGGGCGCTTCCGGGTAAAACCCCGTCGATTGTGTGATGTTGGGTAGCCGATACAATGATCTCGTTATATCGCGTCCTTCTATCGGTAGCTGGGTCAGTTCTTTATGATGAAGCTCGGAGGCCACCTCGGCATTGATGGTATTGATCGAATGGAAATCTGCCGCGGATATGGCCACTCCTTCAAGTTGCACGGCCTTGCTGCTGATGTCGATTGTCAGACTTCTGGTTTTGCTCGAGATCAGCTTAAAGCTATTGGAAAATTTTTCTTTGTAGAAACTGCCTTCCGGAATGTAGACCTTATAATCGCCGCTGGTTGAAAGCCCTCCTACGAATGCTTTTCCGTTAGCGTCCGTGGTAAAACTTTCCTCGAAGCCTATGAGTTCGTTGATCAATTTAACCGGTTGAAAGGCAACAGGTTGTTGATTTTCGTCAAAAATTTGTATTTCTAATGATGCCTGCGCAAATACATTCAGGCTCAGAAGCAACAATGCCCCTTGTAAAATCAGGTATTTCATTCAAATCGTATTTGAGTATTGAGTTAAACAATTGTCTGGCTGTGTAAGACAATTGCCGGTGGGGCCCTCAAACCGAAATGAAGAATAGGGGAATTTTTAATAATGCGAACTTCATCCGAAAAAGGGTAGGAGTCATTGCTAAAAATCCAGTTTCTAAGCAATTTCAGGAGAGGGTTCTGAGATAACTCGTTCCTCAAAAGGATGAGGTCGTACCATGAATTGATATCACGGTATTTAGGAAGAAGTTTTACCGTGACATCATTTTTTTTCAAAAAATTATTGAGTGCATTAAACAGGTGGCTTTTTTTCCATGGAAGATGGATAAATCCATAATACCGAAATGCCTTTTTAGTCATGCCAATAAGGTAGGCGCCACCTCTGTTAGAAGGGCCAAGGACATTTTGGCCGCTTTGAAGCGTTTTAATTATTTCAGCCCAATTGATTTCATTCAACTGTGGCGAATCATTACCTACTGATATGACGGCATCATAGCCATTATGAAATACCTGTTCAAAAGCATTGGCCAGACGTTCCCCGAAAGTTGATCCTATTTGTTTTGAGCTGTCAAAAGAAAAAACAGGTAGGCCGCTTTTTTGTATAGCCAATTTGCTTTGGTCAATAAGTTGTTGTGCTATTTGCACATTGATGCTGGGATCCTTATCCTTTAGCCAGTTTTTGGCCATTGCCTCTTCTTTGGCCGATCGGCTGAAAAACAATATGGCGATATTGGATGTCCCGGTTTTCATTTCACAATGGTAAATTTACAAAAAGATTTTTCTTGTCTTTGTGTCGACATTCACACAAATCCAAAACTTTTTCATTTATGAGTTTAAAATATCGCCGAACAAAGAGGTTTGTTTTTTAGTATTTAAAATTAACTACCCAAACACCGAAGCATGAAAGTTACCGCCACTGCAGCTATCTTGTTTTTCTTTGTTTTGTCAGATGTTATGCCACAGTCCCCAAGCATAGATGGTGACTCTCTCCGAAACCCGTTTTTCATTCAGTCTTCATTGCATTACGGATTTATTATTCCCCACTCGAGCGAACTAATACCTATATCGAAAAGCAACCCGGTGGGCGTGGAGCTCGAAGCAGGGAAAGTACTTCGTAAAAGGCGGTCTTACCAAAATTGTAATTGTTATGCC
>DNTA01000126.1 GCA_003500135.1 Cytophagales bacterium | reverse complement strand
AAACCATCAAGCCCTTCTCGTTCAAATCGATGTACCCAGTTGGTGATTTGTTTAAAACTGGTATTGTAGAAATCTTCTAGTTTTCTACTGGGTTGCCCTAAAGAAACCTGGTAGACAGCATATAAACGCATGCCAATTTTATACCTGTCATCTGAATTAAAAAGCGCTTTAATGGATTCAGGACTATAGCCCTTAACTTGTAATGATTTTCTTCCCATTGTTTTTTTATGGTAAGTTAATCATTATATGTGTAATTTAATAATAGACTTTATATAATCTTCTGTTCAAAGAAACACAAAACCTCTTAATCCTATTTTTGGAATATATTATGTAATTGTATTTTTTAATATATTTATAAATTGTCTATGCAGTGATTACTCTCTACCATGCGTACATAACAAGTTCAGTGGAGCATAACTTGCGGCAGTTGGGGCTAAGCAGTTTAAAGTTTCAGGATTAAAGTTTAAAGCTAAGCTCAAACTATGAGCCATGAACTATGAGCCATGAACCAACAACCATGAGCCATGCCCCCCTTCCAGCCTCCAGCTTCGACCTTCGAGCTAAATGCTTTCAGCTACTGAACTTTTGAACCTTTGAACTTCCTTAAACCTGAAACAAATTCCCTGAACCCTATTCTCTGAACTAATTATTCCCATGAACCCATGAACCCATGAACCTCTGAACTACTGAACCCTTGAACTACTGAACCTCAAAAAGCATACTCGGTTCGTAGCGCGAAGCGACATGGACATTAGTAGCAGACGCCTGCCGGTCGAATACCTCCCTTACCCGTTCGGGATGGTTGTTGTCGTCGGATAGGTGGCCCAACACAAGGTGTTGCAGGTTGCCGTTGCCATGTTGTTCGTACAGCGCATAGGCCTGGTCATTCGAAAGGTGCCCCTCGCCTCCGCGGATGCGCTCCTTTAAAAAGAGGGGATAACGGCCGTTTTCCAGCATATCAGGGTCGTAGTTGCTCTCCAATATAGCGGCATCGCAGCCAGTGAAGTGCCGGGCCACCTGGTCGCACACCTGACCGATATCGGTAATGATGCCAACCTTTTTTCCTTTGCTTTCAACCACAAAACTATGCGGATCAGCCGCATCGTGATACTTGGGGAAAGCCATCACGGACATATGGGCGATCTCAACCGGTTGGTGGGTATGCAGATTGACCCAATAAGGCGCATAAGGATCCATTCGGGCATTTTGCAAGGTGCGCTGTGTGATATAGACCGGTAGTCCAAGCTTTTTGGCCAACACCCTGACCCCCATAATATGGTCGCGGTGCTCGTGTGAGATAAACAGCGCCCTGATATGCGAAAGGTCAATACCCAAATACTCCAGGCGTAGCCTGATCTGTTTAAAGCTGATGCCGGCATCAATCAATATGCCGCCTTCTTCATGGCCTACGTAGTAGCAGTTGCCATTGCTGCCCGAATTAAGTGATGCGAATTGTAACATGCATGGCAAAATTATATAAAATTGTGGCGTAAACATATATTTTACTCAAAACCAGTAACTGTACAGATCAATTTGCCGTTAATTGGTTTTCCGAATTTTTTCAGGCAGGGAAAATACGGAGGTCCGACAATCAACCTGAACCAACCGATGAACAGGATCAAACAACTCTACATTGATGCCTTTGGCGGCCTGTCAAAGCCTGCCTGGATGCTGTCGCTCGTGATGCTGATCAACCGCAGCGGCGCCATGGTGATACCCTTCCTTAGTATTTACCTTACTGAAGCCCTGGGGTACAGCATAGCACAGGCGGGTGTAGTGGTGAGTTGTTTTGGCATCGGATCTATGATCGGGGCTTTTTTGGGTGGTTGGCTTACGGATCGCATTGGTCATTTTAAGGTGCAATTCTTCTCGCTGGTATTAGGCGGCGCATTGTTTATCGTGGTGTCGGGCATTACCGAATACCATGCACTTATCGCTGCCATTATAGTATTGAGTGCAGTGGCGGAAAGTCTTCGTCCGGCCAATGCATCTTCAGTAGCGCATTATGCCAAACCTGAAAATGTTTCGCGGGCCTTTTCGCTGAACCGCATGGCCATCAACCTGGGCTTTTCAGTGGGGCCGGCCATAGGGGGTTTGTTGGCGGCCATGTCATTCCGCCTTCTGTTCATTGCCGACGGGCTGACCTGTATCGCGGCGGGTATATTTTTCTTTTTCTATTTCAGAAATCAAAAGGAATACAGCGCCAAACCAAAGCGGGCCACACCCGAGGATGTACCGTTACATTCGCCCTATCGCGATCCGCGGTTTTTGTTGTTCATCGTGCTTTGTAGCGGGTATGCCATTTTATTTTTCCAGCTATTTGTTACGCTGCCACTGTACTATAGAGACATCTATCTGCTGCCGGAGAATAAGATCGGCGGATTGCTGGCCTTAAATGGTATACTGGTTTTTGCACTGGAGATGGTAATGGTCTACATATTAGGCAAAAAGTATCCTATTTCCGTTCCGATCACCAGTGGCGCCTTGTTGCTGGGCGTGTCATTTGTCATGCTGAACCTGGGGCATCACGTGGTATTCCTCTTTATTTCAATGTTTTTGATCAGTATATCGGAAATACTGGCCATGCCCTTCATGGCTACCTATATTGTTCAGAAAAGCAGTGGCCATAATCGCGGCGCATATATGGGTTTATATACCTTATCCTTTTCGGTTGCCCATGTGATTGCGCCTTTCATTGGCACCCGGATTATTGAGCATTATGGTTATACTTCCCTTTGGTGGTTCGTTGGTCTGGCGGCCATTATTTTGTCGCTTGGGTTTGCCCTGCTCGTACGCATTAAACCTAAAGGCAGCTTTGTACCTGCATGATCACTGGGCCAGGATTTTCTTAAGGGCCTTATCCTTAACCGAAAGCAATCCTGAATCGGGCAGCCTTTCGGTCAGGGTACGCCAGTTGGGATCGGCCCGAAACACTTCTTTAAAAATCGGAAGCGCCTGGTCGATCAGATTGTTATTGGCCAGCGAAACGGCCTTCCAGTATTTCATTTCCAGGTTATCCGGCATCATGGTCTCGGCTTGTCCGTAGTTTTCCAGCGCCTTTTCCATATTGCCTTCTTCCACCGCCAGGTCGCCTTTGTTCATATATTCATAGGCCTGGTGTACCTTGAGCAGTCGCTCCAGCTCTTCCAGTGGTTCAGGATGATCATCCACCCTCAGGTCAACGCGCTTGTCGTTCCACACCTCCTCCGATTTTTCGGGCCCCACCACGATCATGGCGGCGGATTGCTTTCCACGGATATCACCGCCAACTGCTTCGGCGGCTTTCAGAGCCAGTAATATCCTTTCCGAAAGCGGTTTTCCGGCACTTTCTTCAAAGGCCTTTTTCATAGCCGGCACCACTTTATCGTTCAGCATCATATTGGCCTGTACGCTAAAGTCCTCACCCACATAATGGCCCGCCTCCGCGATACACTGGTCGCCGGTAAAGGCATCTACCCTGCCCTCGGTATCCAGGAAGGCCACCTGTCGGTACACCTGCCCTGCGTCGGCATTCACCAGCTTTTTCAATGCCTCGGGAGCGGTCATCCCGGATGCCATCAACTCCAGTCCTTTCGGGCCGAATGCCGGATTGACGAACGACTGGGTAGCCACCACGCCCACTCCCGACTGGCCCCAGGCTACCAATGTGCCCACAGAAAACCAGTGGCTTTGCACACCGACACCCATTTCACCGGTAGCGGTATCCATAGCTACAATGGAATACGTATGAGCAAAAGGTTCTTCTTTTCGGTATGTCTGAGCGCCCAACATCGAAATTGAAACAAGATAAATGACGGTTGAAAAATATAATTTCTTCATCATATCGCAAAAGGTTAAGGTTGGTCGGATTGCAATTCCTTTGTTTTTTAGAATAAACATATGGATTAATCTGTTTGCGTAGCGCAATATGAACCACTTTTCACTATTTTTGGTTACAAAGTTGAACAGTCATGGCCATGAATATCCATTTTCGGGAAGCGACCATTGAAGATATACCACTGCTCACTACGCTTATGCAAAGCTTCTATCAGCAGGTGCAATACCCTTTTGATGCTCAATCTATTCGCGACAACCTGAAAGGATTTTTTGACCATCATGAGATGGGTAAAATATGGCTGATCCTTCTGGAAAATGAGACCATAGGCTATGCAACCCTGACTTATGGCTTCAGCTTTGAATACAACGGCCTGAATGGCACCCTAGATGAAATGTACATCGATGACCCTTACCGGGGCAAAGGGATCGGCAGCAAAACCATTGATTTTATTGTTGAAGAAAGTAAGAAGCTTTCGCTGAAAGCCCTGCATCTCGAGGTGGAGAAGCATAATGAACCGGCCATCAACCTGTATAACAAATCGGGCTTTGTGAAACGGAAAAGGGTGACGATGACCAAACTGTTAAAAAAGAACAACAGTTGAAAAGCGTACTTTGGACAGAGGTATTCCCATTGTCCGCTTCATTATTCCAACTCCAGAAAGGTGTAATACGCATTTGACCAGAACTCATCTAAAGCGATGATTCGCGGTTTGAAAAATGAGATCAGCTCGGGCCATTGTTCTTTTTCGAAAATATTGACACCCTTCATTTCTTTGTAAATGCGACAGTATGGCCGGCCGTAGTCGTCATAAACCAGGTCTTCCCATGTCCAGGTTTCAACCAGGGAAGCATGCAACAGGGTTTTGAGTTGTTGCAACTGTTCAAAATACAGCTCGCGAATGTCATCGTCTTTGTGGGTAAGCTCAATACCGATATACGCCATTTTGCTGGTGGCCCACATGCGGAAAAACAAATGGCGGATACGTGTTTTGTAGTTGATCCAGTTGATCTTAAAACCATCGTCAGACCTTTTGGGAGCGAGGTATTTGCCGAATGTCGTCCAGAATTCCTGTCTTAAACGCGATGCTTCTTCCTTGCCATACATGCTGCAAAGATATCATTTAAGAAATAAGCGGGAATCCTATAATGTCTGTTGAATGTCTTTTTTCAAACATTTCATGAAAAACGTGGAAACTAATATGCATTTGTGATAGTTAAATCTTAAATTCAATAAAAAACGAACTATGAAAAATCTATTTTCTACTTTATTACTTTCATTTGCTCTTGTTCTGATGGCCGAAGCCCAGGAGCTTCCCGGTTTGGACAAAAGCCCGATGGATGTTGCAGTTTACAAAATGGAACGTACCTCTCCACCGTTGGTAAAAGTGTATTATTCAAGACCCCAGAAAAACGATCGCAAGATTTTTGGTGGTATCGTTAAAATGGAAGAGGTGTGGAGAACCGGCGCCAATGAGGCCACAGAGATCAAGTTTTATCAGGATACAGAATTTGGTGGCAAAGAGGTAGAAGCCGGAACTTATTCCTTATTCACCATACCTGATGATGAAAAGTGGACCATCATTCTGAACTCTGCTCTCGATCAGTGGGGCGCCTATTACTACGATAAAGAAAAAGATGTATTGCGTGTAGAAGTTGACGCACAGGAAACTGATAATACTATTGAAGCATTTACCATTGCTTTTGACAATGGCCAGATGATCATGGCCTGGGATGAAACTATGGTAGCGGTGCCTGTAAAACCTTAATTAATTCTAAACACGCTTTAAAAGCATTATCAAAAACCGGTTGAGAGTTTATCTTCAACCGGTTTTTTTATGACTATACAGTAAAATAAAAACAGGGATAGTTTGGTTTTAAACAATATTTCCCCGGCATTTACTGCTTACCAATAATAATATTTTACAAAACCTGTAATTCCCCCAACTTATTGTGACTCTGGTCACAGATCATGTCTTCCGAATGCTGTTCTTTTATCGATGTTTTCCTTAAAACAGTAGTTATTTTTTGGCTTTTGCCATACGTTAACATAAACCCATGGATAAGAAAACATCGAGAAGAAAATTTTTACAAAATAGTTCTCTGGCCGCTATTGGCACCTTTATAGGGGCGCCCATTGTTTATGGCAAAAATATGCCCAATGGCTATATACCCGTAGCCGTAGCAGAGGAAATAGATCCTTTCCAACAGTTTGGGCTGCATCCCGATATGAAGGTGCTGAATGACCGGCCCTGGAACATTGAATCGGCAGCCCACCTGCTCGACGACCCGATCACCCCGGCCGATAAATTTTTCATTCGCAACAACGGCATTATGCCGGAAGACATTGATGTGAGCCAATGGACGCTAACCATTGACGGTGAGTCGGCCAGTCAATCGAAAACGTATACCCTGCGGGACCTTAAAGATAAATTCCGGCATCACACCTACCAGTTGGCGCTCGAATGTGGTGGAAATGGCCGTAGTGAATTCAACCCGCCGGCCAAGGGAAACCAGTGGTCAGTAGGCGCCATAGCCTGTGCGCAATGGACCGGCGTCCGCTTAAAAGATATTTTGAATGACGTAGGGGTCAAAAATGATGCGGTGTATGTGGGTTTCTATGGCGCTGATAAACACCTGAGCGGGAACCCTAATAAGCCGGCCATCTCGCGTGGGGTGCCCATGTGGAAAGCCATGCAGGATGAGACGATAGTAGCCTTTCAAATGAACGGGAAGGACATTCCACTTACACATGGCCATCCATTGAGATTAGTGGTGGGTGGTTTCCCGGCTTCAGCTTCAGGCAAATGGCTGACCCGCCTTTCAATTCGCAATAAGGTACACGACGGACCTAAAATGGAGGCGCCTTCGTACCGGGTGCCCTGTAAGCCGGTAGCGCCGGGTGAAAAGGTGGCCGATGAAGACATGTGCATCATCGAGTCGATGCCGGTGAAATCGCTGATCACCTATCCGAAAACTGGGGCAATGTTGTCCAAAGGGAAAAAGCTTTCCATTCGCGGACATGCATGGGCCGGTGAAAACAAAGTTACCGAAGTGCAATATTCGGTTGATTTCGGCAGTACCTGGAAGCAATGCAAGCTGGAGGCACCGGTCAACCGGCATTCCTGGCAACGCTTTTCGGCAGACATAAGCCTGCCCGCCACGGGTTATTATGAAGTTTGGGCGCGTGCCAAAGATGACCAGGGCCGCATGCAGCCGATGGTACTACCCGGTTGGAACCCTAAAGGGTATTTGAATAATGCCTGTCACCGCATAGCTGTAAAAGTAAAGTAATATGCCGGACAACAAAGATAAATGGCTTAAACAACTGCTTTGGATCTATCGCGCCATTCTGGGTATTATCGCCTTTATGGTTACCTCTTTTTTTCTGTTCATCGTGATATACGCCGTTGACTGGCCTTCAGATGATGCCAGTATAGCGGCCAACACACGTGCTAAAGAGGAAGCACAGGCAGCTCCCAAGCAAGACGAAATTGTGGATGGCATACATGTCGCTACCGGTCTCAAAGCCGGTGAAGGCCTGGATGTAGTGATCGCCAATTGTACGGCCTGTCATTCCGCCAAACTGATCACTCAAAACCGTGCGGATAAAAAGGGATGGAAGAACATGATTGTTTGGATGCAGGAAACCCAAAACCTTTGGAACCTCGGAACAAATGAAGAAGTGATTGTGAATTACCTGGCGAAAAACTACGCACCGGAGAAGAAAGGTCGCAGAGCGCCACTGACGAATATAAAATGGTATGAGCTGGAAGATTAATATCTTATTGATTGGAGTCTTCTTACTCCTTTTTCAGGGCTGCGGGCAAAAAGAAAAGCAGGCAGAACAGGAACAGTATTTTAGTACCAAACACCTGATCGAAACCCATGAGCTGGCCGATTGGATGGCAAAAGGCCAGTCCTTTACGCTGATCGATTTTCGTAAAGAGGCCCAATACCTGCAGGCCCATATTCCGGGAGCAGTACAGGTATGGCGTCCGGCGCTGGAAGACAGTTCATTTGTGTATGGCGGCATGATGGCCTCGCGTAAGCAGCTTGAAGAAACACTGTGCAGCCTTGGTGCGCGGAATGATGTGCCCATTATTATTTATGACGACAATGGCGCATGTGAAGCGGCGCGGCTTTGGTGGGTGCTACTGGTCAACGGGGAATCGAATACCAAAATACTCAATGGTGGATTAACAGCATGGAAAGCAGACGGACATGCAACGGAAAATGGCCATAAAGAAGTGGCCTTCAGCAATTACCGATTACCGGAAACTGGCAACAAACCGCTTTATATTGCCAAAGATGAGGTGAAGGAAGCCCTGAACCGGAATGTGGTATTGCTCGATGTGCGTAGTGAGGATGAATATACTGGAATAATTCAACGCAAATCCTCTTCACGCCCTGGCCGCATACCGGGAGCTGTTTTGCTCGATTGGGCCCATGCCATTGATTATCATGGCACGAAACGATTTTGGGATATTAATACCCTTCGACAAAAATATGAGGGAATTGGAATTACACCGGACCTCGACGTGATCGTATACTGCCAGTCTGGTGTACGGTCGTCGCATACGACATTTGTTCTTACACAGCTATTAGGATATACAAAAGTACGCAACTACGATGGTTCATGGCGTGAGTGGAGCTTTCATACTGAATTGCCCATTGAAACAGGACAACTAACAAAAGTGGTAAACAAAAACTATAAATAAAATGGAAAAATATTGGGAGATATTCGTAAACGGCTATAAGGGGTATGCCAACTACTTGTGGAGTGAGATCACTAACCCAAATTGGCACAATTACTTCTACTGGCTGATTGGAGTTTCAGCATTTTTCTTCCTGCTGGAAATCCTGCGCCCCTGGCGTCGTGATCAGGCGAAGTTCAGAAAAGACTTCTGGCTGGATCTCTTTTACATGTTCTTCAACTTCTTTCTCTTCTCATTGATCATTTACAATGCCGCATCAGACGTGGTGGTGAATTTTTTCAATGACACGCTCGCCTCGATTGGCATTACCAACCTGGTGGCTTTTGAAGTGATGAGCTGGCCGACATGGGCACACCTCGTAATCGGATTCCTCTTGCGGGACTTTGTACAGTGGTGGACACACCGGCTACTCCACTGGCATCCTAAGCTATGGGACTTCCACAAGGTGCACCACTCGGTAGAGCAAATGGGTTTTGCTGCCCATCTGCGCTATCACTGGATGGAAAACGTGGTGTACCGCACACTGGAATATATACCATTGGCATTAATTGGTATCGGTCTGCGCGACTTTTTTATCATTCATATTTTCACCTTGGCGGTAGGACACTTCAACCACTCCAACTTCAAGATCAATCTGGGGCCTTTGAAGTACATCTTTAACAATCCACAGATGCACATTTGGCACCACGTACATGATTTGCCTGAAGGTTATAAATACGGGATCAACTTTGGTATTACGCTGAGTGTATGGGATTATCTTTTCGGCACGGCCTCCATCCCTCACGATGGCCGCGATATCAAACTGGGCTTCCCTGGCGTGGAGAAATTCCCTAAAACATTTGTAAAGCAAAACCTCTTTGGTTTTGGATTAACGAAGGATGAAAAGCTTTTTAAAGAGGAAGAGTTACAGGCTTTTTCGCTTGATAGGGAAAAGCTTAATGGAAACGGAAAGCCAAAAGAAAACGGTAAGCCCAAATTGCCTGAAGTAAAAGATGATGATTTGAGCGTGGTATAAAATATTTATATATCGTTTATAATTAAACCTTAATCGTGCATTAGCATTCTAAACCAGGCCCAAATGCATGATCCAGTTTAAAGCCATGGATTCCGGGTTGTAGCGTTCCGGAATCGTGGCTTTTTTCTTTTGATCACCTTCCGTTAACAAACGCTAAAAATATGGTTCTACTGGTAA
>DNTA01000097.1 GCA_003500135.1 Cytophagales bacterium | reverse complement strand
TTTCTGAGGAAGCCCTATTTAATCCCCGAGAAAGAATCGGTAGAAATTGTCGGCGGAAGTTCGGATATGCTCGTACTGGATATTGGCGAAAATGAAGACAAATTCAAAATAGGCGACCTGGTGACTTTCAAATTGAAGTATATGGGGGCCCTGAGGTTATTAAATTCAGCCTATATCGAAAAAAGACTTAAATAAAAAAAGAGGCTTGATCTCCTCTTTTTTTATCAATTGCAATTATTAGTCATAATCCAGTTGTCAGTATCTGTTTCCTTGATGACCAGGTAAGCATACTTGTAGGCCACGTTTAGATTGACTGGATAGTTTGATTCATTATACTGGTAAGAGTAGCCATCTTTGATATTGGCATTCTCTTTCACGCCGGTGGTATTCAATACATTATTGCTACTCATCAACTTGTAATCATCGAATACATAACCGCCAATTTCCTGTAATACATTCTTTTTTATCGCCTTACTGCATATTATAACTGGCTACTGCGCCAATAGCGCCGTCGTGAAGAAAACGCCACTTCACTACGTTATCATTTTCCCAGGTAAGGCTGTCAAAACCCTAAATACCCTACTGATAATTCACATATTGCAATTCTACCTGTTTACCATTCCTGAACGAAAAGCGCGTTTCTTTGAACTCATCAATCCCCTGGCCATTAATATTGTGTTCTATCTCGCACGTAAGAACCGGCCCCAGGTAATTGAATTCAATCCAGTAGTTTTCAATAGGCACAGCATTCATATCGTAAAACGTGATCTCGGGCATACGACCATTTTCATAGGTGATACGGCCTTCATAAATAGGTTTTTTAACCCCGTTTTGATCGGACATGAAATATGATGTCAGATCACCATTATCATCGTATAGTAGAGTGGTAGCTTCATCAAAACGCCAGCATATTTCATTTGGACGGCAGGTCTTATTTGGTGTCATTTCACCTTCCCCGCTCTCACTGCAACCCCACATCATTAATCAAATGATCAGGGCCGCAAATACTATTCCCTTTTGCATAAAAATTCTGTTTGGTGATTAAAAATACAGTTCAAAATTAGGCTCAGAAGACAAGCATTAAAAGTTAAAAATCGACGCATTCTTGCGATATATAGAATAACTGATTAATGAGACTTATCTACCGGTTTGTTGACTTGAATTGTACTGTGAACGATAGATAATTCATCGGGAAGGCGGCTTTCGTAAAACGCTATTTCTCTTGGATGGGTAGTGACCATTGAAAGTATAATACCATTTTTACCACTACCCAATGACCAGAGGTGAATATCTGCCACTTTTGTGTCATCAATGCTTTCCATCTTACGTGTTACCAGGTCAATTTTCGATTGGGAAAGTTGTTTGTCCAACAATACCCGGCTGGTTTCTTTTAACAGGCCAATGGACCATCTACCAACCAATACAGCGCCCAAAACACCCATAAGGGGATCGAGCCACACCTGGTCAAAATACTTGGCCACCAGCAGGGCAACAATGGCAAATATTGAGGTAAGTGCATCAGTTATGACGTGCAAATAAGCCGATTTCAGATTGTGGTCGTGTTTGTGTTCATGACCATGCCCGTGTTTTCCTTTAAGTACAAAAGCGCTCAACAAATTAATTGCCAAACCAATAATTGCCACATAAATGGCTTCATTAAACCGGATATCCAGCGGACTGATAAACCTCGATACACTTTCGTAAGCCATTATCAGTGAAAAGACCGCTAGTAGTACTGCGCTGGCAAAAGCAGCCAGAGAATTCACCTTACCGGTACCAAAGCTAAATGATTTATTGAACGCATTTTTTCGGGCATATCTATAGGCAAATACATTAATCGTAAGCGCAGCCGCATGCGAAGCCATATGAAGACCATCAGCAAGCAGGGCCATACTACCTGAAAGTATACCGGCAACAATTTCAACCACCATGGTCACCAGGTTGATGATAACCACCCAGATGGTACGGCTTTCGCCTTTCTTTTTTACCTGTTGACCAAAGGCATGGCTATGTTTCCAGGGATCGGTATCGATATTCTGCATACCCGAAAATATAAAAAGCCATTAAAATGTAATGGCCTTTGGCTTGTATTTTAATAAAAACGGATCAAATAATTATTCATTAATCTTCATCGTATTGAAACAGCCGTTTAAATCCGAGATATGGATGTAACTCATGAATTTCAAAACGAATCAACCTTGCTTTTACCAAAGGGAGCTTGTCCAGACATGACATCACATCATCTTTAGTTTCGCCCTCAAGAAAAAGCACCGCTCTGTGATCATCGTTAAAATATATCTCACGTAATTTGCCGCACTCGTATAACTTCCAGATCAGGTGCGCCTCGTCCTTCAAATAAGGATGGAAATCATCTTCAGACGGGTGACCTATCGCTCGTTCAATCGCCATGAATTTCATCTTTCCGCATTGTTGGTCTATTTATAAAACAACGTTTAAGTCGTTTTCTATCCCGATAAAGCGAATTTTTAAAAAATTAAGTTTTTACTAATTAAAATCGCGGTTCAAAAATGACCCTGCCACTTCTTTTATGGCGACCCCCTGCTCCTCTACCTGATAGTTCAATTTTTGCATTTCTGTGCCCGAAACGGAATTTTGGAGGTGTTTTAGGGCCTTAAATAGATTACGATGGTCTCGCCTAAAACCGGGCCTGACCAATATTATTGCTTTATATTCCGGGAAAAAACCCTCATCGTCCTGAAGCACTCTCAGATTGAATTTTTGCAGACGGCCATCGGTACTGTACGCGTCAATAAGATCTACCTCACCATTTACCAAAGCCTCGTAACGTAAACCTATTTCCAATAATTTTACCTCTCCAAAGGTAATTCCATAAACATCTTTTATACCAGGCAAGCCGTCGGGCCTGTCAAGAAATTCTGAACTGCTGCCCAGGGTTAGGCGACCATTCAATTTTTTGAGGTCACTGATTTTATCCACGCCTAATCTTTCGGCCAGTTCGGGCATCATCGAGAGCGTGTAGGTATTATTAAATCCCAGTTGTGCTGCTATCTCAATTCCATATTTCGACAATAAATTGCTTCTGACATAAGCCGATTGATCATTAGAATTCAATGGTTTCTTCTGCGAAAGAATCGATTGGTAAGCCGTACCGGTATACTCGACATAAAGGTCAATTTCTCCATTTGCCAGCGCCTCAAAATTTAACTGGGTACCTCCCAACTCAATGGGATAGGCTTCCTTGTTGCCTTCTTTTTTCAAGTATTGCGACAATAAGCTTCCAAGTATCCTTTGTTCGGTAAAATGCTTGTGGCCAACTACTATGCGACCGGATGAGTCTCCTTGAAATACAAGAGCGTAAAACAAACTGACTACGATTAGTAAGAGTACCAAAACCCGGAACCATTTCTTTTTCCAGATTTTACGTCGTTCCTGGGAACGGCGTGCCGGTCGAAGCATTTTTTCAACCCCACTCACTCATGGCTAAGTCAATAAAAACTGCCAGCAGCGCTGCTGGTATGGCCCCCGCCAAAATAAGTGCATTGTCGCTTAGACTGATACCTCGAAAGATCAGCGCTCCGAGCCCCCCCGCGCCTATGTACGCTGCAATTGTAGCCGTACCGACGCTAATAACAGTAGCAATGCGTACGCCACTCATAATAGTGGGAAAAGCCAGCGGGATTTGTATCTTCCACAATATTCCGGAAGGCTTTAGGCCCAGGGCTCTTCCTGCTTCGAGCAGTGAATGATCTACCTCCTGCATGCCTGTATAGGCACTTTTTACAATGGGCATAAGTGCGTACAACAGTAATACGACGATAGCCGGGACCTTACCGATACCCAAAAAAGGAATAATGATCCCAAACAGGGCCAGGCTGGGGAGTGTCTGAAAAACATTAGCTATTGCCAGCGCTGCCCCGCTTGATTTTTTGTATACGCTGATCGTAAGGCCGACAGGCAAACCAATCAGTACGGCTATTGCAACAGAATAAAATACCAGTTCAAGGTGCTGGCCCGTTAGCCGTAAAATTTCATCACTTCTAGACATCCATTCCTGCCACATCAATATTCCTGATTCAATAATGACTCAATATATTCATTTGCCGGATTTTGCCTGAGTTCGTCCCATACCCCGAGTTGGGCTATTTGACCTTTTTCCATAATCACTATCCTGTCTGCCAGGAACCTTGCTTCACGAATATCATGGGTTACAAAGACTATTGTCAGATGATAATGAGACTTCCAGGATAAGAGATCGCGTTGTAACTGATATCGTGTAATGGGGTCTAGCGCACTGAAAGGTTCGTCCATCAGCATAACGGGGGAAGATGTAGCCAATGCCCTGGCCACACCAACCCTTTGCTGCTGGCCACCGCTAAGTTCGGAAGGGAACCTGTTTCCGAATTGTGCTGCCGGAAGCCCGACCAGTTTCAATAATTCAGCAGCTTTATCATATTTGTCCGTTGAATCCCCGGAATTCATGTCAGGCACAATGTATAGGTTTTCAAGCACTGTCATATGTGGAAAAAGGCCGATATTTTGAAATACATACCCAAACTTTCTTCTCCATTCATAGGCAGGTGATGTGGTGAAAAGTTCTTCCTCCGCCTCAACAAGTCCTTCATCCGGATGCACCAAATGATTGATGCATTTCAATAAAGTACTTTTTCCACTTCCGCTTTCCCCGAGTATGACCAATAATTCACCCCTGTGTACTTCAACATCTATGTTTTTTAAAACATATTTGCCTTCATATATTTTGGAAATACCTTTCAGGTGAACCATCCCAAAAAATACAACATTTCCAGTGTGCAAAAAAATGTCTGTACCGGATTAACTGCAAAATCAGATTTTTAGATTGGCCGGCTGATTGAGAAACCATCCCGTTACACTCATCCGTTCCCTGGTGGCTGGCAATACCTCATGCTCAATTTCACTTCTAAATATAATGGCCCTACCTGCAAGGGGTTCTACTTTAAAAGGCTGATCGTTTTCGGGATAGAGCATTAAAGCGCCTCCATCTTCGGTTTTCCAATCGACATTCAGATAGGTAACCAGGCTGAACAATCTGTGATTGCGATGTTGAAATGCATCCTTATGGCGGTGGT
The DNA here is from genome assembly GCA_003500135.1 of Cytophagales bacterium. Taxonomy (GTDB): domain Bacteria; phylum Bacteroidota; class Bacteroidia; order Cytophagales; family Cyclobacteriaceae; genus UBA10427. The sequence continues at coordinate 9,189 of DNTA01000097.1, read as the reverse complement.
AGCCTGCCCCGCCCGGATAAACGGCTAAATGACATTCAAAGTCCATTAGAGGCAGGAATAACAACTCCTTCAGTCGTAATTTCAACAAATCCATTTGTTCAAGGTAGTTCCGAACTGCTTGGAATGGGCTGTCACGATACAACCATTTGATATAATCGCCTCTGATTTCGTGGTTAACCTGAAACTCATCTTTATTGCCAATACCTGCCTTTTTCAACTTACCTTCTTCCTCAAGTTTTTGCAAGGCAGATATCAAAGAAGAGACCTCATTTGATGAGATAAAATGTTCGAAAACGTAATAACCTTCGACAGCAAGTGCATTGGCGGCAACGACAATCTGATCTTCCGTTGAATCCCTCAACGAAGCATCGTTAGTAAAAGCATTCATGATCCAATTGTAAATATGAATGCTTTTACCAATATTTCCTATCTTTAAATGATTAAAAAGCTACTTTGAATTACTCCTCATTTGCCGCTTCTACAACTCCCTGGGCTTCTTCTTCATTTAGCCATCCACCACCAAGCGCTTTATATATATCGACATACGAAACTAAATAGGCCCTTAAGGTCTGTGAGGCAAAAAGCTCGGCATCAAACTTTGAACGATCCGATTCCAACACTTCAAGGTAGCTCGTCACTCCTCCATCATATCTTGATTGTGACAAAGTGTTGGCATTTCTTGCAGCTCTTACCCGGTAATTTGCCGCTTCGAACTCATCCTGATAAGTTTCAATTCCTATCAATGCATTCTCCACTTCGTTTACTGCTGTCAGTACAGCCAGTTCATAACTCAAAAAGCTTTGTTGGAAACGTGCCCGCTCTATATCTACCCTTCTCAGGTTTTTACCAAAATTGAATACAGGCCCTAAAAGTGATCCTCCAACGGACCAGATCATATCTCCGGTAGTAAATGATGTCCCTGCACCACTGACACCTATCAATCCGGTCAGGCTTATTGCCGGAAAACGTTGCCCCTGTGCCACACCAATCCGGGCATTTTGCGCCACCAGGGCATACTCTGCCTGCAAAACATCGGGTCGTCGCGTGATCAATTGTGCCGGAAAACCCACCGGAATGGAATCGGGTATGTTTTGTTCATACAATGTTGAGTTTGCCGGTATGGGCTCTGAATATCGACCCAATAATAAATTAAGTGCGTTTTCGGTAGTTCTCACAAATCGTTCGAAAGAAGGGATAGCCGCCAGGGCAATTGCCTCTTGAATTTGTGCCTGATTCAAATCAATCTCTGGAACATAGCCTTCATCAAAGCGATCCTGGATGATCCTGACCGACTCCTTTCTCGATTCCCAGGTGTCATTGGCAATTTCCAGTCTTTTTCGATAATCCAACAATGTAAAATAGGTCGTGGCTACTTCGGATATTAAGGAAATCATGACCGCTCTGTACCCAAATTCCGAACTCACCAATTCTGCTCTGGCCGCCTCGTTGGCACGGCGGAATTTACCCCAGAAATCTATCTCCCAGCTAAAAGGAAGAGTAGCCTGGAAAACATGCAGGTTGTCATCTGAAGTTTCGCCCACGCCCGGGATAAATTGATTTCTGTAATTGTAATTGCCCTGAATATCCAGTTGCGGGTAAATATCAGCTCTGGTAAAACCTAGTACATTACGTGCTTCTTCCACTCTTTGAGCGGCAATTAAAGCTGATTGGTTATTTTCCAATGCATAATTGATCAACTGATATAAAACTGTATCTTCAAAAATGGTCCACCACTGCAGGTTCACCAGAGAATCGTTTGAACCGAAATTATTCTCATATGTTTCGGGTAAATCGTATTCCGGTTTTTGGTAGTTGGGACCAACGGCACAACCCATCAAAAAAATAATGAAAAGCACAAAGGTGGCGAATGAATTTACAAACTTCATGATTTGTTTTGGTTCTGCTGGCTTAAAATCTCTTTATCGCGTTTTTGCTCATACCGGGCAATCTTACCTATGAAAACGAATAACATAGGGTAAAAGAAAATCCCCAATGCTGTTGCAAGGGTTATTCCCCATAGAAGCGCCATCCCCATGACCACCCTTGCCTCAGCGCCGGCACCTGAGGCCAATACCAGTGGAAAAATTCCCAAAATGAATGAAAACACGGTCATAAGAATAGGGCGGAAACGAAGTCTGGCAGATTCCAGCGCTGCTTCCATCAAAGAAAGGCCCTCATTGAATTTGATATTGGCAAACTCAATGATCAGAATCGCATTTTTAGCGGCCATGGCAATAAGCATCACTAAAGATATCTGGGCAAATATGTTGTTTTCAAAGCTCGGGCTGAACATGCGTGCCACATAAAGCCCCAATAAGGCCCCAAAAAGAGCGAATGGCGTACCCAACAAAATACTAAAAGGCAAAGACCAGCTTTCGTATTGCGCTGCAAGGATCAGAAATACGAAAATCAGGGAAAAGGCAAAAATGACAACGGCCGATCCCTCAGCTTTTTTCTCCTGATAAGACATATTGGTCCATTCATAGCCCATATTTGCAGGTAATACATTGCTTGCCACCTCTTCCATGGCCTTCATTGCCTGTGCAGAGCTAAACCCCGGGGCAGGCTGACCTGTCAGTTCGGCTGCGCGGAATAAATTATACCGAATGGTAAACTCCGGGCCTGATACAGGTTTAATATCGACTAGTGTATTTAATGGCACATTATCCCCATTTTTATTTTTTACGAAGAACAAACTGACCTGGTCTTCATTTTGACGATACTCATTTTCAGCCTGAATATATGCTTTATACAACCTGCCAAACCGGTTGAAATCGTTGATGTATGCGCCGCCCAGAAAGGCTCCGACCGTTGAATAAAGGTCATTTAGGTTTACACCTACCTTGAGCGCCTTTTCACGATCAAGATCGAGGTATCGCTGTGGCACTACCGGCTGAAAAGGCGTGAATACAGCGCCTATTTCAGGTCGTTCCATCGCCGCTCTGATCAATTTATTTGTATACTCCGATAGATATTCCGGCGTCCCGCCTGACTTATCCTGAACCATCATGGAAAAACCCGATCCATTTCCCAGGCCGGGGATCGCCGGTGGCCCGAAAGAAAAAGCAGTGGCATTTTTAATACTTCGCCAAAGCCTCCCATTTAGTTCATTCGCAATCTCTCCTGCTGTTTTATCCCGTTCACCCCAGTCTTTCAGGGCAACAAATACAAAGCCGGTATTGGTCGCATAACTTCCCGATAATAAACTAAAACCGGAAACCACGGAAGAATATTGAACGCTCCTTACATCTCTCAGCACCCCTTCTACGTCTTTCATAACGGCATCGGTTCGCTGCAATGAGGCAGCAGGTGGAAGTTGTACGTTCACAAGCAGGTAACCCTGGTCTTCTTCAGGCAAAAATCCTCCTGGCAATAATTTGGCAACTACTCCGGTTCCAATAAGAAGGATCCCGATAATAATTATTCCACGTGTGATCTTTCGCGTAAAAACATTATTGATGCTCATATATTTATCTGTAGAGCGATCAAAAGCTTTGTTAAACCGGCCAAAAAATTTGCCTAATACCCCGGAATATTTGCCCCCATCCTTTTTTAAAAGCAAAGAACACAATGCAGGACTCAGGGTAAGTGCATTCACCGATGAAAAGGCAACGGACACTGCTATGGTAATGGCAAATTGTTGGTATAATATCCCGGTAATACCTCCCATGAATGAAACCGGTGCAAAAACGGCGATCAATACCAGGGTGGTGGCGATAACCGGTGCGGTTACTTGTTTCATGGCTGCATCGGTCGCTTCTTTTGGGCCCATACCTTTTTCCATATTTACCTGTACTGCCTCTACGACCACTATGGCATCATCAACCACAATTCCGATGGCAAGCACGAGCCCAAGAAGTGATAGTACGTTGATGGTAAAGCCCAGTAAGGGAAAGAATATAAATGCACCCACCAATGAAACCGGAATGGCAAGCGTAGGAATGAGTGTTGCGCGCCAGTCCTGAATGAACAAGAAAACAACCAGGATTACCAGTATCAAGGCAATGATCAGTGTTTCCACAATCTCATTTATACCGGCCATGATACTTTGGGTGGTATCGAGTGATACGTAGTACCCCATACCTTCCGGAAAGTTTTTTTCCAGATCTTCCATGGTATTGATTATTACCTCTGCTGTTTCCACTGCATTGGTACCGGGCATTTGATATACAGCCAGGAGCGCTGAAGGTTTTGATTTAATGGTGTCTTCCTGAAACCTGGTATAAGCCTTGTAATTTTCCACACCCAATTGTACACGGGCGACATCTTTCAACTTCACCTGAGAACCGTCAGTATTGGTCCTTACTACTATCTCCCCAAATTCTTCCTCCGTCTGCAATCGATCAGGCAATCGAACGGTATAGGTAAATTCAGTTCCTTCCGGTGCAGGTTCAGCGCCCAGGCTTCCTCCGGGAACAATTACATTTTGTTCCCGCACCGCGTTCATTATTTCCGGAATAGTAAGCCCCAACACAGCAAGTCGGTCGGGTTTAACCCAAATTCGCATGGAGTACTCTGCTCCACCCAATATATCAACCCGCCCAACACCAGGTGTGCGGGCAATCAGGTCTTTTATATTAATGGTGGCATAGTTGCCTAGAAAATTCTGATCGTAACGATCCCCCTTTGAGGTAAGGGTGATCAGCATTAAAGGGAAGGCAAAGGATTTTTGGGTGGTGACCCCAAGTCTTTTCACTTCTTCGGGAAGCTTGGCAGTTGCGGCTGAAACCCTGTTTTGCGCGAAGACCGTGTTCATGTCTGCATCGGTTCCAATATCGAAAGATACATTCAAGGCAAGCGATCCATCATTGGAGTTGGTCGACTTCATGTAAATCATATTGTCCACTCCGTTGACTTGCTGTTCAAGTGGGGTGGCAACAGAGCTTTCAACACTAAGCGCATTGGCGCCTGTATAATTGGCCCTGATCTGTACCATTGGTGGTGAAATATTGGGATATTGTTCAATTGGCAAGCCCAACATTGACACTACGCCTACAATTGCCGTAACAATAGCTATGACTATGGCTACAATAGGTCTTCTGACAAAGAAATTCCCCATTTAAAAAATACTTTTAGATGATGATTTTAAATTCCTGCTGTATCGGCTTGATCTGTGTTTGTTCACGCAGATTCTGACTGGCTTCCAGTACAATCCGGTCTCCTTTTTGCAAACCACTTTTTACCAGCCACATATTACCAAGTTTCTTGCCCAGGTCTACATTAACAACCTTCACTTTATTTTGCTCGTCGACTTTCATGACAAAAAATTGTCCCTGCAATTCTCTTACGGACCTTTGGGGAATCAGTATGGCATCTTTGACATCTATTAATTTGGCTTTTACCCTTGCAAACTGTCCGGGCCTTAGCACTCTCTCCGGATTTGGAAATGAGGCCTGAAGTGTGATGGTTCCGGTATTGGGGTTTACCTGGCGGTCTGCAAAGTCAATCGCACCTCGATACGGGTGTATTGTCCTGTCAGCAAGTATTAACTCCAGTCTTTTCTTGGTCACATCTTCTCTTGATCGTCTTGAAATACTATCCAGTTCTTCTTCAAACCTTCTGAATTCCAAATACTGCGATTCGGATATGGCAAAGCGTACAACAATGGTGTCAATTTTGGAGACGGTATTCAATACAACAGGGTTGGGCTCACGACCTACGAAGTCACCTTCTTTTGCTTGTGTAATACCTATAATACCATCAATAGGTGACCTTACTTTTGTATAACTCAACTGGACCTTAGTGACATCCAGGGCTGATTCGGCCGCATTCACTTCAGCTTTAGCTGCTTCAAATGCCGCAACTGCTGCATCGAGATCCCTTTGGCTAACGGCATTCCTTTCAGCAAGCGGCCGGATACGGTTAAGATCACTTTGAGCCTTGGTCAGATTGGTTTTTGCCCGTACCAATTCGCTTCTTTTGGCAGCAGTATTGGCCTCATAGGTTTCTGATTCAATGGTATATAATAATTGGCCTTTCTGAACTTTTGTTCCTTCGTTAAAGTGCCTATCCAAAAGAAATCCTTCAACCCTGGCACGGATCGCTATATCATAGTATCCATAGGTCTGACCGACATATTCCTGGTATATTGGAACATCTTTAACGGTAACATCCACAACCGGGAGCTCGGGAGGGGGCATTTCCTGGGCTCTCTTATTCGTACATGCGGAAATGAAAACCAAGAAAATGAGAAAAATTGCGGTTGATAGTTTTAAAGTCATTCTATACAACAATTAAGGTTTTATGAAGAATTAAATATTGCAAAATAAATAATGCGAAACTACCAAATAGTTAATTTTCTGATAAAAACTCCATACTCAATTCTCAATATTAACTTCAGTTTCCGAAAGCCGCACCAGACTTTTCAATACTCCATTCCCATAATTGATCTATCCACTTCTGGTTTCTGGCAGCACCAGAGGGCATTACGGACCTTAGATCTTTAAAATACTGACCGGAAAATTCATTGGCCTTGGGGTTAGAAGCTAAAAAAACACTCGTTTCAGCGCCTTTTTGTGGTGACCGCATGAATGGCGATGCGATTTTCAGCAGAACATCCCAAAAAGGGGAAAAGCCTTTTCCAAAAGAAGTTGTTACCACGCCGGGATGCACCGCATTGGACTTGATACCATCATCACCGTATTTTTGATGTAGTGCTTTGGTAAACCAGATATTGGCCAGTTTGGCATTGCCATACGCCGTCATGGGGGCATATTGGCCAAGGGAAGAATTAAAGATCAATCTTGGTTTAGCCAAACGATGGGCTTCAGAACTGAGATTGACGATACGGGCGTCTTGTGAGTTTTTCAACAAAGGCAATAAACCGAGGGTTAAAACAAAATGGCCCAAATGATTAATTGCCATCGTGCGTTCAACACTGTCTACTTCATCATATTTGGCTAAAATTCCTCCCGCGTTGTTGATCAGTGTGTCAAGCCTTTCAAAATGTTGGCTGATATCTTTTGCTGCCTGACGGACCGAACTGATATCCGCCAGGTCGGCAATGTATAATGAAAAGTCGCTACCTGGAAATCGACTTTTCAATTTATTGATCAATTCCTTGCCTTTTTCCTGATTCCGAACTATCAGAATAAGCTCATGACCCTTTGCTGCCAGTTGCCAGGCAGTGGCCTTTCCTATTCCGGATGTAGCTCCTGTGATGGCGATTGTTTTTTTCATAATTCATTTTCCCCATCATCACAAGCCTGTTCCTCAGGTTTTTGTTTATTCCAATTCGACATTGCCTTCTAAAAACTTATGATTGTACCGCATTGCCGAGATCTTCCAGAAATCCGTAGGGCGTGATAGTAAAAACTCATAAGAACCAATAAATTTTCTGGTATTGCCCTTTTTAGCCGATTCTTTCACGTGCGTGGTGGTGCCATAACACGTCACACTTGCTTCATCTTCCATTAGTTTTACGATGATATTACCAATTTGGTGATGTACATGGTCAATACCATCGAAACCGGCCGCCCAATTTTTACTGATTTCAGAAGGTGACAGTTGTTGGGAAGGCTGGCCGGATAAAGAAGACATATCAAAGGTCACTTTGTTGTGAAAGCAACTTTGGACTTCCGACCAGTCGCGGTTGTCAGTAGCAACAAAAAGTGTTAAAACCAGCTCCTTAACAAGTTTTTCATTCAATAATAAATCCTCAGTTGAATCCATATCTAAAAAATGTTTATTGAGTGTTGTTACTGATGGAAAGTTAGAAAATTTACCCTAAAAAAATATGTATATCCTCAGGTTTTTTGCGCCCTGTTCATCTTTTATGAATAATGAAAAAAAGAATTCGCAGCGCCCCTTGTTTTACCAGTAATCTGAAGGCGTGATTCCACTCATTTTTCAGAAATCCGGGGATGCACCACAGCATGCAAAGTGGCTCAGTGGCCCTGGCAGCTTCCACTTTACCCATATCCTGAATATCCCAATTAAAGGCATTTAAAATTTCTGCCACCTTTCCCTTCGCTTCGTCGCTGTTCCCGGCAATAAACATGCTGGGCTTGCCTTCTTTGAGATCAGGATGTACCATATGAGCGCTGACCACACAACTAAAGACCTTTACAAAATGAGTTGTATGATACTTTTCCTGAAACCGTTCCATCAGCGATTCATTGGGACCGGTAAAAAACCGGAGTACGTCATTTTCAGGTGCCTCCCCCCTCTTTACGGCATAAAAAATCGAGGTGAGATACTATTTCTGGCCAAAAAACAATGGATGAATTTCGAAGGGTTGCCGGAGACCTATCTTTTCTATTTCGATAAGCCCGTAAATTACGATCATTCTTTTGGCTTACAGGCTTATAATGACCGGCAATCTTGTATTCTGAATACCTCATTAAATCAGGACTTTCATATATTTTGCAATTAACAAAACAACAGCAAATACCTGTTGGCTTATCTGCTGTATTGGCTTATCAACAGTTAGATACAGACACTCTACCCACTCACCTTATGAATGACATTGCCACTCAAGATCGCATGGACAACTCGTTTTGGTTTGATGTTCCATTTGGAATATCGTATCGTAACCGAAATTTTGTACTGGGTATCGGTATGCCTGAAATGTTGCATAAAGGATTGACCCGTGAAAACAGATTTGGCAATATTGAACTCCTGAATCACCAGTCATTTAACAGTTACATGACCTATACTTTTACCAATAAATGAGGTGCGTGGTATTTAAAACCCATCGTGAGCGCTTAATATTCAACTACTTTACCGTGATAAGTCGAAAGTACGGTAATGGCGGGCAATGAGGAATACGGTGAAGCAGGGTTCGGTTACCATGCCCGGTACGGCGCCATAGCCTATTTGATTATCATCAACATTAATGAAACCCTTTCTTTTGGCTATTCATATGATTTCCCCATCGCACGCATTGATCATCGCTTTCTGGGAAACAGCCATGAGCTAATGCTGGCAAATGATTCGGCAGAAAAAAGCATCAAATGTATAAGGGGTATAAATTCAGTAAGAAAAGAAAATACAAATATGTTCCAGGCAGAAGGACGAAACCGTCAATCCCGACCAATTCGAGTGGACAGACTGTCAAACCTGAAACCAAAGATAATCCATACGGGAAGAATGTCCATGAAGAAGATATCGTTGTGGACATCGAAGCAAAGCCTGGCATTTTAGTTAAACCGGGATCATGCATTAGTATTCTATTCCAAGTCCAAACTG
>DNTA01000201.1 GCA_003500135.1 Cytophagales bacterium | reverse complement strand
CACAGGCTTTCTGTACAATACGGGCCCTATCCTCATCACTATATTTAGGTTTGGCCCCACGGCCTGGCTTGTCCATGAGCCCCTGTATTCCTATATCTAAAAACCGGCCTTTCCATTTCGCTACCGCTTCCCGACCGATAGATAATTCCTTTTGTACTTGGTCATAACTCTTTCCTTGGTATAAGCCCAGGATAATCCTTGATCGTATCACATATCGATAATCTAATTTATTCGAGCGTGACATACTTGTGAGTTCCTGAAGTTCTTGCCCTTTCAGGATAATCGGTTTAGCTTTTCTTGCCATACCCAAAGATAGAAAGAATTACGTATAATAAGTTCGTTTATATATAATTCTTTACACTAGTAGTGCTTTATACTCTGCTTCTTTAGCCATGCGCCTTGCATCATCGGTATCGTATCTGTTTTCCAGTAATTCCTTTTCTGCTTTGCTAACAAGCCCTTTTGATTCTGCGATTGTTTTTGGAGCTACTTTATCAACCTTATTATTATCAGCTTTTTCCAATAATTTTTTGGCATTGGTTAAGTAGTTCGCTTTAATAGACTCTAGTTCGGCCTTTCTGTAGAGGTTTGTAGCCTTAGCTGCCTTTTCTTTTGCATCATCTGCATCTCCTTTTTCCAATTCTTTTGCAGCGTCTTTCATTTCCTCCTCGGCATCTACCCACATTTCTTTCACAAATCGTCCAGCTTCGGCACTTATGGCATCTCTTCTTGCCGAAAGCACGCTTGAGAACATAACTGCACTTACCTTGGTGTTTTCTGTAGCCTCCTTAAACTTGCCATTTGCTTTTACAATCTTATTTTTTATCTCTGAGAGTTCCCCCTCATCGTTGTATTCCTTTTTGGCAGCATTGTACTCATCCATTGCTTCTCCAAAAGTTCGAGGAGATAATACATCTGCTTGTGCATGCTTGGCTATTTTCATCGATTGATTTACTTCATCAAATAATGATGATCGAAGTTCCTGACCGTAGAGTCCGAACCCTTGAAATGCCATCAGCACACATAATGTCCCGATTGTCTTTTTAATTAATATCATTTTCATTGTGTTTTTATTTATACAAAAGTCAACAATGGATACGCGAAATGTATTACATCTAAAAACTCATTATTGCATATTTCACAGGTTTGAAAAAAGCTTTTGGAAAAGAAATCCGAGCATTCTGGTTCGCATGCAAGAGGAGAAACACTATATCACTATTCAATGATGCTATCTGATTTTTCCTTTTTGGAGCTCACCATCAAACCAATGGTCATTAACAAAGTGCTGAGTATAATGACTTGAATGATAAGGGAATTGTTGACCAGCGGAATATTGTCTGCCGGGACAATGGAAATAAACAGTAGGATGGTGATAAGCCCTCTGGGGGCAACAAAGAGTAGCGGCTTTAATGGCAACCTGGAAATTTTGAGCTGAAGCACACGAAGGACCACAACTAAAAACACAATGGCCAAAGACCATAAAATGGTGTCCCGGTTTACTATTTCTTCCGTTTTGAGCAAGTAACCGAACAAGATGAAAAATAAGGCTCTGATCAAAAATGCACCTTCAATGGTAAGTTCTTTAAGTTTGTTAATTTCCTGCTGCAGGACATCTGTTTTCAATTTCAGAAACCAATTGAAGCGTTTAAACCAACCAATATTTCCAATGGTCAACCCAAAAATCAAAATAAACAAAAGGGCTGGAAGGTGATAAGCATTTGCAACAGCATAGATTAAAATGATCAATAATATAATGGGGATGAACTTAACATGATGGTCAATCTTGCTTAAAAGCAGGGATAAGCCTATTGTGGCCGCCAATGACACAAAGGCAATAATGACAAGCTGTATTCCAAATTGACCGAAGGAATGAAGCGTGATAATTTGGTTTAGTGCGATGAAATTAAAAAACAGGACGCCCAATATATCTGACAAACTGCTTTCATAAATAACAAACTCCCCATCTGACTTTGACAGGTTTCTTATGCTGGGGATCGCTATAGCACTGCTAATGATGCAAAGCGGAATGGCATTTAACATATTTGTTTTAAAGGAAGAACCGCCCACATATTGAAATGCATAGGAGAGCATCAGCGACAGTGTCACTATTGAAAGCAAGGCGCCCAGGAAAGATTTTTTGATTAGACTAATTTTAGATTTGTTTAACTTCAATTCCAGCGAGCCTTCAAACACTATCAGGACCAGCCCGACTGTGGCAATGACAGGCAAAAAGGAGGAAAAATCCGGGAGTTCGTATTTTAAGAATTCTGTTGCTTTTTTTATTCCCCACCCCATGAGAAGAAGGAGTATTACAGACGGGATCTTTGTTTTTGAGGCTGTGATGTTAAATAGGTAAGCTACCAGCAGCAGGGAACAAAAGGTAATTATGATGGTGTACGTCATATATATATTTGATGGGGAAAGTTATGAATCTTCCAGGTTCCTCCTGGGGAAGTTTGTGATAATGATGCGTTTTTCAGGTGTCCTCTAAAAGAAAAAAGACAGGTTTTTGAGTTCCTGTCTTTCAATCTCAAGCTAACTAAAATATTCAATTATGGCTTGAAATGGAGGTTTTTGATAAGTCTATTACTGTTTTTGCTTTTTTCAGATCTCTTTCCATATAAGCCATCACGTGGTTTTTATTTTCAAGAATATAGCAATAGCACAGAAAACCACTTATTCTGGCGATAATCATCAATGGATGCGGGCGACATATCTCATAGACTACATCACCCACCTCAAACTTGTTTTGAGGTCTCGTTTTGAATTCGCTAACCATTACCCAAATGGTTTGTCACCTTTTATGATCCTGATAAGTACCACAATCAATGCGATTACCAAAAGGATATGAACAATCCCTCCGGCACTGTATCCCAAATAACCTATGGCCCAAAGGATGACGAGAACCACTGCTATAATGTATAATAAATTGCCCATTTCATTTTTCAGTTTATAATAAAAGAATCAAAAGCAGAATGATAACGTTCTTTCTCTTCAGATTTGTTATTATGAATTACTGTCATCCGAGAAAAACATCAATGATTTTGACGGATAATAGAATAATACAATAGCGAGGCTATGATACCTCGCTAAAGTTCATGATGTTTGAAGTTACGACACAAAAAACATCATGTATAAAGCTACAAAACTTGCTGGTCAACCGGTAC
>DNTA01000197.1 GCA_003500135.1 Cytophagales bacterium | reverse complement strand
CTGAAAGATGAGACGACTTTTATTGAAGCGGTAAATACCTTTCTTTCCTATGAAGAAGTAGAATATGCCGAACCCCGTTATCGCTACCAAACCTTGCTCGCCCCCGATGATCCGGCAGCAGGCCCATCCGAAGGTCAGCAATGGCACCATAGCGTCATCAGATCCTATCAGGGTTGGAGCCTCTCTACTGGTGACACATCTATTGTGATTGGCATAGTAGATACGGGGGTAGAACCCAATCATGAAGACCTTGTCGACAATATTGCCTATAACTACGACGACCCGATCAACGGAATAGATGACGATAGTGATGGGTATATTGATAATTACTATGGTTGGGATATGTCAAATAACGACAATGACCCGACTGCTGATAATGACCGGCATGGCATCAAAGTAAGCGGCGTGAGTTCTGCCACAACCAATAATAATACGGGTATTGCAGGGACCGGCTGGAAGGCGAAATTTCTACCTGTAAAGATCAGTGACAGCAATAGCGGGTACCTCACCGATGAATACGAAGGCGTGCTGTATGCGGCACAACAAGGCTGCAAAGTGATTAACTTGTCATGGGGCGCTGCAGGCGCTAATTCGTTGTATGGCAAAGATATCATCGACCACGTAGTCCTCGATTTAGATGCCGTAGTAGTGGCAGCAGCCGGTAACACACATGCGGACCTGGATTTTTACCCGGCTTCTTATGACAATGTTTTATCGGTAGGCGCAAGCAACGATGCAGATGAATTGGCGCATTGGGCTACCTATAGTTATAAAATCGACTTGTTGGCACCGGGAGAAGGTGTTTTTACTACTGATAAAGGCAATGTGTATGGCTATGCCACCGGGTCGTCTTTTGCTTCACCCATGGTAGCGGGTGCAGCCGCGCTGGTACGTCAGTATTTTCCTGATTACAGTGCCAGGCAGGTGATGCAACAACTGCGAACGACAGCTTATGATATATCAAAAACAGGACATAACAGCAATTTTGAAGGGCAGATTGGAGCAGGTCGCCTTGATGTTTTTCAGGCGCTGCATCAGTCTTCAACTCCCGCTATCAGAAAGGTTGATATTCAGGTGGTTACCCAGCTTCAGGGCAATGTGCTTCCCAGTGATACCGTGGAGGTATTTTTACAGGTCAAAAACTTTCTGAATGATGCCGGTCAACTATCGGTACATCTCAGCAATAGCGATGGGGCCGTTCATTTCATTGACAACCAATGGGAAATAGGTGCGTTGATCTCCGAGGGAGTACGCGATAATGTGTCACAACCATTCCGCTTTGTGGTTCCGGATACAACTTCCCGATTTACCAAAATACCTGTCAGGATCAATTATGAAGCTGAAAATTACAGCGATTTTGAGTATTTCTTTCTTTTCATTGAAGAGGATCATCTCACATTAAGTGCCGGGGATTTATCATCAACTTTTACCAGCAAGGGAGATATAGGATTTAATAAAAGCTTTTTTATCGATGGTGATGGCGTGCGCTACAAAGGTGAGCATGTGGCGCTTAACGCCGGTTTTATGATTGGAAACAATGGGTCCGTTTTAAAAGATAACGCCCCGCGGTATTTACGGTATGGATTTAAGGAAAATGACTTTGATTACACCCACCTTATCGAGTTGACAGATACCACTGCGGCCACGATGGAGGCGTATTCTTATTTTATTGAAAAAGAAATAGACCTTGGAGTGTCGGTCAAGCAAAAGGTACTTACCTGGGAAGATGCCCTGCCTCATGATTTAATGGTAATTGAATATACGATCACCAACCCGACTGAAACCGATATTGCGGCTTTAAGTACCGGCTTATTTGTTGATTGGGACCTGAACGACAAGACCAGAAATGCAGCGATATGGGATGCGGAAGAAGGGTTTGGGTATGTGTACGATAAAACAGAAGAAACGCAATATGCCGCTATTATTCCCATTACCGATCTGAGTACAACTTTTTATGCCCTCGACCTGGGCTACTACTACGGCAACTCGGCCGATTTTTCCACATTTTTTGAAGATCAGCAAAAATATGAATACCTGTCGGGCGCCCAAACCAAAAGTGAAGCAGGTGTATCGGGTTTGGGAAATGATGTAGGAATGGTTACCGGCGTTAATAATCAGGATCTTCCGGCAAAAAGGAATCTTAAAGTAGCCTTTGTGATGGCAGTGGCTGAAAGCTATGCAAAATTGGTAGAAGCTAAAAATAAGGCACAGGAGCTTTATGATCACTACCTCGAGAATCCGCCATTATGGTATCGCATCAAAGAATGTACAGGGCAGCCGGTAACTATTGACCCGGCAGGTGAGAGTTATTATGAGTTTTACCAGGATGCGTTATTGCAAAACCGTCTCGATAGCGCCCGGCAATTCACCTCCGGTAGCTTAAATACCGATACCGCATTTTACCTCGTAGAAATAATCGATGGCATCAGAGGCCCGGTTAAAAAAGTAGTAGTGGATCTTCGCGACCCGGTAGCGGCATTTGATTGGGCTTCTGATACATTATTGGTGGACCCCGGAAATGGGAGTGTGCTCCATATTCAAAATAATTCTGAAAATGCAGATGCCTTCAATTGGGATTTTGATAATGGTAAAAGAAGTATGGTTGAGCATCCCAAAGTGGTTTTTAAAAATAAGGGGGGGTACAACATTTCATTGGTAGCTTCGGCCAGTTATGGGTGTTCCGATTCTACCGGCAGAAAATTGGTGGTTGTAGTGCGGTCAGAAAAGCCGGATTTAAAAGATGTACAGGCATGCCCATGGTCTGAGGTGACACTAAAAGCAAATAACACGCACGATATAAATGTATATGCTGATGAAAGCTTAAATGATCTCCTTTTTTCCGGCGAATCCTTTACCACTCAAATAACCAATCGTGATACGGCCTTTTGGGTAGTAAATGCGGCGGGGGAATACCCCAGTGTTGCGAAACATGTAAAAGTGAATATTTCAGATCCAATTGCAGAAGTATCCTACCACATTGATACCACAGACCTATCTACTGCACAAGGAATGGCTTTTTCAGTCAGTGCCAAAGAAATGCTCAATTCATATTGGTTCATTGATGATCATCAGGTTAGTACAGATCAGGAATTCATTTACGATTACACCGGCAAAACAGGTATTAGCGGCTATGTTTTGGTAGAAGGAAGTAATGGATGCACTGACTCGGTTGCTTTTAATTTACCCTTATCTTTGGGCGATGCGCCTGAACCACAAAATCCTGAAATTTGTATCGATCAAAGTATATCAATTATCGCGCCCGCAGATAGAATATACAGCATATTCAGTGATCAGTCAAAAACCCAATTGCTTTATAAAGGGTCATCATTCATATCGGGACCAATTCATAAGGATACTTCTTTTTATGTGACGGATATTACCAACGGGCTTGAAAGTGAAATTTCGGAGTATAATTACCTGCTTTTTCCACTTCGTGCAGTCATTAATGTAAATAATAATAATTTGGTTCTAATTGACGGACTGGCTGAGGCCAGGCTGTACAATGAAAGCACTGATGCTACCTGGTCGCATTGGGTATTGCCCACCGGGGAAAATGCGGAGGAGAGTGAATTGTATGAGGTGTTCTCTGCTCCCGGCGATTTCAACTACCAGCTTATTGCCGGCAACGCACATTGCATTGATACCACAAGCATTACATTAAGGGTTTCCAATATCAGTAATGTAGAAGATCAGATAAAGAGTTGGGAGATCTACCCCAATCCTGTGATTGACAAACTGAATATTTTGGCTGATCAGCATATTCAAAAGTGGCAAATCCATTCTTTACAGGGCCAGTTGGTAAAAGAAGGGTTCTTTTCAGAAAAACTTGAGGAACAAAACCTGTCTTTAGAAAGTTTGAAAAGCGGGGTATATTTGCTGGTGCTTCAGGGCACAGCTGATACCCGAACTTTTAAACTGATCAAGGACTAAATGAGCATATATGCCGAGATCATCACGATTGGCGATGAGATTTTATACGGACAAACCCTCGATACCAATGCGCACTGGATCAGCCAGCAACTCGATCTGGCCGGTTTCAAAGTAATCCAGCGTACGACCATTGGCGATGACGAGGAGGAAATTCTCAAAACATTTGCTGAGGCGGAAGCAAGGGCCTCCCTGATTTTAATTACCGGTGGCCTTGGCCCTACTAACGACGATAAGACGAAGCCCTGCCTCGCCAAATACTTTAACACCCAACTTTCCATTCACCCCGAAGCGCTGCAGCATATTACCGATATGTTTTCAGCCAGAGGTTGGGAACTGACCGAACTCAACCGGCAGCAGGCAGCCTTGCCCGAAGCATGCGAGATGGTGCCTAACCCAAGGGGCACAGCGCCCGGTATGTGGTTTGAAAGGAATGGAAAGGTATTTGTTTCGATGCCGGGCGTACCTATTGAAATGAAAGGAATGGTACGGGAATCGGTAATACCAAAAGCAAAAGGCTTTTTCAATCCTCCTGTCATAGCTCATAAAATGATCCGAACGGCCGGGATAGGCGAATCGTGGCTGGCCGATACCATTAAGGATTGGGAAGACCATTTACCTCCACATATCCGCCTGGCCTATCTGCCTTCCTTTGGTGAAGTAAAACTTAGGCTTTCGGCAGAAGGGCATGATAAATCATCATTATTGGCCGATATCGATGATCAGGTGACACTTCTAAAACCTTACATTGAAAAATATTTATATAGCGAGAATGACCGCAAGCTTGAAGAGACTATTGGTGATAGGTTAAAAGAAGCAAAGGAAACACTGGCTATTGCCGAGAGTTGTACAGGAGGTTTTGTATCTCATCTCATCACCTTGGTACCGGGCAGTTCTGCCTATTTTCGCGGTAGCATAGTGGCCTATCAGAACGATATCAAGCAAAGCCTGCTGAAGGTCAGCGAAGAAACGCTGGCCAGGCACGGAGCGGTTAGTGAAGAAACCGTTTTACAAATGGCTGCTGGTGTTCGAAATCTACTAGGTGCCGATATTGGCATCTCAACCAGTGGTATCGCCGGACCGGAGGGTGGAACTTCGGAAAAGCCGGTGGGAACGGTTTGGATCGCAATTGATGATGGTGAATATCGTGAGGCGAGGAAGCTTCAGCTTACCAAAGACCGGGAGCTCAATATTAAACGTGGGGCTGCCGGTATTCTTATGTTGCTCGAAAGAAGATTACGGCAAAAGAATGCATCACAAGTGCAAAAGTATTAACTTGCCGGTCACATTGGTTAAATAAAAGAAACGTTATGGCTTTAGTTGAAATACTACTCCCGAAAATGGGGGAAAGTGTCATGGAGGCAACCATTATTACATGGTTAAAAAAGGAAGGGGAAACTGTTGAACAGGATGAATCCCTGCTAGAGGTGGCCACAGATAAGGTAGACACTGAAGTACCCACCACACATGGCGGAGTAATCAAAGAGCTATTGGCAGCAGAAGGTGAAGTAGTGGAAATCGGCAAACCGATTGCCGTGATCGACACTGAACAAGAGGAAGATGCCGATACTCCCGCCCCCAAAGCCGAAAAAACCGAAAAGAAAAAACCAGAAGTAAAAGAGGCCATGGCCGACACCAAACCTAATGGTCATGACCACAATAAAGAGCAACCCGAACCGGCTGTTGTTTCCTCAGGAGGCCAGGACTTTTCCAAATCAAACCGGTTTTATTCTCCATTAGTGCGCAATATTGCCAAGGAAGAGAATATTTCAATTGATGA
This sequence comes from Cytophagales bacterium, assembly GCA_003500135.1. GTDB lineage: Bacteria > Bacteroidota > Bacteroidia > Cytophagales > Cyclobacteriaceae > UBA10427. The sequence goes on along the minus strand of DNTA01000197.1, from coordinate 5,396 downwards.
ACTGGATCAGATACCCGGGTCGGGAAAAGAAGGCCGTGTAACCAAGCAGGACATCATGGCTTACCTGAAAGGCCGTAGCGCTGCGGCTCTTAAAAAGGCGCCTGCCGAAAAGGCACGCCCGAAACCAGTTCCTGTGCCGGTGAGCGCTGAGACGGGCGACGAGATTGTTGAGATGGACCGCATGAGAAAGATCATTGCCGAGCGTATGATCCAGTCGAAACATACGGCAGCCCATGTGCAGTCATTCGTCGAGGCCGACCTCACCAACGTAGTCAAGTGGCGCAGTAAGGTGAAAGATGATTTCCTGAAAAAGCATGGAGAAAAGCTCACATTCACACCGATATTCATGGAGGCCATAATACAGGCATTGCATGACTATCCGGGCATGAACGCAGCGGTAGATGGCGAGAAGATCATTCGCAAGAAAAACGTAAATATCGGTATGGCCGTCGCACTACCAAATTATAACCTCATTGTACCGGTAATCAAAAATGCCGATCAGCTCAATCTTGTGGGCCTTACCAAACAGGTCAATGATCTGGCCGAGCGGGCCCGCAACAATAAACTTACCGCCGATGATTTAAGTGGCGCCACCTATTCGGTATCCAATGTCGGTTCATTTGGCAGTATCATGGGTACGCCAATCATACCCTTGCCACAGGTAGGCATTTTGGCATTGGGCGCTATTCGCAAAAAACCAGCTGTTATTGAAACACCAGACGGCGATCTGATCGGCATCAGGCATAAAATGATCCTTTCACATTCCTACGACCACCGTGTGATTGACGGGGCTTTGGGAGGCCTTTTCGTAAAACGGGTAGCGGAATACCTGGAAGGGTTTGACACAGATCGAAATGTTTAAAAAAGACCATTTGGCCCTGTCGATAAAATCGATGGGGCTTTTTTTTCGATTTCCGGAAATTAATTTTTTATGCTTAAAACTTGAGTAATTGCCTTTAAAGCGGCATTTTTAATGTAAATGTCAACATGCCTATATTCTACACTGTTTTAGCGAGTTCATTTGCATTGGTTTGTATAATGATTGTCATTCTGACGGCTTTCAAAAAAAATAAATCCAAGTCAGAATATTATCTCATTGCCATATTTACAGTCTTCTTTCTACACATGGCAATTGATCTGACGAGGTTCTACTACAAAGAAATCAACTGGTATCCGCATTTGGTAGGGCTTACCTCCTCGTTTTCTTTCCTTTATGGCCCGCTTTTTTACTATTACTTTCTGTCGTTGACCGGTCGAAAAGGCAACATTCTGAAAAGGTACTGGGTGTTCCTTTTGCCTTTCATAATTTATTTCCTCATCAATATTCCATTTATCCTTCTCGATGATAATCTGAAGGATGAGAAGTTTGCCATTTGGATGGAAGGCGAATTCCGAAAGGTATTGTGGTGGCTCAACCTGGTTAAGGTAAGTTTCCATTTTGTATTTATCTATTTGATCTGGAAGGAATTCAAAGTACACCGAAAAAACCTGAAAAAATATTTCTCACACCAGTCCGATGTACTTCAGCTGCTTTGGTTCAGAAAGCTCATCCAGTTCTTTGTTGTCATTGCTATTGGTGCTTTTGTAGGCAATATCCTTTCATTTGGCACTGAAATGAAAGTGTATATGAAATATGACGACCTTATGTTTGTGATCGCCACAGGAAGCCTGATATATTTATTCATTTACGGAATTCGGCACACCGACGTGTTTCGGGAATACCCTGATTACAGCAGTCTGATCGTTGAAGATAAGGCCAATGTTGAGTTAAAGCGCAAGCTGGTATCAGATGAACAGGAAAAGGATATCAGGGCGAAACTTGAAAAGGCCATGGAGGAAGATCATTTATACCTCAATCCGGAGCTCAGCCTGAATGAATTGGCCGCACACATCGGGGAAAAGAGTTATCTCGTTTCTGCTGTGATCAATGACATGTACGACAAAACATTTTTCCAGTATGTAAATGAGAAAAGAGTGGCGCATTTCAAAGAAATTGTAAAGCTGCCGGAAAGTAAAAATCTAACTCTTTTTGGCGTGGCCAGCGAAAGTGGTTTCAATTCCAAAGCCTCATTCAACCGAATTGTCAAGCAACTCACCGGCATGACGCCTTCGGAACTTGTAAAAAGTAATTAGGGATGGCATGGTGATCAAAATCTACTTTTCTTATGGCCTATCAGATGGATTTTGTCCTAGTTGTTTTCATTAAAGGAATTTTCATCACCTGCAAACGGCACATTTCGCATAAAATCTTTTTTGCGCTGGTCTTTCAGCCCCAGGTCATGCGCTATATTGGGCAGTGTAGGGGCGCCGATGGAATATATGATAATCAGGGCGGCAAAAGTGATCGGGAAAATGAGGAGGTTAGTGATGAACAGGGAGGCCGTTACCGTGACGGCTGAAAAAAACAGGTATTTGTATTTTTGTGTGGCGCCTTCCAGGTAAATATTCAGTTTGCGCTGCATTTTCTCTTCCTTTCGCGCTTCCCTTCGATAAAAGGCCGCCCTTCGAAGCGCTTCAGCGCCAAAATAGATGGAAGCTGTAAGGAATAACCCGCCTACTATATTCAGCGTATCGCCTGCAAAATAAGGTGACAGGTTTTCACTTTCCCACTCAAGGTACACAAATATGAAAGCCACCAGCGGTATACCGAACGACAGATAGGCGAAGCGAACTATTTTTTGCCAAAAATCTTTTGGGGTTTTATATTCAACGATTTTTTTTCGTAATTCCATACTTCAAAAAAGCTTATTCCTATGCGCAAAGTTAGTATTTTCTTCTTGTTGACCTTATTTGCCTCCGCCTTTTGGTGGACAGCCTGCAAAAAAACAGCTCAACGTCAAAAAGTATCCACCGACTCACTACATCAGCAGCTACAGGTAATGAACGATAGTGTGGCAAATGCATGGCAGGAAATGATTGCCGATGATGATGAAAAGCATGCGTTTATGAAAAGATTGCTTTTAGAGGTGGCCTACACCGGTAATTTCGATTCGGCCGAATACAAGGCATACATGCAAAAGATCAAAACACTACAGGATATGCGCTACACACAGCTCGGACTGGTGGATTCCGATGGGATTGACCGATACGATTCTGCTACGTTAACCTTAACTCGACAGCTGACCGAATATGCGGAGGGGCATCCTGAATACGAAAAATTTGGCTTGATGAAAGAGCTGGTTGAGGATATCAATGCCAAAAACGGTATGATATTGCTGCAACGCGTTCATTATGATGGCTTTGTAAAAGACCGTAATGCATTTATCGAAGCCAACCGGGATCTGCTCGACCCGAAAAATGCACGGTATGGATTAAAAAAGTTACCGATATTTGAATTGCCTTCATAATATTATTAATGCCCAAAACTTTGGTTAACTGGCCCTAATGTGGGTTTTTGTCGAAAAATAGAAAAATGTCGTTTTCTTAACCAATCAAATTCTTCACATAGCCATTACAATGTATTAACTTTGCATTTTAAGGGGAATTTAGTATGAGCGATTTTATCAAGCACGAGTGTGGTATTGCTTTCATCAGATTGCGTAAGCCACTGCAGTACTACATCGACAAATATGGCAGCCATTCCTGGGCCATGAAAAAGTTATACCTGCTAATGGAAAAGCAACATAACCGCGGTCAGGACGGCGCCGGAGTGGTTAATGTTAAAATCAATACCGAACCGGGTGTACGCTATATCAGCCGGTACCGCAGCATCGACGCCAAGCCTATCCAATCGATTTTTGAAAAGATCAGCAAGAAATACAAGAAGGCAAGGAAAAGCTTTGCAGATGAATACCACAACGCCAGGTGGCTCAAAAGCAATGTAGCTTTTACCGGCGAAGTGTGGCTGGGGCATTTGCGCTATGGCACCCATGGCAGCAACACCCTGGAGCAATGCCACCCCATGCTCAGGCAAAATAACTGGCGCAGCAGGAACCTCGCCGTAGCCGGTAACTTCAATATGACCAATGTGGACGACCTCTTCGATGTGCTGGTCAACCTGGGGCAAAGCCCGAAAGAAAAGACGGATACCGTTACAGTCATGGAAAAGATCGGCCACTTCCTCGACCTGGAGGTGCAGGAGCTTTTCGATAAATATAAAGGTGACTACACTAAACAGGAGGTCAGCGAAATCATTGAAACCGAGCTCGACCTGGGGCGTGTTTTGCAACGCTCATGCAAAGATTTTGATGGCGGTTATGCCATGGCCGGGATCACCGGCAATGGATCCAGTTTTGTAGTGCGGGACCCTGCCGGAATAAGGCCGGCTTACTACTATGCCGATGAAGAGGTAATCGTGGTAGCCTCGGAAAAACCGCCAATTAAGACTGCTTTTGGCATTGAGTTCAACGAAATAAACGAAATAAAGCCAGGCCACGGATTGATCGTCAACAAAGCAGGTGATTATGCGGAACGCAAAATACTGGAACCGCTGGAAAAGAAATCGTGTAGCTTCGAAAGGATTTATTTCAGCCGCGGCTCCGACCCGGATATCTATCAGGAGCGCAAAATGCTTGGAAAGCTTTTGGTGCCCAAAATCCTGGAGTCGATCAACTTCGACCTGAAAAACAGTGTGTTCTCATACATCCCCAATACGGCAGAGACGGCCTTTTTAGGTATGGTGCAGGGCCTGGAAGAGTATCTGGCCAAAAAGCGCAAGGAGTACCTGCTCGATGGTAAACCCACACTCGACAAGCCTGAAGACATCCTCGATTTCAGGCCTCGCGTAGAAAAACTTGTCACCAAGGATGTGAAAATGCGCACGTTCATTACCGACGACGAACACAGGGATGATATGGTGGCACACGTCTACGATACCACCTATGAGGTGATCCGAAAAAAAGTAGATACCATTGTGGTACTCGACGATTCCATTGTACGCGGGACTACCCTGGAGAAAAGTATCCTTCGTTTGCTCGACACCATCGACCCTAAAAAGATCGTTATTGTATCCTCAGCGCCTCAGATCCGCTTCCCGGATTGCTATGGCATCGACATGTCTAAATTCAAGGACTTTGTGGCCTTCCGTGCCGTGTTAAGTTTGATAAAGAAAAAGGGCATGGAAACCCTTTTGGATGAGGTGTACGAAAAATGCCGAGCCAGCGAAAATGATGAAGTGCCGGTGAACCATGTAAAGGAGATCTTTGAGCCATTCACCTACGAGGAAGTGTCTAACGAAATTGCAAGGATCGTCACACCTGACGATATCGAAGCAGAGGTGCAGGTGGTGTATCAAACCGTGGACAACCTGCACAAAGCATGTCCGATGCACCTCGGCGACTGGTACTTTACCGGAAATTACCCGACACCGGGCGGCAACCGGGTGGTGAATAAAGCCTTTGTCAACTTTATGGAAGGCAAGCTGGTAAGAGCGTATTAGTTTAAAGTTTAAAGTTTAA
>DNTA01000329.1 GCA_003500135.1 Cytophagales bacterium | reverse complement strand
GAATATAAAATAAAAATTAAGAGAGGGGTATATTTTCACGATGACCCTTGTTTTCCCAATGGCCGTGGCAGGGGGCTTACCTCTAAGGATGTAGTTTACAGTTTTAAAAGATTACTTGATCCGGCTACGCAATGCACCGGAGCATGGGTATTTATGGATAAAGCTAAAAAGTTGTCTAACGGTGAAATTGATCCTGAATGGATCACTGCACCCGACCTGACCACAGTAGTGATCAAACTGTCCAAACCTTTCGGGCCTTTCCTCGATATTTTGGCAATGCCCTATACCTACATTGTGCCCCGGGAGGCAGTGATTAAATATGGCGAAGATTTTAGGGCCAACCCTGTTGGCTCAGGACCATTTAGGTTTAAATCATGGTACGAAGGCAATAGTCTTACGCTGGTTAAAAACGATAACTATTGGAAATACGACAAGGACGGTAACCGCCTACCGTACCTCGATGCTGTCCAGGTTTCTTTTATTCCGGATAAGAACCAGGAGTTCCTGGCTTTCCAACAGCAAAAACTGGACTTTATGTCGGGTATACAGGCTACTTTTGCTGATCAACTACTTAAAAAAGACGGAGAAATCAGGGATGAATTTGTTGGACAGTTCAAGGTCCAGAAATTGCCTTATCTCAATACCGAGTATATCGGCATTGTAGTTGATCCTGAATTGTACGATAATAAAGACCATCCGTTTTTGAACAATAAATTCAGGATGGCGCTGATCTATGCGATCAATAAGGAAGAACTGGTCAAATTTCTATTGAACAACCTTGGTATTCCGGCTGATAAGGGACTGGTACCACCACCATTAGTTGCCTGGGATCAGGACGACGTGGAGGGTTACGGCTTCGATCGGGCGAAGGCAGAGGCCCTTTTAATCGAATCGGGTTTTGGCCCGGGAGGTAAAAAAATCCCACCGATCACTTTATATACTTCGCAGCAGTACAAGGAGATAATGGAGTACGTTCAGAAGCAATGGTCGCAAATAGGTGTTGATGTCAAAATAGAAAGCAATCCTGCTCCGGTGCATCAGGAAATGGTCGATAATGGCCGGGTAAATATTTTTAGGGGTAGCTGGCTGGGCGACTACACCGACGCCGAGAACTACCTGACCTGCTTTTACAGCAAACATTTTGCACCTAAGGGCCCTAACAAAACGAGGTACTCCAACCCAAATTTTGATGGGATGTATATGAATGCACGAATGGAATATGAGGATTCGGTGAGGTATGGACTTTACAAACAAATGGAGAATATCATTATTGATGATTGCCCAGTAATTGTTTTGTACTATGATGAAGTACTACGCCTTTACCATAATAACATTACCGGTATGGAAACCAACCCGATGAATGTATTGAAGCTCGAAAAAGTTGATAAAGCGCTTTAAAAATCCTTAAAAAGGATAACCAATGGCGATATTGAAAATCAAATTTCCCTGTCGCCATTCTTTTTTGTTTAAAGCAATCCCATCAACTACCCATCTATCTCCGGGAGGTCGGGAAGGTACCCTGAGCGGAAAGGCAACATCTAGCCTGAAAACGAAATAAGTCGCATCATAGCGCAAACCAAGGCCGGTCCCAACTGCAAATTCATCTATGAATCTATCAAATGCAAACCTACTTCCTGGCCGGTTTTCATCTTCTCGTATGGTCCAGATATTACCGGCATCAGCAAATACGGCGCCCCAAATTTGTTCAATAATTCTAAACCGATATTCCAGATTTGTTTCAATTTTTATATCCGCCGTTTGATCAATTTGAGCTAAGGTGTCGTTGGGTGCGTATGATCCAGGACCTAGTGATCGGGCCGGGAAAGCACGAATACTACTCGATCCGCCAATTGAAAACTGTTTTATATAGGGTAGGGTGTTGGAGTTCCCAAAAGCATAGCCCACACCTGTAATAAAGCGGGTAGCCAGTTTATTGTTTTCATCCAGTTTCCTGAAATATCTGAAATCAATTTCCCCTCGTACGTATTGAGAGTAGGGCAGGCCTGCAATTTTATATTGCTTGTCATTACCCGACTCGTCTGATTTGTTGTCGAATGCCGATTGTAACATATGGGCAATATTTCCTGATACGTCGGCTTTAGCCTGAAAATAGTAATTATTATATCGGTTAGGGTCTTTTCTCGACCGTGTATTGATGGCATATTTGTAAAAAGAGCCCAGTATAAACTGTTCTTCATAGCTTTGACGCAAAATAGGATTGTTTTCTAGTGATTCGTCAAACTCCTGCGTGGTATTGGAAAGATCGAGGAAGTTTATGTTGATCGGATAAAGTTCATGCGATTTTGTAAGTGTTTCACTCCAAAGATAACCCAGACCAAGTTCCAGGGAATTCATTTCAAAAAAATCGACTCGGTGTAAGAATCTGTAGGCTGTTCTGATCCTGGTTTTAGGTACATAGCGATTTTTTAAGCCTTCTAAATTGAAGGGTAAAAGAAACCTCGGAAAGGTCAATGAAGGTTCGATGCCAAACTCATAGGAATTTCTCGAAAATTGATTGGCACCATAAAATTGTGTCTCAAAACCACCGCTTATGGTAAGATCTAATGTTTCTGCTCCGCGGAAAGCATTTCTATTTCTGAATGAAACACTCAATCGGGGGCCGGAAAAATTATCCGATTTGGTGACAAGTTCCAATTCAGCCCTTATCGATTTCTTTTTGTAGGGAGCGAGTTTAATTTCCAAATCGAGCTCCTGACTATTTCTTTTTGGCGAAAAGTCGAGATTGACAAACTTAAAAATGTTAAGCCCTACCAGACGGTTAACCGTCACATCGTGTTTCGACTTTTGATATAGGTCACCTGATTTTAGCTTGATCTGATCGTTTAAAACTTCGTGTTTGATGTAGTTAGTTTCCGTTTTGATCTTCAAACTATCAGCCGTAGTATATTCTGACCGGTTGGTAGTGTCTTCGCGATTTTCGAAATTGGTATAAATGGTTACATTGTCCATTCTATACTTTTTAAGGGCATTTTTAGGAATATTTTTGGCAAAGGTCAAAAACAAGTCTACCTGGTGATTTCCTACAGTAGTGTCGGCCTCGAAGATGAGATAAGAATCGTCAAACAAATAATACCCATTATTTTTTAGTTCCAGTTCAATCCTGTTCCTTTCTTTGGCGAGATTTTCTAAATCGAACCTGGCACCTTTTTGCAATATGGAGCTTTGTTTTAATGAGTCAATCAGACGCTTGATATTGTTATTGGGTTTAGGGTATTCTATTTTTTGTAAAAGGAAGGGCTTACCAGCATCCACCCGGTAGTTGACACTTGCCTTTCGTTTTTTAAAATGAACATCGCTTTGAACCGTAGCATTGAAAAACCCATTGTTAATCGCACTTTCCTTCAAGCTATTTTTGGTTTTCGACACGTCATTCCTGTCAAATAACACTGGTGGTTCGCCCAGTTTGTACTTCAGCCAGTATTTCAGGCCTTTATCTTTTTTTGGTTTTTTAACACTTTGGTAAACCCATACGGTAGGCCTCATCCCCAAAACAGAAGTGTTTGGTTCCGGTTGTAGAAATTCCTCCAGGTCGCGTTTTATCGGTTTATTATTATGAAAGTCAGGGGAAGTATTGAGGTCTATATCGGCACCAACATAAAGTTTTTCGCCTTCGGCCAGGTTTTTTGTACCTGCGCAACTGTTTAGTAACAAGGCTAATACCACAAAAATAGAGCTATATGTTATAAACAAACGCTTCATCAATCTTCATTCGAAAAATTAAAAAGCTCCTTTAAAGTGGAATATTCCTTTACTAAAATGAACCCAACACCTGTTTCAGTGATTTCACCTTGCGTTAGACCATCATAGTTATTTACCCGGAACCCTTCAATCCTATATTGTCCGTTAGGTGTTAGTTTGTATTCAATAATTAAATCACCGGCATAATCTGAAAGGTCCTGACTTCTTTCGGCACCTTCCACATTTACATTACCGGAAACCTTTACTGAAATTCGGTCATTCATAAATGACTTGGCAACACCGAGTTGCACATCTGTACGCCCCGACTGCTCCTGATTGTTGTAGGTCTGATAACTTTCTACATCGAAACTCAATTCAACTCCCTCCAATTTACTTCCAAGTGCATTGAGCTGCTGGGTCAGGATTTGGCTCACACTGCTTCTTGCAGTTCCCTCGATATTAAAATTCCCACTGCCCGTGTTAGCAAAACTCTGGAAAACAAGCATTGAGAAAGCCTGCATGTTTTGTTCAGTCTCCGTACTGTTTACATTTTGCAGCCATACATACAATTCCGGATTTCTTTGTTTTACTTCTTCGGGTGCATCTATTTTAAAGTTGATCTCAGGGTCCAGCAGTTCATTTTCCAGGCTCAGTACCACCTGAAACCTTACCGGTGCATTGCTGTTACCTACCGGCGGAGACGATTTCATTTCATAGATCGCTGTGATGTCTACCTCTGCATTGAGAGGATCTCCCTTCCATAGTAGTGTGCTGCCTTTATCTATTTTAAACTCGCGTTTTACGAGTTGATAAAAATTTAGCTTATAGTTTCCTTCATCAATCGTATATCGCCCGGTGAGGTTAATATCACCAGCAGGGGTTAGTTCGAATACCAAATTGGCTTCACCTCGAAGATTGAGCTGATCACCATTATTTGGATCTATTACGATGGATAACTTACTTTCAGGTGTAATAGAAATATTCGCATTTACGGCAATATCCTGAATTTCGGTGGCTACAGTATCTACAAAATTCACATTTTCAAAGAAAGGATCCTTTTGTATATCCTTGTCAACAAACCTTACAATGTTTTGCCGATTGGCAGCTTCCCTGTTGCTTTGCGGAAGAATATAGGTAAGATCTGATTGGTTATCAACATTAAGGTTAGCCTGGATTTTTATCAATTCACTGTCACCTCGTATTTTCGCGTCGCTACTAAGCCTTGCTGTTCCATAAAAATCATCCTGTCTCGATGGCTTTTTGTCAACGACCAGAAAGGATTTGGTATTTAAGTCAATCTGGTATCTAAGCGTATTAATGTCATCAAATTCGACAAATCCTTTTAAGGTGGCGCTATTTTCATCCTTATCCTTTATTTTAAAATCATCAAAAACAAAACGGTTGCGTTTAAAACTCATTTTATCCTGTTCGATTTGATAAGGAACACCAGTCAATGTGGGCTGGAAGGAAATATTTTTAAAATTGAGCTGACCATTAATATCAGGCTGCTCTACAGTACCTTTTATATCAAATTTCCCTGTAATCACACCATGAAGCTCATCGAGCGTTTCGGTAAGTAAAGGTTGTAGGACATTCACCTGAAATCTTTGCAGATCGGCCTTCAAATCAAATTCAGTCTGTTCTTTTGTAGCAATTGAGCCCTCAATTGAAATATCATTATCAACTCCGGCGATGTTGAGGGCAATGTCGAGTGCTTCTTCAATTGATTTGATGGATGCATTAAGTTTGCCGAGGTTATTATCACCATAGGCCAAATTATCGATATCGAGGTTGCCGTTTATTTGTGCCTGACCCCCTGGGTTTGAAGAAAGTTGTAAAGTCGAATTCAGGTTTCCCGTGACCTTTTTCAGGCTGTCCTTACCGGAGTTGAATTGAGTGAGGTTCAGGTTTTTTATGCTTATCTCGTGCAGCGTATCCTGGCTGGATTGAGACGAATTAAATGAGATGGACTGTTCTTTTCGTTGCAATATCAGGCTGTCGAGCCAAAAAACGGGGCCGATCTGAACATATGAATTTTCAGCAGGCCTCCATGTGTTTTTATTAAGAATTAGAGAATCCAGTACAAAAAGCCTTGTGAAATCATCCTGTCGTACAACGGCAGTGTTGATCCTGTAACGCGAAATACTATCCGAACTTTGAATCGAAGTGTTGAGCAACAAACTATCATTTCGATAAATAGAGTTAAGCAAAAAGTCTTTTATTGAAATATTTCCCATGGACAATGCCGCAATATTCAGATTCCCCTTAATCGCTTTTTCCTTATTTTGAATTTTCCAATCCAGTGAATCAATGGTGTAATTGGCATAGCTGAGTTTGGGAATTTCGATATTGAGTTTTAATAAAGATGAATCACCATTAAATGATCCCGTAAATTGATTGATATTCAGGGTTTTCAAATCTGTCAGGAAGATGTCTTTTAAAATTTCTGTATCCTTGAGGTCGAGACTGAAGGAAAAATAATCGGAGCTGTTAAATAAGTTGTTGTTTTGCCGGGCTGAATCAGATTTGACATAATAGTTAGCCAGCTCGCCAAATATTTCCGGTGCTTCGAGCAGAGCAATATTACCGGTAAACCGAAAATCAAGTATATCGGAATTGAGGCTTAGTGTATTTTCAAGTCCGGTGGTATCCGCTTGAAGGGAAAGGTTACTAATGACATAATATTTATTGTTTTTGACTAATGATACATCTTTTAGTTCAACAAGACCGGCCAATACCTTTTCATTTACAAGGGTCATTTTACTATCGATATTGCCCCTGCATTTAAAAGGTATGTCTGTAAAATGCAATGCCTGTAAATCTGCTTTGGGTATATCGATCTTAAAATCGAAGTGTTTAAGACTATCTGAAAAGTCGGTATTCCCCGCATAGGTCAGTTCCAGATTTTCATCTTCATAGTGCAGTTTTCCACTGAATGAGTTTAGTGTAGCTTCACCATCCAGTTGTAGGTTTTGGTAGCTGTATTGATTGAAATGGCATTTTTGTACCTTTAAATCAATATTGGCCAAAGCACTTGTAGAATCTTGCCAAAAGCCTGCAAGCTGTAATTCAAGGGTAGTCGTGTCGACGGGTAATGACGTTAAAACCTGGTTGGGCCTGAGTTGGTCAGTGGCTACTGTGGCATTAATTTGATACTCCCCAATGAGGGTATCGTAATTGACCGATGCCTCTGTATTTATGGTGCCTTGTGTGGTGTACACTTTCGCTTTTAAAGAAGCCTGCTTCATGCTTCCTTTGCTTTCAATGTTGATTTCGGTACGCTCCGGTATTACCAAATCTTGGGGAAAAACCGAATCTTTTTCTAAAAATGCCAGGTCTTGCTTTCGCAACAGGACTTTTAATTGAGGTAAATCCCAATGTATTTTTTGACTGTCTAAATAATGCTTGATCCCGCCTGTTAACCGGATATTACTCTTGTAAAATGCAGCATTCAATGTATCGACATTTACACTGTCTGCATTGCCGGAAATGGAAGCCAATAAATTTATTTTCGGCCAATTGTCATAAGCGGGAAAAGTGTCGATTGCGGGTACAAATAATTTAAGGTCCTGCGGAGTAATGACGGCGCTTGTTATATCAACAGAAAATTCGGGAAAGCTGTCTTTCAAATTGATATTGGTTGAAAAATTTAATTCTGTGTTCAATGCAGAAATCTTGAAATCATTCAAATCGTATTGATTCCCTTCTTTTTTAAATTCCCCTTTTAGTTCATTCAAACTAATCCCACTATTCTGTTCTAAAAATGCCAATTGATTCACATTCGCCGCCATTACCTGTTCATTCAGGGAAATATTCTCCAGGCTAACTTGCAGGTTTTTGAGGTCAATATTTCCAGGGTCTATCGGACCATTGGTATTGGTAGTATCATTTATCGAATAGGTAACACGGTAGTCGTCAAGTGCTATCTTATCCACATTAATTTTCCAGGGAATACCCGCACCTGAATCATTATCTGGTGGAGCATCTGTTGTGTCAGGAGCTGGAAGTTTTACCATATATTGGCAGTTTTTTGAGTTTAATGATCCCAAATCAATGTTTTGTCCTTTTGTATTTAAACGGGCTTCTTCAAGTTCCAGAAATCCAATATTGGCTTTGTAGTTAGCTTCTGCCTGTTGTATGTCTACTTGAGAATGATGAATCTCTAATAGATCTGTGGCAATGGATATGTAAGAGGAGCTATCGTTGTTGGTACTGACAGCATTATCACTTTTGCTGTCTTCAATATTCAGTTTGTATTTCAGGCCATCGACTATAATCTCATCAGCGCCAAAAATCATGGAGTTGAGATTCAAATCATTCATATCAATGGTGAGTGTTTTTAATTGAGTTGTCATTTCCAGTCCGGATGTATTGTCTTTCATCAGAAATGATATTTCACTCATCTCAAGCGTATTCAGTCCAAATGACCATTCCGTGGAGTTTTCTTTTTGCTCCTTTTTCGGACTACTAAAGGAATCGATGATATATTGAAAGTTAAATCCGCTGGTATCATTTTTTTGGATCAACCGACCTCTGAAATTATCGAGATCTATTTTTTGGACATCAATCTTATTTTGTAAAAGTTGCAACATGGCTACATTTACATCCAGATAACCCATGTAGGCCAGTGTGTCGCCGTATTGATCTTCCACGTACAAACCCTGGATATTGACAGTCTTAGGAAATTTCAGATAGATGTGATCTATTTCAAGTTTACGTCCGGTTTTATCATTAAAAAAAGTTTGAGCACGATTAATAATTTTGTTTTGGACATAAGGCGTAGCAATTAAAAGAGAAAGCAAAAGCAAAAATAAAACGATGGACCCCACAATCCATGCGGCTATTTTGCCGGTTTTTATCAATACCCTTTTAATCTGATTATTCATTCAGGAGGCGGTGTGGTGATGTTATACAATAACAATAAAAACGATAGTATGTTTTAGTTATCAAAACAGAAAAAAAGCCGCATGCGCAAACATGCAGCCCATTTGTAAATAGTTAAATTATTTTTTTAGAAAGCATCGAACTGATATTCGTCAAATATAAGCTCTACGGCTCTATTAATATCAGCATCACCTTCGTTCCAGAAATTATCGTCCATCACACCCGACACATAACCTTGCCATACGAGTGTATGGTCATTTGTACTAACGAAGTCGACCAACAGGGTGCCTTCTTTTAAATTGTACTCTCTTGCATTGTCAGTAGTTCTTATCTCTGCAAGAGGTTTAATACCGATCATATCTTTCCTAAGCTCCATGCTCGACCAGTAATTTTCGTCCATGTATACATTTTCATAGCCTTTAAAATCGGTTGGTTTTTCGAATACACGGAAGTTTAAAATTACATCAGGATTTTCCTTGCTCAATTCATAGCCCTTGGCATCCATTTCCTGGTTGATAGCTTCCCTGAGCTCACTTTTCATTAGTGCATCGTTCAGGGTGAATTCGGTGTCTTCATTGAGTGCATGTGTTGACCAGTAGTAAGTTTCTATCTCTTCAAAATCTGCATTCAAATCCTTATCTGAATTTACTATTATGTCATCCTGCGCAAATGCACTCCATGTGAAGAATAGCGCTGCAAGTGATATACTTAATAATTTCAGATATCTCATAATTGTCTCTTTTGTTTGGTTTGCCTGTAAGAGTGAAAATTTTGTGCCATGGCCTACAAAGCATTCAAATCAAAGGTTAAAACGGTTTTTATGCAGTACAATGGGATTTGGCCAGCATGCTCAAGTGGAATTCTTTAACAAATTGTGCAAATTTTTCTACAAGAAATGGTTAAAAGCACCTGGTGCAGTTTTATAATTATAAATACGGTTTGCTATTTTGGCTTTTCTCCCAGTTGCTCCAGCAGGCCTGTTAAAATCTCATCATTTTCGTCCAGCAAGTGGTCCTTAATGAAAACATCCGGCACTAAGCCCTTATCTTCCTTGTTGCCATTTACTCGTACAATGTAACCTTTGGATACTTTAACGGGGATTCCCGTATTGGGCAGGTTAAATTGGAATTGTGAAGCATATAAGGTTGGGTACTCGGCGGTTTCTTCTCCTACAATTGTTCCAAATTTATAGTCTTTGATCTGGGCAGCTGCCACCGTGGATTGAGAATGCGACTGCCGGTTAATGAGCACAAACACCTCTCCTTCAAATCGATTTTTTTGGGGCTGGGGAGCATATTCTTCAAATGTATATGGATATACTTCGCCGTTTTCATGGGCAAGAACTTCCTGCCAGAATACTTCGGTAGTGTCGTAGTGCTGTCTTACATGTTCTTTGAGAAATGCACTGGTTTTCAAAGTGAAACTGGAGTTCCATTTAAAGGGTTGGTCCGCAAAATAAGATATGAGGTAGTCGCTGAACGAATCATTTCCGCCTCCATTATTCCGTAGATCTACTATTAAATTTTTACATTCTCTTTTGTTTATTTC
>DNTA01000324.1 GCA_003500135.1 Cytophagales bacterium | reverse complement strand
CCCCACCAACCTGCAGGCCGTGTTATGGACTCATCATGAGCATACTTATCGTGCACAAACATACCTGCTACCGCACCGGGACCGGAGTTTAAATATTTGTAAGTGCACCATACAGCAGCATCCACACCCCAATCGTGAAGATTCAAAGGTACATTGCCGATGGCATGGGCCAAATCAAAGCAGGCATATGCACCAACCCGGTGAGCCGCAGCCGATATTTCCCTGAGATCAAAAAATTGACCTGTGTAGTATTGTACACCCGGAAACATGACCATAGCCAACTCATCGCCCAGCTCGTATATTTTTTCAACTATTCTTTGATCATCCAACAATTCATTTTTTTGCCCTGGGGCTATTTCTATGATCACCTCATCGGGATCCAGCCCATGATATTGGGCATGCGCATCCACTGCATAGGCATCAGAAGGGAAAGCGCCTCTTTCTATCAAAATTTTATTCCGTTTTCCTTTCGGCCGGTAAAAAGACCAAAGCATAAAGTGGAGATCGTTGGTTAGGCTGTTCATTGGTGAAACTTCGAGCTCATTTGCGCCAAGAAGTTTTTGCAGGACGGGTTTGGCGCGCTTGTGAATTTCAACCCATGGCTCGGGTGATGCAAAATGACCTTCCACTGCCATCTCAGCCCATTTTTTCATCTCTTTTTCTATAAAACCCCTTGCGCTTTTTGGTTGCAGCCCGAGTGAGTTGCCGCAAAAGTAAATTTTACCTTGAGGATATAAAAAGAGCTTTCTAAAGCTACTTAATTGATCAGTCTGGTCGATGTTTTGGGTCTCGGTAAGTTCGGACATGACTCATTTTTTTTGAATAACCCGTGGATATGAAAATAGTTTTCCTTAAATCATTTCACAGCATTTAATAAGTTTTACTTGCCAATGGTATACTATCAAAAAGGGCCAACCGATTGGCTGGCCCTAAGGAACCCGAAACGAATAGTATTACCTTTCATACAGTTTGAACACTATTGGCAATATCATTTTAACCCTTACCGGTCTGCCTCTTTGCTTTCCGGGTTCCCACCTAGGCGCATTTTTTATAACACGAACTGCTTCTTCATCACAGCCAGCGCCTATTCCTTTTACCACCTGTATATCGGTGAGTGACCCATCCTTTTCTACAACAAACTGTACAAATACCCTTCCCTGTATGTCCATTCTCGAAGCTTTAACAGGGTATTTTAAATTTTCTGAAACGTAAGTATAAAATGCTTTCATACCTCCGATAGGAGAAGGTTGCTCTTCAACAATTGTGAAGATCTCATCTGCTATTTCTTCTTCAGGCTCAGAAGTTTCAATCTCAGTAGTAACAGCTTCTTCGACCTTTGTTTCTTCCGTGATTTCAATATCAAAACTGACTTCTATCTCTTCGATCATCTCTTCGTCCGAAACTTCCACTACTTGTACATTTGACACCTGAGGTGGAGGTGGTGCGGGTTGAGCGGTTTGAGGTACATCGAGCAAGTCTTCAAACTGCTCGGTATCTGATTTCATTTGAACATCGCTTTCGCTTTCATAAAATCTCCACTCAAACATTAAAATAACGATAAGTAAACTCAAACAAATGCTTATGCTGCTTATGAGCAGGTTCGCATTTTTGTTCCACTTATATTTTTTCTTCTTGATCTGAATGAGATCATTTAAAACTATCTGTTGATGAATATGGTCATTTGACAGAGTGCCTGTGGTATTTGCAGATGAAGGATTAGTTCCTTTAGGCACATTTCGCTTGTCAGCAGGGAGATTTTCTCTGCGTGCAGCCTTAGGGTGTTTTTTACTTGCTTTCATGGCTACCGCTTATAAAGTCCAACATTTCAAAAAGAGCGGAATAGAACCTGATTTTCAGGTTCTCAACAAGCATTGCTCCAATAAATCATTACAATGCCAATAGTGTTCTCTACTTATATAAACGAAAAAAACACTGGTTTAGTTGGACTTTAAACTCCATTCAACGGCCTGAGTGACGTATTTCGCTGGATAATTGATTTGGAAGCGGGGTGCAGAACATTAGTCAATAAAAAAGCTGCCCAATGAGCAGCTTTAATAAATCTTTTATGAGAATGTTTTTATCCCAATTTAAATGTGATAGGCAGGATCATCCGAACTTTCACTGCTCTACCTCTTTGTTTACCAGGATTCCACTTAGGTGATTGCTTAATTACCCTAACGGCTTCCTCGTCACATCCTGCACCTATGCCTTTCACGGCCTTCACATCCTGGATCGTTCCGTCTTTGTCGACTACAAACTGTACGAATACTTTTCCTTCAATACCCATTCTTCTCGCCTGAGCAGGGTATTTAAGATTTTTCTGTACATACTGATAAAATGCAGCCATACCACCTTCAGGAGTTGGCTGATCTTCCACGATTGTGAAAATCTCTTCTGCTTTTTCTTCTTCAGGAGCTTCATCCATCACGATTTCTTCAATAACGGTCTCCTCTGTGATTTCCACGTCAAGGTCTACTTCGATCTCTTCTTCAATTTCTTCTTCATCAGGCACCTCAATAATTTCAGGTTGCTGAACTTTTGGTGGTGGTGGAGGGGGTTGCTGTGTTTGTGGAACGTCCATCAACTCTTCCATGTTGTCGGTGTTGGCAGCCATTTTCACAGCGCTGTTATCTTCGAATGTTTTCCATTCCATTGCTACGAAAACTACAGCCAAACTGATCACCAATCCAATGTTCAGGAACAATCCTGACTTTTTGGTAAGGTCTGCCTTAGGATACTTTTTGATTTCCATATCTATTGTTCTTTGATTTCTTTTGAACCCACCACTGGTGGAATTGCAATAATACAAAATATTTTTAGACGATGCCTATCAAATTTTTAATTTGTAGATGAGGAAAAAGCCGATATATCCTAAAATCAATCCGGTAAAATCGGCAAATAAGTCCATCAGTTCGAAAGCCCTTGAAGGCATAATGGCCTGAATAAGTTCAATGATCAAACCATAACCTCCTATCCATACAACGGAATAAAGCACCGGTTGTTTTTTCATACTGGTAAATGAAAACTGCTTGGCAAAGCCTACACAGCTCAAAAACATGAGTATGGCAAAAAGTATGGAATGTATTATTTTATCTACCGGCAATAAAATATCCTGAGCCGGAATTGGGCCAATAGGCAATAACGTTGCTGCTGCAATAAGTGATGCCCAAATGATGGTAAACAGGTTAAATCTCCAAAACATTTGGGCCAGAAAATTATTGTCCTATCATTTCTTTGTAGTCAGCAGCAGACATCAAATCATCCACCTGTGAAGCATCATCCATGCTTATTTTGATCATCCATCCCTCTCCATACGGATCAGAATTGACTGTTTCAGGAGAATCTTCAAGGCTGCTGTTAAATTCCAATACCTTTCCACTGACCGGCATGAAAAGATCTGAAACCGTTTTTACAGCTTCAATCGTTCCGAAAACTTCATTTTGTTCGATTTCTTCACCCTCGGTTTCGATTTCGACAAATACGATATCACCCAATTCACTTTGTGCGAAATCAGTGATGCCAACGTATGCTTCATTACCTTCCACTCTAACCCATTCGTGGTCTTTAGTGTACTTTAATTCTTCTGGTAAATTCATGTGCTATAGTTTTTTTCAAAAATACATTTCATTTTAAAACCTCCCAACATTATTGTGCTAAACTAAAGCGCAACTGAAACCCTGCCGATGTGGTAGATCTCGGAAATTGGTTGGATACTTTCGGACTATTGACCTGCCGTTCAAAATAAATGTTTAAATTCAGCCTGTCACTAAGGGTATAATTGACTTGGGGCCTAAGCCTCCAGTTCATATTACCATTGGTCACCTGGTCTTCTTCATCTATTCTCCGCTGAAAAGTCTGGTTCTCCTGAATGGTTAAATTCAGCTTAAAGGTCACATCGTTATCCAATGTGATCACTCTGCCTTGTGATTTGAACGGCAATCTAAGTTTCGACTTTGTATAGCCCACTTCCAGGCTTACATCCCTGTTGCGAACTTCCGTGATTTGAGCGTTATTAATATTAAGCGCCAGGTTTCGTTGGATTTTATAATCTAACCTGGCTGTTAATTGTTTTTTTGTACGGAAGTTAATGCCGATCAGGGGTGAAAACTCTTCCTGTAAGGTAACCTGTCCGAAAAGAAAAACCGGAATTAGCTCGCCGTTGTCATTGGCGATGGTTGGTGGTGGAATGAAGGTAAGCCCGTTTTCAAACCCTATGTTTTCCTGGTATTCCTGCGAGTTGGTGTAATTATTCACCCCATAGGATGAACGGTAACCATGCGTGATGTTAAAAGATGAAAACACTTCTTTAAAACCGGCAATTTTTCCCAAACCACTGTAGTCAAGCCTCCAGTTGGGAATGGGCATTCTGGGAAATGGCGTTAAATCTATTGTATTGGCATCTTTGCCCGAATAAGCCGCAATAAAGGCAGGAATCGTAATGTCCTGGGAATTGATGGCATACTCGCTTCCCAACCTGTCTTTTATGATCTGCCTGTTTTCAACAAATTTGTTAAACGTTCCGGAGTTCCTGGTATTATCCGATGCTTCAAAGGCGGTTTGTAGCATCGAAAATGAAATATTGTAGCTGCCTGAGCGCGATACACCCTGAACACTGTAGGTTCCAGTGGCCGATTCAGGACTATCAGGGTCTACTCTAAATATTTCTTCATAATTTCCGGTAGCGCTTTTTTTAAGATCTACCTGTATCCTTAAATCATTAAGGGGCTCTATGGTAGATCGTATTTGTAAATCGTACGTCCTGAGTTGCGAAAAAGGTGTGTTCAGTAAGGTGTCCGTTACCAGCCATCCTTCACTTGCGGCCCTTTGCCGTATAGACGGGTCCTGTGCGCCTAAAATAAAATTCCAACCAGGCGCCGACCAGGTAGAATCCATTCCTAACAAAAACAATTGTTGTGAATACCCGGGTAGTCGGGTAGCCTCCCTGATGTTATAGGTGACATTAATATTGCGTACCATCATTAAAAAGCGCATAAAGCCCTTCGCAGCTTTGGTTTCGCCAAATTTCACATCTGTTGTATCTGCAGCAGCAGCATCGGGTCTGGTCCTGCTCCGGCTTCTCCTTCGCGATGGAGAATTGATCGATTTTAAATACTTGCTTTTATTGTATAACCTGACAAAGTCAATTTTTCCGGTAACACCATATTCCCGGTTGTTTTGAATCTGATTTCCTAAAACCAACTGTTGGTTTAGGGAATCTATTGGTGAATATGAACCGGCTTTCCATAAATAACCTGTGCTATACCGGGCATCAGCGCTCATCCAGTTCACCAAAGGGATTTTATCCAAAGGCACACGGTAATTCACCCTTATGTCCTGGCTGAAATCCCGCATTCGGCCCAATGACAGCAAATTTTCAATGATTTCATCGCGTTGCCGGGTAGTAATTATATCGCCTTCCGGTTCATCTACCACCGCGTTGGCCCTTGCGTTATAGTCGATGGAAAGCCCCTTGGATAAGTTCCATTTTAACCCGTATGTCCTGTTGAAATAAAAATACTTCAACCACATGGGCTGAATACCCACAGTAGATAAGTCGCCATTCCTCATTTGCGTACGCGAAAATTTTCTGTCCAGATCCCAGCGGACCAGCAAATTACTGGGTGCAAAACTTAAATTAAAATCTTTAAGAAGCTGAAGATATTTTGCATCAAGGGCTTTGGAGTTTTTAAATGGTTCGAGGTAGTTAGTTGGCGGCGAAAAATTATAGGCAATCGAACTGCGGTAATTTCTTTCCTCAAAAGAAGCTATTTGATAATTACTTGATGTCACATCGCTGTAGGCATATGTGACCGATAGGTTTTCAATATCGTAAATGTGAGGCTTGGCGTCTTCTTTTACTTTTGTTTTGCGCACATTTACCAGGTTGATACTTCTCCTAACCGTTTTGTCCTGTACAATCTTTTTAAACTCTTCGCGTTCCTCGGGATCGTTTATTGCTTCAAGGGCCGCTTCCAGTGGTATGTCATCATCGGTAGGGTCAAAGAAAGGTGTGATTTTCCGTTCTTCATAGCTGGCAAATAATGGGATTTTCAGTCCATGGTTGCCCGGAATGAATTTTTCCATATTCAGACTGGTGGAAACATCGTATTCGAAAGTTTCTTCCCGCGTCCTTTGGGAAATTTTTTGTTGAATACCACCGAAACCAACAGAGGTATAGCGTGTAGAGGCAGTAATATTTCCTAAATCTGCCAGATTCATGCTCAGGTAAGCATTAGCTGCCCAGCCTTTTGTCTGGTCAAAGTCAGTCACCCGCAATTCATTGAACCAAACACAAGCCGATTTTGGCATTTCGTCGGGTGTTCCCGGATTTCGCACACCCAGAAAAATGGATTGTAAAGTGCTTAGTTTTGGGGCCCCGAAAACCGATACTTTATACCGGCCTACACTATCGGTAAATAACACCGATTTGTCAAAATTCAGATTATCGCGTTTCTTTTTAACTGCATAAAGTGCGTTTAAATCAATATTAATTTCATTCTCGGCCGGCCATATCTCTCTTGGACTGGAGGCTCCGGGCCTGGTAACTTTCAATGGTACCTCTACCTCATAGAAATTTTCCTCGAGGTCTGAACCCAGCCTGATAAAAGCCGAAACGTCGCCATCTTCCAATGGCATGCCATTTTCCTGGGCATGTACAAACATTTTGATCTTACCGTAATTTACGAGGTCAGCGTTAAAGTTTTTATAAACGGCCCTTGCATCACGGTCTTTCAGGTCCTCAAGGCAAAGCTGGATTGATTGTTCGTTGGTCCTTCTGAAAACAGGTGAAGAGTTATCGATGTCACGGTTGATGCCCGGGGGAATCACATATGGTATTTTTTGCACATTGTTCTCATCAATTGATGCGGAGCCATTTTCTTCGATATTTACTACGTCAATCACAAAGTTTGGATCGTAGTTTTCCTGCTCTTCGTATAAACCATTTTCCCACAAGCTTTCTTCATAGCGCCTCCATTGGCTTCCGACCATTTGAAATTTCACCATTCTTAGTACAACCGGCTGCACCCAATCGGTAAGGTAAGTTCGGATAAACCTTATCGACTTAAATCCATTTATATTGCCTTGCTTCCGGGTGGGCTTTCTAATCGGAACCCTGAAAAGGTACCAGTTTACCTCTTCACCCGTCCCTTTATCGGTAATTTGATCCACTATGTAGGGGTTATCAAGGTTTAATGAATTCCTTCGTAAATCAATTTCATATTCATAATACTCTTCCAGATCAGTCAGGGTATTGTCATTATTCAGGTCCTCATTATTTGGAAGGTTTGTACTTGAAGGGGTAAAATTACTGGAGGCGCTGGCTACTGGCGAGTTGTTTTCAGGGCTGTTAAAGCTTTTATACCGCTCCAGAATTTTGGCATTTGCCGCATCCAGATCGCCCCCCAAATAGTATTGAAAGTCATCGGCGGCAGCATCTTGAAGCACCTGCTCCCTTACGGCAGGTGAAAGGTTCAAATTTTGTGTAAATATTGAATCATATGGCCCATATGTTGCTTCTTCGGTACTTGGAAGCCCGTCGAACCCTACATCCTGGTTTGATCTGGAATCCGGTGAATTATCAAAGGCATTCGTAAGAAACTGCTGAGTTGTAACGATCCCCCATTCATTTTCGATGGTACTTTCTGTACCTCCCTCAGCGGGCAATCCATTCTCGAAGGCATGCCGGCCATCTTTCATTACGTCTTCCGAAATACTTCCCAGGTTAAAAACCAGCTTTCCTCCGGTAGTATTGTTTTGATTGTATACCCCGTCCAATACACGTCCATTCGGCCCGTCGATAAACGGGTCCATCAGCCAGAATTCAATATATTCAATATTATTTCGGTCAAAATCCACATCGGTTGTAACTGCTCTTGTGATACCGGCCCAATTCCTTTGAGGCTCTGCCAGTTCAGCACGATTATTTCTTTCCACCAGGTCAGGATTAAAGTTATAGGGGCCTCTTTCATGTGGAAAATAGGCCAGATCAAAAACAGTCAACCTGTTGGCGCCCACTTCAGGATCGCGCTGTTTGAACACTTCATTCAGCGGCACCTGTCTGACGTAATGATTATCAAGATCTTCATCGGTGATGTTGTCCGGTTTGCCTATCGCTGCCGAGGTGCCATAAAATAGGTTATCCACAACATACCAGGCAAGTTTGGCCCTTCTGAAGCCGACGCGCAGATCGTTGGTGGCTGGCTGAACAACAGAATAACGATTATCGTCGGTAGCGGGTGTGCTGGCCAGGTTCCACACCTGAAAGTTATTACCCAGTGAGATCGGTGTGGAACTGGTTTCAAAGTCATCGATGTATGAAGTACCCTCGCCATCTACCTTATTGGAGGTGCCGGGCACAAGCTGAGCAAACTCAGCGTTAAATGTCACATTAGATGGCGCTTTGGTCTGAATGACAGGTAGGGCATCTACAGCTTTGGTGAGAAAACGCCAGTCTTTGCTATAGTTCATATTGAAGCCATATTTCAGGTTACGGATAGGCTCATCACCAATGCTAACCCTTGAAATCAATGGCCGCTCATTCAAGTAGAGCAAGGTTGCTCCAAAGTTAATGTCTTCACTAACCCTGTAATCGATGTGCGTACCCAGTAAAGATCGTGCCTGAAAATTGAAAAGATCCTCTTTTTCATAAGACACTTCAATTCGCTTGCCTGAGTTCAGTATCGATTCATTCAATATCGTTACCCGACCAAGGTTGTAATCGACGCGATAGTCCTGATTTTCAACTAATATGGCTGACCCTGCTTTTACAATCACAGAACCTTCTGCAATGTTAATTCCGGGCAATACAATTTCACTGGACGAACCCGCCTGCATTTTACCGACCAGAAAATATTTGTTCAATGTGGTCACCAGCTCCGCATCTGCCCGGGTTTTTTCATATAAATCATCATATACATAGCGGCGAATTAAGTCAGCCTCCGAGTCAGGGTTGAAGTACTGCCGAAGGTTGCTGCCGAAGGGCTCGAGAACGGGGAACATCACCAGGCCTGTTTCTGGAATAATGGTTATATTCGGCACGAAATCAAAGTTTCCATCTTTTTGCGGGTCGTTGTTGACGTTTAAGCGGTCCAGTCCGGTCAACTCAATTAGTGGTACTCCGTTGGTACGTGCTCCTTCATTAATGCTTGGGTTGTCCACTCCGGCGCGATCATCACGGTAAACCACGCGTAACCGGAAGCCTTCCTGACTGATCTGGCTGGCATTGAGGCTGTAAATGTTTTTCATCATCAAGTCCCAGGTAGGTACCTCCGGGTTGATTTTTGTGGGTCGGAGCATTTTGAGAAATACCACATCGTTTTCTGACAGGTTCTGGTAGTCTTCTGTCATCTCACCAACCTTGTAGGTCTGGCCAAGGTAGCGGTATTCGTATGAAACTGCGAGTACCTCATCGTTTTGAAGTTTTCGTGTAAGCGATATGATACCCAATTCTTTGTTAAATGTGTATTCCCGTTCATCTAGCTTCCTGGCGGATGTGATAATTTCAAAATCTGTGGATTTTACAAGGTCCCAGTCCTGCTCCAGAATATTGGTGATTTCATCCTGGTTACGCAAATTGGGGTTGGCCTGCAATGAATTGTACATCGCATTGGCGTCGTTGTCGTTGGGTGCATTTCCCTGTCCCGGGGTAATAAATGCGTTGTTGTCGCGGTAAATTACCCGGCCTTCACCAAGGTCCATAAAGGCAGCAAAGTTTCTTATGTTTTGGGTATTGTTCTGCCGGTTCATCACATACACTTCTACCCTGGTTAACTGTACGCTGGAGTTGATCTGCGGCAGCCTGCTTAACCATTTTTCGTAATTGTCGCGAAAAAAGTGCCCTAAGAAAAAGTGGCGATTTTCATCATAGGATGAAGCTTGAACGGAAAAATCTCTCCCCTGTCCGCCATCCAAACCGCTGTTTACCACGATAGATTCATTTTTACCCCGTTGTGTGGAGGCTACAGCTGTTACCCACATGTCGCCAAAACGGAACTGGCCTTTCACACCAAAAAGCTTTTGTGCCCCGGAGATAAGGGAGTTGGAAACGGGCATGCTTACATTACCAATTTCAAGTTTCTGAATGATGTCCTCCTCAAAGCCGGTATACTCCACTTTCAGGTCATTTTGAAAATCAAAAGTGTTGTTGTTGTCAAAATTAGCTATGATCGCCAGCTTCTCACCGATTTTTCCTGTTACATTCAGGCTGATCTGCTGATCGAATTCAAAGCCTCCCGTGCGTTGTTGCCGGATGGGTATGGCCGGATTTTGAACGCGTTGCCAGCGACCTCCGAAATCGAGCGTGACAAATCCGTTGGGGCGAATATCGACAAAACTACCACCGAATATACGGTCGAGTACCGGACTCATATAAATGGGTGGGATCAACCTTCTGCCACTGACTGAGCTTTCGCCATCGAGACCAGCCGATCTTTCCTGCCAGTATTCTTTCCGCATTTCTTCTGATCGGTACCGTCGATACTGATCGAAAGTCATGCGGGTTGCCGGCCGATAGTTGAGGTCGCCAATATTTTCGTAAATCGTATAATTGAGACTTGTATCCACTTCTGTTTCCTGTTGAATAATGGGGGGCTCCTGAAGGTAAAGTGGCGAAGGACTTTGATGATACAAGTAAGGATTGCCATAGCGGTCTTTCAAATCATAGGTAGGAAATACAGAGGGTTCGTATTCTTCTGGTATATCGGTAGTATCAGAATTGACCGTATCGGCCGGCACTTGCTGGAAAAAGGCATACGCATAGCTTCCTGAGGCGAAGAACAGGGAATACGTTATGATGATTATACTTTTCCAAAAATAACTCGGCCTGGTTGCTGTCAAAATAGTAATACTAACCCTTTAATGCCCTTTTAATCAGTTCTTCCAAAGAAATATCATTTGAATTGTTTTTTAAAATTTGTCTTATACTTTTTTCTGCCTGTGTTTTTGTATACCCCAAAGTGAGAAGAGCAGTAATAGCTTCATCCGCAATGGGATTAAGGACAGGTTTTGTCAAATCTGATATTTCTCCTTCCTGATATTCCTTTTTAATCTTGTCTTTAAGTTCCAAAATGATGCGCTGTGCAGTTTTGGCCCCAATCCCTTTAATTGATTGAATGGTTTTCACGTCATCGTTTACGATTGCTTTTTTGATTTCTTCAACCGTTAATGACGAGGAAACCATCAGCGCTGTATTTGGCCCGACTCCTGAAATGCTGATCAAATGCCTGAATATGCCCTTTTCCTGCTCTTCAAAGAAGCCGTACAACAATTGGGCATCTTCTTTAACATGGAAATGCGTATATAATTTGCATTCCTTCAGGTCTTTGATCTTACTAAAAGTGTTTAATGAGATCATGACTTCATAACCAATACCCTGAATATCGATTATGGCATGAGTGGGATCTACTTTGGCAAGCTTTCCCTTTACATATGCGATCATTTAGCTTGGTTGATTTTCCTTTTCAGTTTCAAAAGTAGACAAGATCATTTCCAACTCGCGCATTGTTTCACGTTGATCTTCGCCTGGTGAATAAACAAATCCTTCGATATAGTAAATTCTTTCGGAGGACTCATCAACCATGGTGTAGGAAAGAAACGGCCCCCCCATAGTTTTATTATTTGTGCGCCATAAACCCCACATTTTCACAGCAAACTTTCCTTTGAAATTTATTTCATTTGTCTTTACCGGAAAGTGTTCTGTTTCAGTTACGATGTAGGTTTCGGGTCTTTCGGGGTTTCCGTAGATATATTTTTCTCCGGTCTCTTCCCGCCATTCGATCAGGTTTTCTTTGCTAAAAATATCTTCTGAAGTGTAAGGTCGGAAAGTAACGAATATACTTTTATCAATTTTACTATCGAGCAACCGCAACCAAATAAAATCATCTTTTTGCATGGCAATATCCCATGCCTGGGGAATATCTAAGCTGCAATCGTATTTGTCCCACATCAGGTTGGCAATGCCTTTTTGAGGTGGTGCATTGTAAAGGGCATG
Organism: Cytophagales bacterium; assembly: GCA_003500135.1. GTDB lineage: Bacteria > Bacteroidota > Bacteroidia > Cytophagales > Cyclobacteriaceae > UBA10427. The sequence goes on along the minus strand of DNTA01000324.1, from coordinate 22,038 downwards.
GTAAGTGCGGCTGTTTTCCTTTTTATCAAAATAGTTAACCACCGCTTCTCCATTTTCCAGAAGATTTTGATAAAGTTGATCTTCGGTTAGTCCAAAAATATGCAAAACTGCCTGATCTTTAGCGAACTCATTTTCCTTCGGATACATAAAAAGACCCGGGTCTTCTTTAACCCTTTCTACCGAAGCGGCATCAAAATTCTTTTGAAGCCAACGATTTCCACGTGTATCGCTATTGAGAATGGTTACATACATTATGTTTTTGTACATCCTCAAGGAGTTATTCATTTTGGAGGGTTGCACAAAATTAATATTGAACATGGGCTCGGGGCGTGGCAGACCCGGAGTATTTGCGGTTAAAAGCGCTTCAAGCTCCTGACCGATAGGGCCATCGGCTGTGGTGGAATCGATAACTATGATGATTCGACCCCCTTTGCCTTTTGACATCGGCAAATCTTCTTTACTAATTGATGTAAAATTGTTTTTGCCGTCTTTTCCGCATGAAAAAAACAAAACGGAGATCGTAAAAAAAAGAAGCATTGTTCGGATCATAATTTTGCAGGTTAAGGTTGGATAAATCAACCAATCACTAGTTTTTGCCCTGGTTTTATCTTATTACTCTCGAGGTTGTTCAGCTTTTTGATTTTTTCTATGGTAAGATCGTTGTATGCCCTCGAGATACTCCACAAGGTATCGCCCTGGCGTACTACATGCACCTTTTTACCATTGTAATCTATCGCATTTGCTTTTGTGGAATAGCTGTTTGATGACCTAGTTGCGGAGAGGTCATCAGGTCGTACATATACATTTAGTCTTTGCCCCACCCTGATCAGGTTTCCGTGTAAATTGTTCCAGGCTCTCAGGTCTCTGACTCTTACTCTGTATTTTTGAGCGATAGTACCCAATACTTCACCGCTCCTTACGCGGTGGACCACTCTTTCCCTACCATATACACTACCTGAGGCATTCCTTGCCAGTTTTTCCAGCTGATCCTTATCATGTATGCTTGCTGCAAGCAATATAGAGTCTCTATGCAGATTAAACGCCGGCTTTTTATCAGATGGCAATCGCAGAATATAGGTCCGGTTGTTCTCGGGGATAGCTCTGTTTTTTATGCCGGTATTTATCTTTTCAAGATCTTCAATACATATATCCAGGTACTCGCCTATACTTTCCAAATGGGCAAAACCCTTTAGCATCACGGTGTCGGTTTCCATCATCCTGTCATACTCCCACGGGTCGAGTTGAAGCAAATGATCTTCCGCATAATTGAAGGTGTAAGTAATGGCTACAAACTGAGGGACATATGAACGTGTTTCCCTGGGTAAATAGCGGTAGATCTCCCAAAATGATTTTTTATATCCCGACCTTCTTATCGCCCTTCTCACGTTGCCGGGCCCGCAATTATAGGCGGCCAAAGCAAGTTCCCATTCGCCAAACTGATTGTGTAAAGACTTCAAAAATTTACAGGCCGCTTCTGTGGAAGCATATGGGTCCATTCTTTCATCGATGTACCAGCCCTGTTCCAGATCAAAATATTTTCCGGTAGTGTAAATAAATTGCCATAGCCCAACCGCGGCAGCACGACTGCGAGCTTGAGCTACCAGGCCCGATTCCACGATTGACAGGTATTTTAGTTCATCCGGCAGATTGTGTTTGGCCAGTATTTCTTCAAAAATCGGGAAATAGAGGTCCCTTCGCCTCATCACTTTTTGCGTGTATTCCCTGTCTTTTATTGTAAAATAATCAATAAATGCTTTTACTCGGTCATTGAGGTTTAAGGGAATGACATTTTCAATTCTCTTCAATCGTGCCTCAATAGTGTCGTAAGTAACGTCAGGTATATATTCATCTTCGTACACCGGATATATCAGGCCATCATCAGAAATTTGCTGGGCAATGACCATTGGCGCTATGAAAGTGCAAAAGAATGTGACAACTAATAGTCTTGTAAGCATGGCTATTTCAGCATCGTATTTGAAAATGCATATAATTTTTCTTCTTCAAAAAAGTTTGCCATAATTTGCAAACCAAATGGCATTCCATCGCTATCTTTTCCATTTGGAATAGAAATAGATGGTACGCCCGCTACAGAAGCCTGAACCGTAAAGAGGTCGGCCAAATACATTTCCAGAGGGTTTTGAGTATGCGACCCCAACTCAAAAGCTGTAGTAGGTGTGGTTGGCATGACCAAAAAACCATGTGTTTCCAGTAAATCCTGGACTTTATTTTTGATCAACCTTCTCACTTTCTGGGCTTTCGTATAAAACGCATCGTAGTAACTGGCGCTTAACACGAAGGTACCCAGCATAATACGCCTTTGTACCTCCTCACCAAAACCTTCTGACCTGCTTTTTTTATACATGCTCTCCATATTCAGTGTATTGGGACTTCGATATCCATATCGCACCCCATCATAACGTGAAAGATTCGAGCTCGACTCAGCGGTAATGAGTATATAGTAAGTTGGTAAAGCATATTTTAGCAAAGGAAAATCAACTGCTTCCACCTCATGACCTTCTTCTTTCAATCTGTCAATCGTATCAATAAAGTTTTGCCTTACCTCATCGTTTAAACCTTCACTTTCGAGGGTTTCTTTAAGATAGGCAATTTTTGCTTTCCCCTCGAACCCCAGTTTTTTATGATATTCCGGTACAGGCCGGCTGGAAACAGTACTATCAAAATCGTCTTTTCCCGCCATTATTTCAAGCGCTAAGGCATTATCTTCAATCGTATTGCTGAAAACACCAATCGTGTCGAATGACGAAGCATATGCCAGCAGTCCGTACCTTGAAACACGTGAATAGGTAGGTTTAATGCCTATTACACCACAAAATGCCGCCGGCTGTCTGATAGAACCTCCTGTGTCGGAACCCAGAGCAACCGTACACAGGTTAGCCTGAACAGCCACTGCTGAACCCCCGGAAGACCCCCCGGGTACCCTGTTTTCATTTTCGGCATTCAAAACCGGCCCAAAGGCTGAATTTTCATTGGAAGAACCCATGGCAAATTCATCACAGTTTAACCGTCCGATAATGATGGCATCCTCATCGAGGAGGCGTTGTACGCATGTCGCGGTAAATTGCGATTCGAAGTCTTCCAGTATTTTGGATGCCGCCTGTAATTTATGGCCCTGATAACAAAAAACATCTTTCAGGCCGACCACCATTCCCGCAAGCCTTCCAGCCTTTCCGGCCTGGATTTTTTGATCAATTTGGACAGCTCTGTCTTTCGCTTCCTGGTCGAACACCTCCAGAAAGGCATTGAGATGCTTCCTTTGGTTTATTTGCGCAAGATAGTAGTTAACGACGTCGAGACAGGACGCATTTTTTTCATTCAGACTTTTTTGAATCTGTGCAAATGATCTGAAGCGCTTCAAAATCTTACTTTTTGTCCTCTACTGCTTTCTTACCGTCGTCTATCTCGTCTTTTATTTCTTTAGTGGCATCTTTGAATTCACGAATTCCTTTTCCAAGACCTCTTGCGAGCTCAGGTATCTTCTTGGCTCCAAAAAATATGATCACGAAAAGGATGATAACGATCCATTCCGGCCCTCCAGGCATTCCTATTAACAATACCGTTTCCATTTTACCTCCAGATTAATTGTATAATTTGTAACATGCAAATATAGACATTAAATGTCAAGCCCTCAAACTATGTTTTGCCTATAAATATTACCTGCTTGCCAACCATTCAGCGGGGTTGAGTTTTTGATTATTTCGCCAAACCTGAAACTGCAACTCTGATACGCCGTTGCTGTCAGTGTTCACCGTCCCAATGGAATCGCCTGTGGCGATTAGCTGTCCTTTCTTAACATACACTTCCCGAAGTTTAGCATATACGGTAAAATAGTCGCCATGTTGTACTAATACTACGTAGCGCATATTACCCGGCACTTCAGCCACTGCTTTAACTTTTCCACTAAAAACCGCTTTCACCTTCTCACCTTCATTGGTTTGGATGTTAACCCCGTCATTTTTGATCTTCACCCTTTTAAGGACCGGATGGGGATGAGTGCCAAATTCTTCTGAGATAAAGCCACTGGAAACCGGCCATACCATTTTTGTCTTCAGCCCTTCAAATGATTTGGTAAGATTGGCGATCTCTGTTTTAGCCACGGTATTTTTAGTCGCCAGTTCGGTTTTATCCACTTCTTTTTTTACCAACTCGGCGATTAACTTCTCCAGTTTATCAATTTCTTTCTGATTTTTCTTTATTTCTTTCGTAAGAGAAGCCTCCTCCTTTTTCAATAAAGACAATACATTTTCCTGTTTCTTGCGCAGCCCGGCAAGCTTTTTATTTTCCTCAATTTGTTGGTTGAGTAAGCTTTGCTTTTCGGTTTTGTTTTCAATAAGAACATTTTTTTCTGCCGTCAACTGGTCCTGAACCTGCAGAATTAACCGAAATTGGTCTTTTCGTGCCTGTGAATATTGCTGCATATATTTCAGGCGCATCAAGAACTGGTTAAATGATTGTGCTGAAAATAGAAACACAAGCCGATCATAACCATTGCTGGCTTTATATGCGGCATATGCCATTTCGGTATATTCTGCTTTTAAGTTGGACAGATCAGATTCTAGCGATACGATTACGCCTTCATTTTGATCAATATTCTGATTGAGTTGATTTATTTCTTTTTTAAAGTTGTTAATCAGGGCTTTTCTTTGTTGCAACTGTTTGTTCAGTGCATTTAGCTGGCCCACACTCGACTTTCTTTTTTTGGAAGTCTGTTCCAGTATGGCTTGTACTTCATTGATTTTGGCAAGCGCTTGTTGTCGCTCCTTTTCCAGTTGGGCTTTGGATTTTTGGGCAAAAACCGAATTGAAAAAAATGAGGCTCAGAAGTATGATCCCGAAAAAACTAAAAATCCTTGCGTTCATATCTACTCGGTATATTAAATGGGAAGCGAAGTGGCTTGTCTTCCAATTCCGCCCTGTTGTGTTCAATACTTATGCTGGTGACCAGCGGCGTATTATTCTTGTTGTACGTCAGGTTGACCATACAATACAGGGGGAACAAATATTGCTCCAGCTTCTCAAACTCCGAATATTTCAAAGTTAAAGCATTTTTGGTACTTCTTTCATTCAAAAGTATAGTTTCTACTTTGCCGGTATTGGCTTTTACATAATTATCAACTACCAGTTCACCCCGGTTTTGTCTTATTCTTAAATATCCACTTTCCTTTTTAACTAAATCATCTTCATTCTTTTCAAAAGGCATATCGCCCAATAAGATAGACTGAAGAAGATGGAAGTCCAGGTTGAAATTGAAGTTATGACTTAGATCGGCATAGCTGGCTTTATAATACACCTTGTCCAATCGATTGATGACAATTATGCTATCCCTGGTGAGAATACCACGAGTGACTTCTATGCCCACAGAAGGGGAAAGTGATATCCAGATGAGGCTATCTTTTTTAATGCGAATATTAGCATTTCCATTTATGTTTCTTTTTCCCTCTTTATACCTGATCTTGGTCCGGGAGGAAAAATACTGGAAATCAATGGGCTCTACTACCAGGCTTTTTGTATCTCTTTTCCTGATTTTTTTGGGAGTAGTCGCTTTTTTGGTGCAAGAAGTAAAACTTATAATAATTGCCAGAAAGCCCAGTACAAAAAATTTCTTACTCATATAACTTTCTGTCCGCTATTTTCCTATCAATTAGTTCTGACGTCTCGTCAAGCCCTTTGGCTTTTTGCCATTGTTTTACGGCAGAATCAACCTCACCCAGCTTGAATAGGATGTCGCCATAATGTTCGAGAATAGTACCACTTAGTTCCTCGCCTACTTCGATGGCTTTTTCAATGTATACTCTCGCATTTTGGTAATCCCCCATTTGATAAAGCACCCAGGCATGCGTATCGAGATAGGTTGCATTTTCCGGGTGTGCCTGCACAAGTTTGGCGCTCATTTTTTTTGCCATATCAAGCTTTTCTTTACGCAATGAGAGGAAATAAGCATAGTTGTTGAGCACATGATCATTATTGGGGTCGGCGGCCAGCGCTGCTTCATAAGATTCATCCGACTTATCATAAGCTTCTACTTCGTTGTAAGCATCTCCCAGCTGTGCATTAAAGTATGTTTGAAGCTGTTTGTTGTCGCTGGCAAGCATTTTACCGTTTTCCAGTGTAGCAATGGCATCTTCATATTGTTTTTCTACGTGGTAGGCCATTCCCAGATAGAAGTAGAAAACTGGTTGATTGGGATAATATTCAAGGGCCATTTCGGCATGTTCAATTATCTTTTTGTATTGTTCATTGCGGGCTTCTATCTGGATCAGGTTTTGAAAAATATTGTAATTAGTAGAGCCCAGTTCAATGGCTTTTACGTAATACTTTGCCGCCAGGGAGTCTTTTTCGAGCTGCATGTAAATGTCTCCATAAACCGCATGAGCGTCCGGTTCGTTGGGGTGCGTTTCCAGTATTTGATCGGCCAACTGAAAAGTAATATTTTTTATGTCTTCGCCTTCATCGGGCAACTTATTGATGTAGGTAAGAATTATTTGAAGTTTCGTATTTAAATCAAGATCAGGGCTGCCAAATGACGCTTTTAACATTTGGTTGGCCTTTTCATGTTCGCCCAGTTTTCGGTATACGCGAGACATTTGAAACTGAAGCCTTGCGTCACCCGGGTTGTATTTCAACGATTCTTCAATTATTGTTCCGGCTCTTTCGGCTAAGCCGTTTGAGAGTAAAATTTCAGTGAGCGATAATACATGATCAGGCTCATAAGGGTAGGTGTCAATTAGCTTCTGACCTTCCTCGATAGCGCTCTCAAGGTCACTTTGTTGAATATAGAGCTTTTGTTTTTGCGCAATTACTTGTTCGTTAAGCCCAAACCTTTCTTCAATTCTGTCATACATGGCCAAAGCATCTTCAATTCTGTCCTGGTAGATGTATAATGCAGCCAGCTCGAACATGTATTCATCGGAATCTTCCGTATTGGCCAGCATTTGTTCATATACGTCGGATGCAGATTCAAAATTTGATTGCTTGGTGTATATTTCAGCAAGCTGAAGATAAAAATATTTGTTTTCAGGACTGATTTCGAGCGCTTTTTTGGCATATCCCAGCGCCTTGTTCAGTTCGTTGCCTGCTACAAAAATCTGGGAAATTTTATAATGTGCCGAGGCATTATCCGGATCATACTCAAGAGATTTTTGATATAACACAAAAGCTTTGGCATAATCTTCAAGAATGAAATATTTTTCAGCTTCAGTTAAAAAGTATTCTGCAAGCCGGTAATCTTCTATATCAGGGGTTTCTACCTCGATTTTCCCTTTTTTCTTGTTTTTCTTCTTTTGCCCATGGGCTTCAAAAACCAGCGAAAAACTGATGACGGTCGCCATCAGAAAATAGCATATATATCTCGAATTAATCCTCATCTCTTAACCTCCATTTAGTATGGTATTGTAATCGCCTACTGATAAATCGGTGGCCCTGCCCTCAAAAGTAACGAAATTGCCCAGCATAGAGTTAGCAAGGTTGGCGTTTTTGATTATGTTATCTTTTTGAATGATACTATTTTGAATCCTGGACTCACTTACCTCGGTATTGTCCCCGATCGAAACGTAAGGCCCCACCACAGAGTTTTTTATGTTCACATTTTCTCCTATATAAACGGGTGGGATTATCACTGTATTGTCCTTATTTGATGAACTTGATTCCAGTGGCAAGTGTTTGATGAACTCAAGGTAAATCCTGTGGGTTTCCACAGTAGCTATTTTATTTCCACAATCAAGCCATTCCTCTACTCGCCCGGGATAAAAGCCTGTGCCTTTTTGCTGTAAAGTTTTTAAAACCCTGGTTAACTGGTACTCACCACTATCTTTTATATCCTGATCGATGAGGTTTTTTATTTCCTGATTCAGCGCCTTTCCATTTTTAAAATAATAGATGCCTATGATGGCAAGGTCGGAAACAAATTCCTTTGGTTTCTCAACGAAATCAACAATTTGATCCTCTTCATTGAGCTTTACCACTCCAAAAGCTGATGGGTCTGCTACTTTTTGCACCCAAATGATAGCGTCTTTGCCGGCATCTAGCTTAAATTGAGCTTTAAACAGGGTGTCTGCAAATGCCACTATTACTTTATCGTTGAGAAGTGGTTCTGCACAATATATAGCATGTGCCGTACCCAATGCTTCTTCCTGATAAAAAATGTGTCCCTGTGCGCCCAGCTCTTTTGCGATGTTTAATAGTTGTGCCTCAACCTGCTTGCCAAAATTGGGCCCAATAACAAAACCTATGTTTTCCACTTTTTCTTCGCACACTTCTACTATATCATGTACCAGCCAATGTACAATTGGCCTGCCTGCTATAGGTATAAGAGGTTTGGGAGTAGTTAATGTATGAGGCCGAAGTCTCTTGCCCATTCCGGCCATTGGGACAACTATATTCATAATTCTTTAGTATACTTGCTTAAAAAAACACGAAATTACGCATTATTATGCTTGATATGAACTTTTTTAATTAAGAAAAGGTACACTAAGCCCAAATATAACAACACCAGTACTTCCCTGAGCGATTGTTTTATCACAATGGATTCAATTGGCAAAAACCAACCAACAGCTGTTAATATCAAGGCAACCAGCAGCCAAACCAATGATTTTACTACGGGATAATTGACCGGATAATACTTTTGGCCAAATAAATATGTGAGAACACAAAGCGTAAAGTAAGCAATAAGGGCTGCTAATGCACTGCCGAAATATCCCATAACCGGAATTAACAACACGTTGGATATGATGGTAATTACGGCCGTTAAGCCTACTAAAATGGGCCCGAAATAGGTCCTGTCGGTAACTTTAAACCAAACGGAAAGATTGTAATAAAGCCCTAAAAATAAATTGGCAGTAAGCAGTATTGGTATTAGTGGTAGGCCTCTCCAGTACACTTCATCTCTTAGTAATATGTATTTCAATATGTCAACATTGAGGCTTATGGCCAGAATTGAAAAGGCTCCTGCTATTGCGAACACATAAAAAACACGAGCATAGGTTGCCTTTCCCTCAGCTTCATTAGCTTCTTTGAAAAAGAAAGGCTCCGCAGCATATCGAAAGGCCTGAACGCTCAATGTGATCAGCATGGCCACTTTATAGGCATTAGCCAGTACTGCCAGAGCCTCTTTAGAGGTAAGGTCATTGTAAAAATGGTCGGGAAGTAGCTTGGGGAAAAAGGCGCGGCTGAATAAATCATTGGTCACGTTGGCCAGTAGCATTAATCCGATTGGTAAACCGTATATTAACAACTGTTTGATTAGGCTGAAGTCCAACTTTATGGTAACTTTCCTCAAATCCGGTAAAAGCACCACTAAATACATCGAATTAGCGATCAGATTCGATAAAAATATGTATTCAACTCCCCATTCCGGATTGTAAATTGCATTTGTAAGAATATCAAATTCGGGTAAAATCCAGCCTTTATATATCCCCTGCAAAAACAGCAGGAAAAAACATACCAGAGAGACCAGCAAAACAATGTTGGCCAGTTTCAATAGGGCAAACTTCTTCGAACGCTGTTCAAATCGCATTTTAGCAAATGGTATAGACACAAATGCATCGATAGCTAATATGCATGCGAACATATATATAATATGCTCATCGCCGGGTAACTCAAGCCATATGGTGATAGGGGTGGCGAAAAATATCAGGACGCAGGAAAAGAGCAAACCCGAAAACAAAAGAAGGCTCATCACCTGTTTGAAAACTTCTTGTTTTTTGTCAGGGTATTTCGTCAAAAAACGAAAAAAGGCGGTTTCCATGCCATAAGTATACACCACTAATAAAAATCCTGCCCAGGCATAAACATTGGACAGAATACCATTATCTACTTTTGAAAGTACATCGGTGTCAGTATAAACGGGGAGGAGGAGAAAATTAATAGCACGACCAATAATCGTACTTAAGCCATAGATTACGGTGTCGCTGGCTAATTTCCTGAGCTTACTCATTTATCGATTAAAATGGAGAAAGGCATTCACTTATTCACCCTGAAAATCGGGTTTGCGCTTCTCCAAAAATGCGGATGTCCCTTCTTCAAAATCTTTGGATTTGCAACAATTGGCAAAACTATTGGCTTCAAGAAGATATCCGTTTTCTTCAGAAAATACGGCATTGACGCAATCGACCACCATAGCCACTGCCAGTGGCGCCCGCTCAAATATGCGTTTCATAATGTCTTCTGCTTTTTGCATGGCGCTTTCCTGATCTTCCACCACATGGTTTACCAATCCTATTTGTTGCGCTTTTTCAGCATCGATCATGTCGCCAGTCATCATCATTTCGAAGGCAAGACCTTTGCCAACGAGTTGCGTTAGGCGTTGGGTGCCTCCATAACCAGGAATTATGCCCAGGCTCACTTCGGGCAGACCGAACCTTGCATTTACGCTTGCCACACGCATATGGCATGCCATCGCTATTTCACACCCTCCTCCCAGCGCATAACCATTTACAACGGCAATTACGGGCTTGTGGCTGTTTTCAATCAGGTCAAATACTTCCTGTCCTTCCTCCGAAAACTTGCGGCCATTCACTTCGTTTAGGTCTTTTAATTCTGAAATGTCGGCGCCAGCCACAAAGGCCTTTGGGCCTGCACCGGTGATCAAAATGCCCCTTACCTCATCATCATCATAGGCTTGCTGCATTACTTCTTTCAGCTCTTTTAATGTTGCAATGTTTAATGCATTGAGTTTATCAGGGCGGTTGATGGTAAGGTATAAAATGCCTTCCTCTACCTTTTTGGAAATATTGTTGAATAATGACATGTGCTGTGCTATCAGTTTCGGAACAAATATAACACCCAACCCAGTACTTTCAAATGTAAATGAAAAAGTCCGACAGGCCCGGGCCATTAATTGTATTTATTATGGTATATTTTGTGTTTTTACAATATTTCAGGTGTTCATTTTTTTCTTTTATTGGCATTATTGAGTTATATTTGCCGCTTTCAAAAAAGAATTTAAAAATTATATACAAAATATGCCTTATTTATTCACCTCAGAATCCGTATCAGAAGGACATCCCGACAAAGTGGCTGATCAAATCAGCGACGCCTTACTTGACCATTTTTTGGCTTTCGATCCACATTCAAAAGTGGCTTGTGAAACATTAGTTACAACCGGACAGGTAATTTTGGCCGGTGAAGTTAAATCAAGCACCTACCTCGATGTACAACAGATAGCCAGAAATGTTATCAACAAAATTGGTTACACCGACAGCGACTATATGTTTGAAGGCGATTCTTGTGGAATTTTATCGGCCATCCACGAACAATCAGCTGATATAAACAGAGGTGTTGACCGGGGGGGGGAAGAAACACAAGGCGCCGGTGACCAGGGAATGATGTTCGGTTTTGCAACCAAAGAAACCGAAAATTACATGCCACTTGCGCTGGACCTTTCACATCGCTTATTGATTGAACTGGCTAAATTGCGCAGAGAAAACAATGAGATCAAATATCTGAGGCCAGATGCCAAGTCACAGGTGACTATCGAGTATTCGGATGACAATGTACCCACCCGTATAGACACGATCGTTGTTTCAACCCAACACGATGAGTTTATACAACCCACCGGAGATACCGAAGCAGCCAGGCAAAGGGCTGACGATGAAATGTGTGAGCAGATAAAGCACGATATCATCAAAATCCTGATACCAAGGGTAAAAGCCCAGCTTCCCGAAAACCTTCAGAAACTGTTTACAGATGACATAAAGTTCCATATCAACCCCACGGGCAAGTTTGTAATTGGCGGGCCACATGGTGATACCGGTCTGACAGGCAGAAAAATAATTGTAGATACTTACGGTGGGAAAGGGGCGCATGGCGGCGGAGCATTTTCCGGCAAAGATCCTAGTAAGGTTGACCGTTCAGCAGCATACGCCGCAAGACATATCGCTAAAAACTTAGTAGCCGCGGGAGTGGCGGACCAGGTCTTGGTGCAGATTTCATATGCTATCGGAGTAGTGGAGCCAATGGGAGTTTTCGTAGATACCTATGGCAGTAGCCACGTAAACAAAAGCGATGGTGAAATAGCTAAAGTCTTAAGTGAGTTATTTGATCTTAGGCCTGGTATTATCGAAAAAAGATTAAAGCTTAGAAATCCGATTTATGGCGAAACCGCTGCCTATGGCCACATGGGAAGAGAGACCAAAGTTGTGACAAAAAGGTTCGATCGACCTGATGGGAACGGTACAGAATCCAAAGAAGTTGAGGTAGAGCTATTTACCTGGGAAAAACTTGATTATGTTGATAAGGTTAAAAAAGCATTTGACTTATAGAAAATAGAATGTACACCATATAAAAAGGGGCAATTAAGCCCCTTTTTTATCTATTTAAAGATTTACACCCACAATTCATATCAGCGCTCCATAACTTTATCCTTTCGCTTTTTGAGTTGTCTACGGAGCGATTCAACAGCAGCATCCGTTGCCACTTCAAATGATTTCGCCCTTTCTTTGGCAAATAGTTGGTATTTGGGTAGGTTCAGTTTTATTTCTATTATTTTATTTTCCCTGTTATTTTGATCCTTGTCAAGACGCAAAAACACTTCTCCATCTATAATACGGTCGTAGAAAGTTTCTAACTTATCAACTTTCTTCTGAATAAATCCTGTCAATTTTCGATCTGCATCAAACCGAATAGAATGCATCTGTAACTTCATAGTACAACATTTTAGGTTAAAAATATATTATGCTTTGGGGTGTGCCTGGTCAAACGCTTTTTTGAGTTTGCCAAGCGAATTGTGGGTGTAAACCTGAGTTGCTGCTAAACTGGAATGACCAAGAATTTCTTTTACAGCATTAATATCCGCCCCTTTATCCAAAAGATGTGTGGCAAAAGTATGGCGTAATACGTGTGGGCTTTTTTTGTCGACATAGCTGTATTCATAGAGGTATTTTTTTATGATCCTATAAACTAACATAGGGTAGGCTTTCTCTCCATTATTAGTTACGACAATTTCAGGCGCTGCGTTGCCCCCAAAATGGTCATTTTTCGTATTTAAATAATCTTTGATCAGGTGACACAATGGTCTCGAAACGGGTATGATCCGCTCTTTGTTTCTCTTTCCCAGCACTTTAAGCGATTGATCATAGAAATTGAAATCAGTTTCCTTTAAACCGATCATTTCTGCCAGGCGCATACCGGTGCCATAAAAAATTTCAATCAGCAACTTATCTCTCTTTCCTTCAAAAGAGTTTTCAAATTCTACTTCATCAAGCAGTTTTCTAATTTCGCCTTCTTTAACAAAATGTGGTATATCTTTTTTGGTTTTAAGTTGCTGGAGACGTTTGCTTGGGTTTTCAGGTAAAAACCCGCGTTTGTGCAAAAAACCAAAATACGCCTTGAGGCTGGATATTTTGCGATTGACCGATTTCGGATCAAGGCCTTCGTCCATCATTTGGACCACCCATCCTCTTAATATGGAATGGTTGATCTCCTCGCTGTCTATGCCCGGATGCCCTTTGTCCAGGAAAGAATGAAATTGCGATAAATCGTTTTGGTATGCCGCTACAGTGTGTTTGCTATAGCGTTTTTCGTAGGTAAGATATTTAAAAAAGCTTTCAATCATGTTTAGTAACCCGGTTACATCTTGCCCGGGTTACTAAACATAATTAAAAGTTATGAGACTTGGTAGTGATGGATCAAGAATTTTGCTGCTCCTGCATTTTCTGCTTGTAAGCCGCTTTGATCTTCTCATTTCTTCTTGAGATGGAAGGCTTTTCATAGTAGCTTCTACCTCTGATTTCACGCAACACCCCAGTTCTTTCAAATTTCTTTTTAAACCTTTTTAGCGCCTTGTCAATTGACTCGTTTTCTTTAACGTTTACAACGATCATACTAAATATCTGTTAAAATGGTTTATCCCAAATTGGAGCGCAAAATTAGCCAAATGTTTTTACACCCACAAGTGTTTTGCACTTATTCCTATTATATTTTTCATGGAAAACAACGGATATACTTTAGGTTTGTGCCTTTATTTATAGTTTTGCAAAAATTTTGAAGGAAATGGGCGTAGCAAAACCAAGTATACCAAAGGGCGCCAGGGATTTTGATCCTGATAAAATGGTGAAAAGAAAATTTATTCTCAATACCATCGAATCAGTATTTATCAAGTATGGCTTTCAGCCGCTTGAAACCCCGGCCATGGAAAACCTATCCGTTTTAACAGGTAAATATGGCGACGAAGGGGACCAGTTATTATATAAGGTGTTAAACTCCGGCGACTTTTTGAAAAAAGTGTCTGATACGGAGTGGAAAGAAGGGGCCAAGGCGCTTCTCCCAAAAATTTCTGAAAAAGGTTTGCGATACGACCTTACTGTACCTTTTGCGCGCTACGTGGTAATGAACCACGGACAAATGACATTTCCATTTAAGCGATACCAGATTCAACCGGTATGGAGGGCCGACCGCCCGCAAAAAGGACGTTACCGCGAGTTTTATCAGTGCGATGCCGATGTAGTGGGCGCCAACTCTCTCATTTGCGAAGCCGAAAATGTACTAATGATGAATGAAGTGTTTCATCAGCTGGGCATCCACGATTTTGTAATAAAAATCAACAACAGAAAAATCCTGACCGGTGTGGCTAAATATATTGGCGAAGCGGGCAATGAAGGGCCGCTTTGCGTTGCTATTGACAAGCTCGATAAAATAGGCCGTGAAAAAGTGGAAGAGGAGCTACTCAATAGTGGTTTTGATAAATCGGCCATCGAAAAACTGTCTTTTCTTTTCGACGCCGGGAATAAAGAGAACCTGGAATTAGTGGAAGCAATGGAAAATGTACTTGAGGGCGTTGATGAAGCCGAAGAAGGCCTGAAAGAAATTCGAGAGATATTTGAATACATCGACGCCTACGGTCTTACGAACCATCATTTACAGTTTGACATTACCCTGGCGAGAGGTTTGTCATATTATACCGGGGCTATTTTTGAAGTTCGGGCCCTGAACAGCCAGATCACTTCTTCTATCAGTGGTGGAGGCCGCTACGATAATCTTACAGGGGTTTTTGGCCTGGAAGGCGTTAGTGGTGTTGGGTTTTCTTTTGGAGTAGACCGTATTTATGATGTAATGGAAGACCTTTCACTTTTCCCGGATGAAAGTCTTAACAGTACAGATTTGCTGATTGTAAATTTCGATAAAACGCTGGAGAAGAAAATAGTAGGGATAGCAGGCCAAATAAGGGCGTCCGGCATCAGCACAGAAGTATACCCTGAACCGGTAAAGCTCAAAAAGCAAATGAATTATGCGAATAAAAAAGGAATTCCTTATGTAATTCTTGCGGGCACCGAAGAATTGGAAAGCGGCAAATTGACATTTAAAGACATGCGACTTGGTGAGCAAAAATCCATGACTTTGACGGAAATACTCACCTTTTTCAAAAAAGAAGTATAAATACCTGAGACAGCAATTGTATTTGTATATTTAGCTCAAAATTTTTTGATTGAAACACCTGATCAACATATCAGCTATTTTTTTAACCCTGGTCTGGACCATTTTCTTTCCGGTGAGTGCACTTGCACAGTTCGGAGCAGATTTCACCGTTAATTCGGAAATAGGTTGCGCCCCGTTTATCGTTCAAGTTTTTGATCAAAGCGGAGCCCCCTCAGATGTGGCCGTCAATTTGGAATATGGCGATGGTTCACCGTTAGATACAACGCGGAATGGCACACACGAATACACCCAACCTGGCACATATACCATTATACAAACTGTGGCCAACGGTAACCCCGTATCTTTCGAAAGAGAAATCACGGTGATAGATCCGCAAACTCCCGATTATTTTATCATCCCCTGCAAGGGAACGGCTGTATACGTCCAGCTTCAGGATGATTTTTACCCCGCTTATTACATAGACTGGGGAGATGGCAGCAATGAAATTGTAAGTCAAAAATCGCTCAATTACCACGACTATGGAACCCCTGGCCCCTACAATATTACCGTGCAGGGTTTGATCAATGGCGCACAAACAGAAATTGACTCGTCCAATGTGAATTGCTCGGTTAACACAAAAAGTGTACCATTGATCAATGCCCTTGTTCCGGGAGAAATCGGAGACATAGAAGTTATGGACCAAAACTCTATTCAGTTAAATTACCGTCTGCATCCTTCTACACCTTACTTACTGGAAATGAGTTCGTCGAATAACCCGGGAATCTACAATGTAATTGATACCATCGATTTCGAAGAGAGCCCTACCAGTCAAATTATTTCAGGCCTCGATACCGAAACGCAATTTTATTGTTTTCGCGTCACCGCATTTGATGCTTGTGATAATGAAACGATCCCTTCAAATGAATTTTGTTCAATTAACCTGGGCACAAGCGCTGAAGTCGACGGTTCAAATGTTCTTACCTGGCAAACCAATACCAGTGATTTCACGAGCTTCAGGATCAACCGGAATGGCAGTGACATATTAAATTCAATGGACGCCTCACTTGTCCAGTATACTGATACAGCTATAAATTGTGGCGTCGAATATTGTTATTTCGTTGAATTGACATCGTCAAGCGGTCTTACCAGCAGATCAGCTACTCAATGCGTTACGGCGATTTTTGAAGACACCCCTCCGGGAATCCAAAATATATCTGCTTCTGTGAATGGGATGAATATTGAGCTTCAATGGCCGGAGCCACAAAATGTTTCGGTGGATCGATACCAAATAAGCCGGACCTCCCAAAACCAGCCTGTTGCCACCACAGGCGTATCGGAGGTGAATATATACAATGACGGGCCCGTCAGGACCAATGAAGTGGCATATTCATACCGGGTCAATTATCTGGACGAATGTCAAAACAGGTCGGAAGGTAGCATAAGGGCCCAACAAATTCTGTTGCGCGTCTCACAACAGGATCAAAGCCTGAACTGGAACCATTATGCCGGATGGCAAAATGGAGTAGCTGAATATGAAATTGATCAATTTGACCTGGAAGGCAACCTGATAGGAACACAAAATGCAGGGCTTGACACGCTATATTTAGAAGACTTCGAGACACTTCAGGATCAAAGGGTACGATATCGCATCAGGGCATTGCCTTCTGACGGCGCCCTTCCCGAAGTGGTATCTAATTTTGTTGAACTAATCTTTCAACCTAAATTAACCTGTCCGAATGCAATAAATCCGAATAGCGCTATACCTGAAAACCAGCAATTCCGTTGTTTTTCAAGGTTTATTGCGACGGTAGACATACGGATTTATAATCGGTGGGGACAAATTGTATATCAAAGTAATGACCCGCAGGAAGGTTGGGATGGGACTTTATCCGGGAAACCTTTGCCTGGCGGTACGTATGTATATTATTATGGGTTTACCGATCAATTGAACAGAACGTTTGCGGTAAACGGAGAAATTGTATTGATAAGATAAAAATAAAAGAAGCAAAAATGGATATGTCCAATTTATTTGGCAAGATGAAAGAAATGCAAGCCAAAATGAAAGAGGCTCAGGAAAGCCTTGAGCATGTAACCGCAGAAGGTAGCGCTGGCGGAGATATGGTAAAAGTAGTGGTGAACGGCAAGAAAAAAGTGCTATCCATTGATATAGAGGAGCCTCTTTTAAATAAGGATGATAAACAAATGCTTCAGGATCTCATTGTAGCGGCTACAAATAAAGCATTGGAGGAGGTAGAGGCCAAAGCAGCAGAAACACTCAAAAAATCAACAGAAGGATTCATGCCCAATATTCCGGGGCTTGATCTGAGCAAAATGTTCTGATGCCGAATACCGCTATTGTTATTCTTAATTACAACGGCGCCCATTGGTTGCGTCGTTTTCTGCCTGCTATTATCCTATACAGCCCGGAATGTGAGGTTATAGTAGCCGACAATGGCTCTACTGACCATTCGCTTCAGGTACTTTGTGCAGAATTTCCGGCAGTACGAGTAATTAAACTGCCTATGAATTACGGGTTTTGCGGCGGTTACAACCGTGCTTTGGCACAAATTGATGCAGAGTACTACCTCATTTTAAATTCTGATATTGAAGTTACCGAGGGTTGGACGGATCCTTTAATTCAATTTCTGGAAAAAAATCCACATGTAGCGGCAATACAGCCCAAAATAAAATCCTATCACGTAAGGGAAATGTTTGAGCATGCCGGGGCTGCAGGGGGAATGCTCGATACGCTTGGGTATCCTTTTTGCCGTGGCCGACTACTCCTGAGCCTTGAAAAAGATGAAGGACAGTACGACGATGAAGCGCCGGTTTTCTGGGCCACGGGCGCCTGTTTTTTAATACGATCAACCTTGTTTCATGATATGGGCGGTTTTGATGAAGATTTTTTTGCCCACATGGAAGAAATCGACTTATGCTGGCGCCTGCAAAATCATGGCTATCAAGTGTATTACACTAGTAAATCGGAAGTATATCATGTGGGTGGAGGAACCTTAAATGCCGCTAATCCCCGTAAAACGTACCTGAACTTTCGAAATGGCCTGGCATTGATGATTAAAAACATGTCGGTAGCCGCTTTGATAGTCAAGTTGCCCATAAGATTGATACTTGACGGATTAGCTGCCATTATTTTTCTAGTTCAGGGAAATTACAAACATACAATAGCTGTTTTCAGGGCGCATATGCATTTTTATGCTTCTTTGAGAAAACACTGGAAAAAAAGGAAATATGCAGGAGAAAAAGGCTGTTCACTTAAAGGTATGTACCCAGGATCCATTCTGTACCGGTATTTCGTTACAGGAGTAAGAAAAACCAGCAGTTTAACGTATTAATACCAAATAGTATTCCTTTTACGTCGCAAAAGTTTGCGTATGCTCATGATCCATGCTAATATTAGGTATATTATGACAGGAGAACCGAATGTAAGAAAAGATGCATATATGAAAGAAAGCCGGATACTTGATGATGGAATGTTGAATTTTTCACCCATTCTGGTACAGACGCCGAAAGCTTGACGCTCGAAGAAATCTTGTAACCTTTTCATGTTTTCAGGTATTGTGGCTTGCAGCAAAATAGAAAAACATTCCAATATAAACATCTTTTTTGAACTGATTAGTTGGATTAAAGAAATTATAGCAATATTTTTGCTTGAAATCAACCTAAAATTAAACGCTAATTCATATGAGAAATTTACGATTTGTCATTATACTTTTAGCTTCAGCAGCTTTTTCAGGCTGTGCGCTGAATTCTATGATGAAAATGGCAAAGGACCAGAAACTAGAGGTAGCTCCTAAACCATTAGAGGTGCACTCAGACACAGTCAAATTTGAAATGTCAGCTACCCTTCCTGTGAAAATGCTTAAAAAGGATCATACATACGCTATAGATCCGGTTTATGAATTTGCCAATAAAGAAGTAAGAATGGCAAGGGTGGAATTCGTCGCTAACGAATTTCCGAATAGCGATTCACAGCAACCTCGAGTAGTTAAGGAATTCCAGTTTCCATACGAAGAAATTATGAATCCAGGCAAATTGACCATCGTTGGTTACGGTATCAATAACAAAAACGATAAGCAAAAAGGGCCAACTCCAAAACTTGAAGTTGCAAAAGGACTTATCACTACTTCCAAACTGGTGGTCCCGACTTACTATGGCGCGTATGTCAGTTATGACTACGAAGATGAAACAGTTGATGGATGGACGCCTGAAGAGGAACTTGAGCCAACCAACGTCAACTTCTACTTCTTGCAGGGAAGTTCTGTGCTAAGGCCTTCGGAAAAAAGAAGCGATCGTGGGGAGTATTTCAAAGCTTTTGTGGCGGAGAAAAACGTAACAAGAACGGTTACCATCACCGGTACCCACTCTCCTGAAGGCCCCGAGCGAATCAACTCTAACCTTTCTGAGAATCGTGCCAAAGTGATCGAAGACTATTACAGGATGATGATGAAGCGCTATGATTACAAAGGTATGGCCGACAGCATCAGATTTGTATTGAAGCCTGTAGTAGAGGATTGGTCAGATTTCAAAAAAGCACTCGAGCAGTATGACGGAATTGACCAGGCTGCCAAAAATGAGATTCTTACAATCATCAACGGGCCAGGTACCTTCGAAGAAAAAGAAGATGCCTTGCACAAGCTTTCTTCATACAGGAAAATCTTTAGGGACATTTATCCTGACCTCAGGACCGCGCAGACGGAAATACTCACTGTGATTCCAAAGAGGACCGATGCTGAGATTTCTGTTTTGGCCAGGCAAATTGCCGCTGGAAATCTTCCTGCCGATACATTGTCGTATGGTGAACTTGCATATGCCGCCCATCTTACCCCTTCCTTAAAGGAGAAAGCCGCCATCTACGAAGCTACCGTAAAGACATACAGCAACTGGGCTTCTCATAACAATTTAGCAGCTGTTTACATCAATATGATCAAAGATGGTATTGGAAACGCCAACAGCCACGCTGAAAAAGCTGTTACGCATCTTGAAATTTCTTTGAATAAAAAGAAAAATGCATATGCCATGGGAAATATGGGTAGCGCAGAGTTGGCCATGGGCAACGCTCAAAAAGCCTATGCCGCCGTGTCTGATGCTACGGGTATGGACCTACCATCAAAAACCCTCTATGGTTTCAATGGCACCAAAGGCGCTATGGAAATCATGATGGCCAAATATCCTGAAGCTGTTAAATCGCTTTCAAGCGCCATGGACGATAATGACAACCTTTTCAATAAAGGTTTGGCACAAGTACTTGCAAAGGAATATGAAAACGCTTTGGTAACCTTCAACGAACTTTTCGAGAAGGATAAAGATTATGCCATGGCTGCTTATGGAGCTGCAATAGCCGACGCCAGATTGGGCAAAAAAGATCCGGCAATAGGCTCAATCATAGACGCCGTAGAAGCCGACCCGTCATTGAAAGGCAAAATCTCAACTGATCTTGAGTTTAATGCCCTGATGGACGATTCGCGTTTTATAGATGCCGTTAAGTGAAATATTTGCTAATAGTAAAAGGGCCTTCTCATTAGAGAGGGCTTTTTTTTTGAAATCAAAAACACAATAATTTTGCCAATGTACAATAATGGTTATTTTTGAGTTCCAAAAAATAGAAAGTTATGGTTGAAAAGCAATTCAGGGAGGTTATAAAAGATGCTATGTCAGAAGAAATGCGGCGGGATGCCAACGTGTTTTTGATGGGTGAAGAGGTAGCTGAATACAATGGCGCCTACAAGGCCAGTCAGGGTATGCTGGACGAATTTGGCCCGGAACGCGTTTTGGATACCCCAATCTCTGAACTCGGGTTTGCCGGATTGGGCGTTGGCGCCGCCATGAAAGGATTGCGGCCCATTATTGAATTTATGACATTTAATTTCTCGCTGGTGGCCATAGACCAGGTGATCAATAGCGCTGCGAAAATGTACTCTATGTCAGGCGGCCAGGTGAGTGTGCCCATCGTGTTTCGCGGGCCTACCGGAAATGCGGGCCAATTAGCAGCACAGCACTCCCAAAATTTCGAAAACTGGTATGCCAATACTGCAGGTTTGAAGGTAGTTGTGCCTTCCAATCCATACGACGCCAAAGGACTTCTCAAGGCTTCTATTCGCGATGATGATCCCGTGATCTTCATGGAGTCCGAACTGATGTATGGCGATAAAATGGATATTCCCGAGGATGAATACCTGGTTCCAATAGGTGTGGCTGATATTACACGGCAGGGAAATGATGTAACCATTGTTTCATTCGGTAAAATGATGAAAGTAGCCAATGAAGCTGCTGAAGAACTGGCCAAAGACGGCATTGAAGCCGAAGTAATAGATCTGCGCACCGTTCGGCCTATCGACTATGCCACTTTGGTGGAATCGGTTAAAAAAACCAACAGAATGGTCGTAGTAGAAGAGGCCTGGCCGTTGGCTTCCATATCTTCAGAACTGGCCTACCACATACAACGATATGCCTTTGATTACATGGATGCACCTGTTCAACGAGTTACCAACCGCGATGTGCCACTGGCATATGCACCAACATTAATAGAAGCTGTTTTACCAAATGTAAAACGTACCATCGATGCCGTAAAAAGCGTAATGTATGTGAAATAAAAACATAAAATTGATCTGTTTAAGGCTTTCTGTTATCGGACAGCCTTTTTCCTGTTTTCCTCGGT
>DNTA01000121.1 GCA_003500135.1 Cytophagales bacterium | reverse complement strand
AGCGCTTTAACTATGGAAACTCAGGATTTGTCCATCCCGAGGTTATTCGGGATTCGGCCATACGAATGTTTGGTTATTGGCGACAATTACTCGCTATTCTCATCAATGAAAAGTATTATTTCTCTTAAATCATTCTTTAGATTTCTCGATTCTATATTGAAAAAAACCACACTAACAATATATGGCACAATAACCAATAATAGACTAAATCCGCTATTATTGCTTCGTATTGAAGAAGTATTCAGAATAAACATAATCAGAGCAAAAGAAATAAAAACAATAAGAAATATTGAGGTAAACCTTTGAAACTCAATCTTTGTATCTATTTTAACTCTCTCATTATCTTGATAAATCCTTCCTGAAACAATTGGGATAAAGGAATTCCTTCCACTTTTAAGAATCCGCCTAAATTTAAATTCACCGTTTTTAATCCAACCCTCATATTTTCTAAATGATTTTTTACGAGATGTCAATTCAAATGTCTCTGTCCATTCTAATCTCTGTCTAATGGAAGACTGTATCAGATCAAAATCACGAGTACTTGTTAGAGTTAACTTTTCAAATGGAATTACGCTAATATCATATTCTGCGTTAATTTTATCAATCATTGATTTAATCATAGCTATATATTCGATAAAACCTATCGCTTTCTAATTGATGTCAACGCATTGTAAATATGGCCCGTAGTCGACCTATTACAGTTGGTTTATTGATTACTCATATGTTTATATTTCTACTCATTTATCTTAATAGCTCTAAGCGGCTATGAGCTATTATTTGCTGTTTACTGTAGTTATTTATCTAATTCTCTGTCAAATAATCAATTGGATTTAAATAAAACATTTTTTTCCAACCTTGTCTGTCATGATCAATTCTCCATACATATGGAATCGGTGTCAAAATTGAGTAATGTAAATGTGCTGGTTTTCCTTTCGCATTTCCGCTTGATCCAACTGTACCAATTGTTTCCTCTCTTTTTGTCCAAGTCAAGGATTTTGCTTTAATGCCTTTTAAATGTGCATAGTAATGGAATCGCCACTTTGATCCAAGAATTAAAACAACATTTCCTCCGACTTCTATTTCGCCAGCAAACAAAACAAGTCCGGATGTTGAAGATTTTAATTTGGTTCCCTCTTTAGCAAAAATGTCTACTCCTTTATGGGTTACAGATTTTCCCCATGGATAATACCAAAAAGTATCTTTATTATAATCTGAATTAGTTGCTCCTTCGACGGGCATTGTAAATTTTTGTGGTATAAAAAATCCAATTGTTGTAATCAGAAGAATAATCAGTCCTATTTTATATCTTTTCTTCAAATGATTGTTTCTCAAAAATTAACACCAACGGTTTGCAGCTATGAAACGAGGCAAATTGCGTACTGTTTCACTATCAAATTGCAATGGAGCTGGGGCGGCGCACCTCAGCCCGCAAACCACGTCATCTTGCCTTGTTTTATAGGTGCAGTTATGGGCTGGCTTTATTATTTTCGTTTATTTCGCATTGCTTTTACCTTCTTTATTGAATCGTCTCTGATAGATACTTTTGATATTCTTCAGTTTCTACTCCGTACATTGCAATTTTACCTTCTTCGTTGCTATGTATTCCCCATCCATATATTTTGGTTAGTGGAGAAGCTCGAAAGCAAGGTTGCCCTTTGGAGAAATAATGTTCTCTTTGTTCATCTATTTCTCTTTTATCAAATTCTTTTCTGATTGCAAAAGCTCCGAACAAAACATCATCTGAAGTGTATTTGTACGGATTTTCGTAAAGCATATCGAATTGTAAATTCGCCACTGATTTCTTGTCTCCTTTTAATGGTGGCATTTCACCTTTATCCGCTTTACAATCTTCCGCTATTTCTATGAATGTGTTAAAATAATTTGTTGTATGCTTCATATCTATTGATTTGGTTGATTCATTAAACTTCCTGTTTCTATCCAAGTTTTTAGATTGCTTAGAATTAGCCACCATTGTTTAGATTCATCGCGCATGGGGTTATTTTCTGCAAACTGGTCATTTGTTAATGTAAGACGTGTAGATTGCCCCAACGGTTCAAAAGTGACCTTAACCCTTGATTTTAGTTCTGCATGGTTCTCGTTGTACATTGGTCCTGGGTGGTCGGTATATGAAAGTAGCTTGCCTATTTCATATTCCAAAATTTCCCCATAAATATGCACGGTTTCTTGTCCTTGATAGATACCTGAGTATTCTATCCGTTCACCAATTTTGAAAGTAGACCGGATATCTGCCTGATAAAATGCCATAAAAAACTGGTTTGGCTCAACAAATGCTCTCCAAACTATTTCAGTTGGGGCATTAATGTAAATTTCTGTGTAAAAATCCTTCATTTTAATATTGTTTTCACCAAAGTAAACCAAGGTTGTGTCATCCCTTTGTCACTGGTTCTTAGAAATGCTTTTTTCTTTGAATTTCAACATACTCATCTAATGTCATTTTGTGTGGGACAAACTTTTCCAATGGATAGGTCATTTTTTGAATCCTGTCAATTCTAAAACTCCTAAATTCTTTTCTTAATCTGCACCAAGCGATTAAAACCCAATTTTCTGAAGTGTTGTGATAAATGGCAAATGGTTCTACTTTTCTTTTGCTATTATCATCCGCCCCTTCTTTTCTATATTCGATTTCAACGACCTGATAGTTGGTAAGTGCTTTTTGAATGTCAGAAAGAAAACTGCTAGTTCTTTCATTGTGCCAATTTTTTCCAATAATTGTTCTTTTCGAAAGAAAATCGACTTTTTCTTTTTCACTATTTCGCAGTACAGATTTAATTTTGTCAGTCGCTTTATTAAATTCCTTGATAAGTGATTCGTCTTTGGTTTTTGCAATCAGTTTTTCTCCAAAAATTAAAGCATTGGCTTCTTCTTCTGTAAACATAATCGGAGGCAATCTATACCCTTCCATTAGGCCATAGCCTTTCCCCTCAATATGAATAATCGGTACTCCTGCTTGTTCCAATGAAGCCAAATCTCGATAAATGGTTCTTTTGCTTACCTCAAAGTATTCTGACAACCTCTCCACCGAGACAGAAGTATTGGTTTGCAGTTTGAGCAATATTGCGGTTAATCGGGATAATCTTGATATGTTATCTGAATATGCCATTTAATTATCTAGTCTTGGCTTGCCCATAACTACAATATATCACCACCCCTTCCTGATATAACCGCTATATGGGTGAATATCAGGAAGTCCCTGCTAAGATAATCACTTTATGTAAAGGCTCAGATAGAAATTATGCGGTTTTAAAAAGAAGCGGTCTAATGGTTCATGGGATTTGCTGCATAATGCGTTACCATGAAAATACCTATAAGATCCGACCAAAGGGGCAACCATGGTTTCATGGATTGGTTGGCTGAAACACCCGGATTATTTAGCGCTTTATTTATATGAACTCCGGGTTTATCAATTGCGAGGCCATTCGGGATTCGGCCTATCGGCCACAGGAATGCTTAGTTTTTGTAGGGCGTCTTTTATTTTTTGTTAATTTCTTTTTCGTTTCCAAGTACATAAATGTCAGCATCTATCTCTGCACCGATGTCCGCAATTACCTTAAGTCTTTCTTTATTAAATTGTAGCCCTGGATTACAACCTTCATAGATGTACTGGACAATTGAAAATTCCGCTTTACATGTAGCGGTGATTGTCTTAATTTTCTCTTGCTTTGGCTTTATAATGTTGTCAATAAAATCGTCAATCTGATCACCTATCCAATGTCTCCTTTTAACGATTTCTACCTGATAAGCCCAAAAATTCCAGGGCCAAATTTTCCTGATTTGTTTGTGTTTTGGTCCAACAAAGAATTCTTGTCCTTTTATTGCTGTCTCTGTCGGTTCAAGATCAAGCTTGCTTGTCAATTCCTCAGGTGAGAAATTAAAGTCAAAGAATTTTAAAGTAACTCTATGTATATCAATATCTGTCATTGTTTTGAAAAGGAACGTTGTCTTTTTTTTCTTACCCAATGTGCACCAACAATCATCCGTAAGTGGGCTTTTCAAATATCTATAAAAGTATCTTACACCACAAGCCTTTGCAAACCTGCCTGCCGGCAGGTAGCTCAGTAAACATATGCGATGATAGCGCTTGTTAGCATCTTTTTAATAAGTTCTTGGAATTTGAACTGTGTTTCGTTTATTTCGTTTATTCAATTAGGTGTTTTAACAAAACCGTCATGGAAACATTTGAACATATCAGAAAACCCAGCAAGGATGAACAAGAGGCTGCTTTGAAATCTTATGATGCTTTAGCTGCTACATTAAGTGAGCTTCGGTCTTCAAATCCGGAAATAGAGATAGAGGAAACAAATGACCGCATCAAGATTCCATTAAGTGCATTGAAATTACTTGCCAAAATTCTTAAAGCTACAAGTCAAGGAAAGCCAATTTCTATTGTTCCAATAGCTACTGAAATGACCACGCAAGCAGCAGCAGAGTTAATAGGTTGCTCACGTCCGCATTTGGTTAAATTATTAGAAAGTGGTGAAATTAACTTCACCAAAGTAGGCAAGCATAGAAGGGTGATGTATGAAGATGTTATCGAATACAAAAAGAAAATGAAGGCCAATCAAGAGCGATTGATTGAGGAAATGATGCGTTCCGATGAAGAGCTAGGACTATATGATTCATAGTGTTCGGTTTACTTGTGTTCTTGACACGAATGTCATTTATCCAATAGATGTTCGTGATTTATTGTTTTGGTTCGCAAGATTTGACCTATTTACGCCCAAATGGAGTAAACACATTTTTGACGAGTGGGCAGATGTAATGCGTAAAAAAGGCTTGTCTGAAGAAGAAATATCAAAACGGACAAATATAGCAAATTTGGCATTTCCTGATGCGCTTGTTGAAAATTATGAAC
The DNA here is from genome assembly GCA_003500135.1 of Cytophagales bacterium. GTDB lineage: Bacteria > Bacteroidota > Bacteroidia > Cytophagales > Cyclobacteriaceae > UBA10427. The sequence goes on along the minus strand of DNTA01000121.1, from coordinate 1,875 downwards.
CGCTTATTGGTGGGCTGGAACTACCCGATGAAAAGGATAATCATGTTTTAGCAGCGGCAATAAAGACGAATGCTAACATAATTGTAACGAATAATTTAAAAGACTTTCCAAATGATTATTTGTCCAGGTTTGGTTTGGCAGCCAAAGATGCAGACGATTTTATCACAGATACCATTGATTTAAATCCGGATCAAGCCGTGGTAGCGTTTAGACGGTTAGTTTTAAATAGAAGAAATCCTGATTTGGATCAGTATCAAGTTCTGGAGATTTTTAGGAAAAGAGGACTTGCGGATTCTGCTAATTACCTCCATTCGTTGATTTAGGAAAACTGATGCCTGGCGGTTGATGGTATGGTGTCGTGCGGGATTACGAAGCGATTTCCCATCAGTTTACACCGACCTTTTTTTACGAGCCACAAACGCTCGAAAACCTCTGAAACGCGCATGCACTATACCATGTGTTGTGCCGTCGTACTTTATTTTAATCATTGTTTTTTGTAATACTTTTATCAGTTTTTGATTTTCCGTAAATATCTATATTCTCTGATTTTGAGTATTTTTTCCATTCGCTTAATAACTTGTTGAATTCATCGTTTCCACACACTTCAAACCTTTTAAGTGCATAATACATGGCTGTGATTGAAATATCAGTAAATTTTGAGCGATGTCGTTTTTGACAATTTGGACACCACATCATTGGCGGTTGAATATTCAAGTCTTTTCGAATTTGAGTTAACTTATTGTTCAAATCATTAACAATATCAAAATGTTGCTCAATTGTCAGTTTAGAATTCCATCTTTCTTTAAGAATGTCCTTTAATTCTGGAAACCAAGTATTATGTGCTTGTCCTGCTGGCATAATTACTCATATTCCGTTTCATTAATTATTTGTTCCGTTTCTTCATAAGACAGTCCATATGGAAATCCACCACTTGTATAACCTATAATCATAGCGAAATTTTCATCCCTATCAAATCCGTACAGGTAGTTTGATTTATCCTCGCGCTTTTTCTTAAATGAAAGTCTTTGTTGTCTTAAAGCTTCCATTGAATTAATCAACTGTTTTTCATATTCTTCTGAAATGTCAACTCCAATCATCCTTAGTTCTTTAACCGCACACAATTTGTCAACAGAATACTTTTTTGAATACCCTTTAACAAGATTGTTACCTGTATATGTTTTTATCCAGTTTTTGGCAGAATTAAGTCGTATTTCTCTTTTGGGAGTATTTTTCATTTAATTTATTCAAATGGTTCTTTGGGTAAAGCTAATAAATTCTTAATATACCGCTCATTGTTATACGGTTTCCCATTTTTCATGACATCAAACAACTCAACAGCTAAACATTGTCCGATCATTTGTCTGGTTTGGAAATCATTAAATCCGTTTAGAATCAATCTGTCGTATGTGATTTTAGTCTCAGGTGGGTCGTTATCCCTAAGTTGATTTTTTATAATCTCAAAAATCTGCTCTCTTAAAATTTCATTCGTTTCCATAGTTGCAGTGTCTCTGTTTGTATGCAGCTACAATATATCACCACCCCTTCCCGATATACCCCCAATAATGCTGTATACCAGGAAGACCCTGCTAAGATAATCACTTTTTGTAAAGGCCCGGGTAGAAATAATGCGGTTTTAAAAAGAGGTGGTCTGGATGTTCATGGGGTTTGCTACTTAAAGCGTTACCATGAAAAGACCTATGAGATCCGACCAAAGGGGCAACCATGGTTTCATGGATTGGTTGGCTGAACCACCCGAAATATTTAGTGTGCTCCCCATAGTAACTCCGGACTTTCCGATCCACACTAAATTTTCCTGACAGATGAATCCCCATTCACTCATAGCGTTTGTTACCTCATAATTAGACCATCCTCAGA
>DNTA01000255.1 GCA_003500135.1 Cytophagales bacterium | reverse complement strand
TTGGTGTATTCCGATAGTTCACTGATTGTTGAAAAGATAAAAGAAAATTTATAATTGCCCGGCCTGACGTTTTTAATACGGGCAATTTGTTCGATGGCCGTAGAATTATAAATGCTACAGCCCAAGCCATAGATTGTATCGGTTGGATATATTATCACTCCACCTGAATTAAGACAGTCCATTACCTTTTGTATCTTTTTGCCTTCGGGGGTTTCAGGATGGATTTTTAATAAAGTAGTATTCCTTTTCATTTCATTCCATTTACATAAAGCTACTATTTTTCGTTCATTAGCATCAGGTTCAATTGTGTTTTATAAATATAACGGACTTAAACTAGCAATAATCCGGTTGCAAACTAACGGTCTAACTTATTATTTTTGCCGTTTGCCTATTCTAAATCTTAACTCTTAAAACTATGCGTATAAGCAAACCACTCATTCTTGTATTTGCCGCGGTAACCGTTCTACTCATCTCCTTTACTTTCTATTTTTATCAGGTATTTTTCTCACCAAACTTCCTCGTCGATAAAAGTGATCAATACTTTTATATTTTCCCTGAAGATACATTTGAAGATGTCCGGGACAATCTATTTGAAAAGGACTATGTACAGGATCCGGTTTCATTCAGTTTCTTATCGAAATTGATGAAATACAACGAAAATGTAAAATCAGGGAGATATCTGATAGAAGCCAACTCGAACAACCGAACAGTAATAAGGATGTTGAGGGCAGGCTTGCAGGAGCCGGTAAGCATAACCTTTACCAACGTTCGTATGCTCAGTGAACTCTCGGAAAAAATATGCAAAAACATTGCTTTATCACCAAAAGGCCTGGATAGCTTACTTTTAAAAGAAAGCACACCTGCCGAATATGGTTTCAATAAGGCGACATTTCCGTGTATGTTCATTCCTAATACTTATGAAGTTTATTGGGATATAAGCGCAGCAGACCTTTTAGAAAGGTTAAGTACTGAATATGATCGTTTTTGGAACGAAAACAGAATGGAAAAAGCAGAAGCCCTTGATATGATGCCCACTGAAATTATGACTTTAGCTTCCATAGTACAGGCTGAAACCAGGCATTATGACGAAAGTCCAATAATTGCCGGGCTTTATTTAAACAGGCTTGAACGCGGCATGTTGTTACAGGCAGATCCAACTTTAGTGTTTGCCGCAGGAGATTTCACTATTCAACGGGTTTTGAATATTCATAAGGAAATAGATTCACCATACAACACCTATAAATATGCCGGACTACCTCCCGGCCCCATTAATTTACCATCAATCACATCAATAGACGCCGTATTGAATGCAGAGTCCCACAATTATTTGTATATGTGTGCTAAAGCAGACTTTACAGGATACCACCATTTCTCTTCAAGGCTAAGTGATCATTTACAATATGCAAGCAAATATCAGAAGGCACTAAATAAAGCAAAATTATATAAATAGAAATGTATCAACACACCACTCAAATCCGCGTAAGGTATGCCGAAACCGACCAAATGGGCTATGTATATTATGGTAATTACGCCATGTATTATGAAGTTGCCCGGGTAGAGTCACTGAGAAATCTCGGTCTGATTTATAAGGCGCTTGAAGCTGATGGCATTATCATGCCTGTTGCAGAAAATAAAACCAAATACATACGTCCTGCCCGCTATGATGACCTTTTGACCATTCAACTTTTTGTGAAAGAAATGCCCGATCGAAGGATCACTTTTGAATATGAGATATATAATGAGCAAAAAAAATTGCTTAACTTAGGTGAGACGATTCTGGCTTTCGTTGATATGAAAACCGGAAAGTCCATACAGGCTCCTGATACGATAGTAAAGGCACTTAAACCATTTTTTGATGGCCAATAGAAGTTTACTGGACTTTTTAACAGATAACAGAACGTTCAATCACGTTGTAAGTCATCTCAAAAGTATTCACATTCATAAAAAAGAGGTTTCCTGGTATGATTTCATAAGAGTATTTATCTATAATTTTAAAAATGATGAGATCAATACCAGGGCAAGCGCTGTGGCTTTCAACTTTACATTGGCCATATTCCCATCGCTCATATTTCTATTTACCCTTATCCCGTACATCCCGATACCGGATCTTTATGAAAAAATATCGGAGCTGATTTCAGATATTGCCGTTTTGGAACGCCTTGACCAAACTATCCAGGACATTATCAGTAAGCCCAGGGCTCAATTATTATCTTTCAGTGTGCTGCTATCTCTATATTTGGCCACCAATGGCATGATTGCACTCATGCAGGCTTTCAATAAAATTTACCGGACCATAGAAAAACGCGGGTTTTTGAAGACATGGACAATTGCAGTGTCACTCACAGTTTTACTTTCCACTAGTTTGTTCTTAGCTATCTCATTACTTATCGTAGGGAAATTCATATTGAAATTTTTGACGGAAAACGGATTTCTTACACAAGACCTTGTTATAATGGCTATTTTCGCTCTCCGCTTTATTGTGATTTTCATCACTTTCCTACTCGTGCTTTCAACTATTTATTATTTCGCCCCGGCCCTGCATGAAAAGTGGAAATTTATCAGTCCGGGTTCTTTGGTCGCAACTATTTTGACCATGCTTGTCTCCTACCTTTTTTCTTTTTATGTAGGTAATTTTGATTCTTACAATAAACTTTACGGCTCGATAGGAACAATGATCGCCCTAATGGTTTGGCTATACTTGGTCTCTATGATCATTTTATCGGGTTTCGAAATCAATGCAAGCCTGGAACAGGCCATAAACCGCGCTAAGAGGTTTAGAAACAATGATTAGGCTTCCCCTTTTACAGGTACATCAACAATATTAAGAAAATTTTCGATTTTCTTTTCAATAAATTTTGCCTGATCAATTGACTGTAAGTCTTGTAAAATAATCATTTCCCGCCCGTTGCTTTGAATAAGGTTTACCTGGTAAGTGGTTTGAATCCCATACCACTTATTTACTTTTAGTTGTTTGGCCACATAAAGCTGTGCGATATTTTCCTTATTTACAGAAATAACCCTTTGAATTCTTATCGGTTTGTGATCAATCCACATTCTACCCTGGTTTACATTAATGATAGAACTCGTAATCAGTCGAATAAAACAATAACCCATCAACACTATATTGATCCCTAATAAAAGATATACCGGAAGTGACTGGGTTGACAGACTACCATTCACAAAATCTGATTGAATAATGAAATAAGTAAAAGTAGGTATTAAAAAAAACGCCAGTAAATACTTGGGTTTAAACCAGCTTATTTCAATCTTTAAGCATTGATAATCCTCACTTATCCTTATATTCTTTGGGATGTTGAGATAAATAGAATTTTCCATACGCCGCATTCAAATCTTCGATCAAATATCTAACAAAATAAAATATTTTTTACATTAATATATCACATAATATTACTTCAATAACGTAAAGCATTTTTTTAAACACAAATTGGTGCAGAAGGTGAAATTGTATTTACCTTCGCAACAATTACTAAAACAATATGGCCCGAGCAATTGATCCAATAGGGATTTTTGATAGTGGAATAGGTGGAATGACGGTGGCAAAAGCTATTAAGGAGTTGTTGCCAAAGGAAAATATCGTTTATTTTGGAGATACAGCACATCTCCCTTACGGTGATAAGTCAACTGCAGCAATACAAGCCTATTCAGTTAAAATCGCTGATATACTTATTAAAGAAAAATGCAAGGTGATTCTGATCGCATGTAATTCAGCTTCCGCCGCAGCTTATGAATTGGTGAAAGAATATGTCGGTAGCCGCACCAAAGTGCTAAATGTGATTGACCCTGTGATCAACTATGCTCGTGAGCGCTACCAGAATACAACCATTGGATTGATCGGGACAAAACAAACGGTCAACTCGAATGTGTATAAAAAGAAAATGGATCACCTTGCCAATAATCTTGAACTCAAATCCCTGGCTACCCCCCTTTTTGTTCCAATGATTGAAGAAGGAATCCTCGATGGGAATATAAGTCAGGATATTATCAGAGGTTATCTTACAAAACAGGAGTTATCGGGCATTCAGTCACTAATACTGGGCTGCACACATTACCCACTTATAAAAAACCAGATTGCTGAATATTATAAAGGAGAAGTAGATATTCTCGATAGTAGCGTGATTGTTGCTGAGGCGCTTAAAGGCTACCTGGAATTCCACATGTTGCAAAATAAACAGGATGGCCCAAAATATAGATTTCTGGTCTCCGATTATACACGATCTTTTGAAGAACTAACAAGATTGTTTTTCGGAGAAAAGGTGGAATTACAGAAATATCCATTGTGGGAATAATTGAATTATCCTGATGCTTTTCCTGTGATAAAAATCGTTCAAAACCGTTCAGGTGTATTCATTTTATGTTCGGAAGTGTACAACTTCTGAAAATGGAATTACCTGTAAAATACATGCAACTAATTGTTAAACAGATCGATGAGTCAATAAATTAATTTTTGGCATATTTTTTAGACTGGTTTTATTATAAAAAATCAAAGAGGATAATTATGAAAAAAATCGTACTGCTATTGAGCTTCGCTATCGCTCCGTTCCTTATCACTGATTCTATTGCACAAAAGCACGATGATGCCAAAGTGACCATAAAAGTAAATGGAAAGGAAGTTGAACTGGAAGAGTATCTTGAAGAGATGGGGGAACGCCTTGAAAGAAACCTGGAAAAACTGGAAGATAGAGATACAAAAATTGAAATCAATATCAACGAAAAAGACTGGGAGGATGCGCTGGAAGATCTCGACATTCAAATTGATATGATGAGTGACAACCTGGAAGAATTTATCGAAGCCATGGCTCATCAAATTGAAGAAGCGGTAACCCACATGGACATTGAAATTACTGATATTGACCCCGATGATATCAACGAAGGTGAAATTAATTTGAACGACGACGATTTCAGGGACTGGATCAATGAAATTGAATCAAAATATGGAGAAATCGAGGTGATCGACCGGTTGAAATTAAAAATCAGGGAAGAAGGCCTTTATGCTAATATGGATGTATCACTTCAAAATGGGAAGGAGATACAGAACCTCAAACGTTTCTTTGAAGACTAATCACATTCATCGAGATATTTCCTGACATCATGCTGAGTGATGATTGTTGTCTGACCACCAAATTCATTGTATATGTAGGTCATCACTTCAGCTATGTCAAGGTTATTCAATTGTGTATTGGCTGGCATTAGTTGATTGTATTCCTTACCATTTACTACTATAGGGCCTTCCATTCCATATTTTATTAAACATGCCACTCGATTCAAGCTATCAATAGAAAGATAATCGGAAGCCATGAGCGGCGGATAGAGTTTACCTAGCCCCGCACCATCGGGTTGATGACAGTTACTGCAATTGGTTTCATATATCCTTCGGCCTTTTACAATGTACTGCTTAAGCCTGATTTCATCTTGCCTGTTCAGCTTTACTTCGTTACCCTCTTTATCTTTACCCTTTTGACTTTCACCACATCCTATCCAAAAGAAAAATATAAGAGGTAAAAATAGTGCAATCCTAACCTTCATATTCCTTTAAAAGTACAGGTATATCATTGATCAATTGATCCACTTCCATGGGCTCTGTTCCGTCATACAAGCCCCTTACTCTTCCTTTTTTATCAATTAATATAAAAGCCCCGGAATGCACGAGCCCGCCTGGGGCGGTTTCATCTTCCATGGCAGTTACCATATATCCTTTTAATGCAATGTCAAGAATATCCTTCTTCTGACCAGTCACAAAACGCCATTTTTTACTTTCCACACCCAACTTATTAGCAAAATCATGTAGCGCTTCCACGTCATCGTATTCCGGATCGATGGTATGAGACAAAATGGCTACCTGGTCATTTTCATAAAAAGCTTCATATACCCTTAGCATTTGGGCTTTCATTTTCGGGCAAATAGTAGGACAGGTTGTAAAAAAGAAATCGGCAACATATACCTTGTCTTCAAAAGTCTGGTTATTTACCATACTGCTATCCTGATCCACAAAAGTAAAGTTGGGGATTTTATGGTAACTGGTATCCAATTGCATTCCACCTTCTTCCGATTCAACCAACTGCTTTGGCCCGTAAATAGGTAACTTTTTTACACTTCCGCCCTGAGAACATGCTCCGAACCAAAGCAATGATGCTATGGAAAAAACTGTGTAACGCATTTTTCTTCTATTCATTTTTAGCCCTGTTTTTCTGATATGCCTTAATGCCCGCATAAAGCAACAATATTAAAAATATCAGTCCTATAATTCCGTATGTGATATTAATTGCATTTTGTAGTTCTACCACAAATACGATGGCAAACAACAAAATTGTAGATACTTCATTCAGTACCCTCATCTGATGGCTCGTGTAGTTAACTTCATCACGTTGCAACTGTTTATAAAGCCTGTGCAAATACAAGTGGTAGATATAGAGCAATACCAAAAAGCCGTATTTCCACCATAGCCATGCGGGTGGATATGTCAGCCAATTATTCACGATCACCAACCATGCACCAAGTACCAGGGTTAATATAGCCGAAGGCCAGGTGATAATGTACCAAAGCCTTTTTGACATTAACTTGTACTGGTTCAACAATATTGACCTATCTGGTTCCGGTTTTTCCGTAGCTTCGACATGGTATACAAATAACCTTACGATATAAAATATACCAGCAAACCAGGTAACTACAAATATGATGTGTAATGCCTTTAAGTTAAGCGCTAACATATCCCGTATTGTTTACTAAGTTTTTAACCATTAAGTTTCAACTTTTCCCCGAGTGATATCCCCCCTTTTTTTAATGCCACTATATTGATCCCAAACATCACTTTATTTTCCATCATTCTAAAAGACGCCAATGTTTTAAGTATTTCCGGATCACTGGCGCCGGTAGACTGGTCAATATCAATTACCACACACCTCGGGCATGGCTTCGCAAAAAGAAATGGTATTTCACCAATGGTAAATTTTTGCCATCTGTCTTCTGCGAACGGATAATTGCCACTTACAACGATATTAGGGCGGAATCTATCAATATTCACCGGCTTATTGAGCTTTGAATTCAACTCTTTCAAGGAAGCTTCATTTGCCAGCAGATAGGGGTAGCCATCAGCAAAACTCAAATCACGATCACCAGCTACGTACTTTTCACTTAGCTTTCTGTGTGTTGATTGGTTATTATGTACCAAAAAACACTCGAGGTCTAATTTCTCAGAAAACCAAGCATTTATTTCACTGTCCAGTTTAGTGGTGGTAAATGTATCATCCCATAACTCAACCGAAACCGTTTCGCCTTCTTCACTATCTGGTATGGCAATACTGCTCTTATCGCGAAGAAAAGTGATTTGCAACTGACCATCCACAAAATCCGGCTGGAATTGAGTCAAAACAGGGTACTTGCGCTGGGTGATGAATTTTCCCTGTCGGTCAACCAACATCCATCTCCTGTCATGAACAAAACCCTTTTCTTCCACCAAAGCATTTTTGACACTAATACCGCGCATCGACTTGACCGGGTAAATCCAAAGTTGTGTTACGGTTATATCATTCATTGTTTTGCCTGATCTTTTTGTCAATAAATTGCCTGATTTTTCTTTCCTCATTCGGATGAAACCATTTCATATTTTCATAACGCTGGAACCACGTCAATTGTCTTTTGGCATACCTTCTGGAGTTTCGTTTCAAAAGGCGAATTGCCTCTTCCCTGTCGTATTCGTCATCGAAATAAGCAAAAATTTCTTTATAACCAACCGTTTTCAAAGCATTGTGATGCCGATGCCGGATCAATCGTTTTGCTTCTTCGAACAAACCCTGTTCTATCATCAAATCCATACGACGGTTAATTCGATCATAAAGCTCATGCCGATCCCGGTTTAAACCAATTAAAATGATTTCAAAGCCCCTCATTATTGACTGATTGGTACGAAATTGACTAAACGGTTTTCCCGATACCCTGATAACTTCCAGGGCTCTGACTATGCGTTGAGGATTATTGTGATCAACACTTTTGAAATATTCCGGATCGCAGACCTCCAGCTCGGCAAGTAAAGGAGGCAAACCCTGTTGATGGTACACTTCATAAAGGTTTTGTCGTACCGAAATGGGCACTTCCGGAAATCCATTCATACCACTGATTATTGCATCAGCATACAATCCCGAACCACCAGACATTAGTACCACGTCATATTTTCTGAAGAGATCATTTTCTAATAGATCAATTGCTGCTGTTTCGAACTTACCCGCGCTGAAAAGCTTTTCTAATGGAAAGCAATCAATAAAATGGTGTGGAATCCCCTGCATTTCATCCCCAGTGGGTTTGGCTGTTCCGATTTCAAGTTCTTTAAAACACTGACGTGAGTCACAGGAGATGATTTCCGTATGATAGTGTTGGGCCAATCTAACGGTCAAATCAGTTTTACCCACGGCAGTGGGACCGGCTATAATGATCAAATGCTTTTTTTTGCTCATAGAATTGAGCTTCAAAGCTAGTAAAGTTTGGATATGTTGAGAAAGCTGACCAATCAAATTTATCGCGTTACCATACTTTTTTGATATATTTAACCAACCACAATCTTAGAACGTATTTTTAGTTCATGTCTGTACCAGAAAAACTTATACCGGGAATATCCAATATTGAACTCGTTTTAAAATTCTACCCCTCTCAAAACGAGGTGATTCAGAAGTACCCTTTTGAAAAAGGAAATACGCTTTCCCCATTGGATTGGTACAGTTCTAACGGCTTCGTTTTAAGTAAAAGCCTGGAGAAGACGATTGGTCAGGAGATCGCAAATCAAACCGACCAATTTGTAAAATTTGAAAAATCCAGCGTTGAGGCAAAAGAGTTCTTTTTTAGTTTACCCGAAGTCGGGCACGATGACTTCAATCGATTTTCAATTTTCATTACCGAAAGCCACCCATTTTTTGACATCTTATCTTACCCTAAAAATCTGCTTCTAAGAGCCGGCACAATTGAAAATGTTTTCGCCAGTAAAAATAAAGCCTGGCTAAATTACACGGGCAACAAGCATTTCGACGGCATAAGAAATAAATTATATGATAATGCCCAATGGTGTGTGAAACATACCAAAGCCAGGACACATTTAATCAATATTTGCGGTAACGATAATGTTGAAACCCCTATTTTTGAAGTTATCATTCCATTTTCCCAGCCTTTTATTGAAATGGATTATCTGGCTATTGGTATTCCATTAATTGAATATCAAGAGGATAATGCAAAGATGGAGCATCGAAGCTTTATCGAAAAATCCCAGCAAAAACTACAGGCAGTTCTGGAACCGTCTGACATGCTGGCATTTTCAATTGATCGAAAAGGACATATTACATTTATCAACCAAACCTTTGCTTCGTATGTAGGAGCCAGCATCAGTGCCATAAAAGGCAAGTCAGTATCCAGCTTTCTGCAACCGATTGAACCCTACGATATGCAACACCTCATCCAATTGGTGTTTAACGATAGCGGATTACCAGCCTTTTTCAACGCTTATTTGTTGAAAAAAGATGGCAGTAAATCTTTAATCAAACTCAGCAATGTATTTTTGTGCAGTAATCGCGGGCAGTTAAATACGGTTACCATGGTTGGCGAGAATTTATCGGAACAAGAAGAAATAAACCTTCAGCTCAAAAGAAGCAATGAGCAGCTGAGGGAGTTGTTTGATAATGCAAATGACCTTATTCAGATTTTTTCAATTGAGGGCAAATTTTTATTCGTTAACAAAATCTGGAAAGAAAAATTAGGCTATTCGGATAAGGAATTGGAAACGATGCATTTTATTGACATAGTTCACCCCGACTACAGAAACAAGACACTTATTGCTTTAGAACTTCTAATTGAGGGGAAGAAAGTCAATAAAATTGAGACCATTTTTATTACCAGGCAACAACAAAAAATACATGTTAGCGGCGGCATCAATTGTACTTTTAAAAATGGTCATCCTGTAGAATTTAAAGCGATTTTTCATGATATAACCGAGCGGGTTAGAGCAGAAAAAGCCCAGGCGCTATACTACAAAATCGCCAATTTGACCATTCATAGCTCCAACACTGAAAACCTATTCGAAAGAATCCACAGGGAACTTTCCAACATCATAGAAACGGACAACTTTTACATAGCCCTGCGTGATGAAACGGGTAAATACCTGAAATTCCCTTACTTTATTGACCAGCGCCAACCTGACCGGCCAAGAAAATTTTATCGGCCAATAGGAAAGGGCATCGCTGAATACGCCATGATGTCGAAAAAAGGTATGTTTTTGTTCGATAAAGACATCCATAACCTGGAACATCATGGCAGGGTTGAATTTCTTGGGGACATACCTAAAATTTGGCTTGGTGTTCCCCTGAAGCTTCAAGAACAGGTGATTGGTATTATTGCCATTCAAAATTATTCGAACAGGGAGGCATACACATATCGCGATCTTGAATTACTTGATTTTATCAGTAGTCAGATTGCCCTTGCCATTGACCGAAAAGAAAAGGAACACAAAATACAGGAACAATCCGCTCGATTGGCCGCCATCTTTGAAAGCTCTACACATCTCATTTGGTCGGTAGACCAAAACATGACTGTGAAGGCCTACAACAAAAATTTTGCCCAATCCAAATACTTTTTATTTCATCTGAACGACGACAATAAATCAAAGAACCGTTCAAGGTCATTTCCCAAAATAGACTGGCAAAAGATTTATCACGAAGTATTTCAGGGAAAACCCCAGCATTTCGAGATCAAAGTTCCCGAAAAAAATAATCAGGGATTTTTATGGAAGGAAATATTTCTGAATCCGATTTTTAATGAGGCAGGTACCACAGTGGAGGTATCTGGCATTGCGCATGATATAACTGAGAAAAAACTTAGCGGATTGGCCCTACAGGAAAGCGAGGAGAAATTCCGGAATATTTTTGAATCATTCCAGGACATTTACTTTCGCTGTGATATTTCCGGTAATATCACCTTGGTAAGCCCATCTGTTAAAGATTCATTAGGCTATGAAACCAATTCCGTTCTTTACCGAAATGTGACCAATTATTACCTCTACAATACCAAAACTAAAGATCTATTGCGCAATCTTATAAGAGAGCAAAGCGTGAGAAACTTTGAGGCTTCGGTAATTCATAAAGATGGTAGTATTCTCAACTTTATCTGTAACATAAGACTGGCCAGCAGCCCTGGTTCCGAAAAATATATTGAAGGTGTTGCAAGAGACATCACCCAGTTGAAAAAAGCGAATGCCGAGCTAAGGCATGCCAAGGAAGTAGCTGAAAAATCTTTAAAAGTGAAGGAAGCTTTTCTGGCCAATATGAGCCATGAGATCAGGACCCCAATGAATGGTATTATTGGTATGATCGACCTCCTTGGCGATACCCGGCTGAAAAAAGAACAGCGCAGTTATGTCGATACAATTAAAAAATCGTCGGAAACACTACTGAATATATTGAATGACATTCTTGACCTGTCTAAGATCGAAGCCGGTAAAATGGAAATTAAAAGGGCGCCCGTTCACCTCCATAAAACCATGGAAAAGTTTTACGCGCTTTTTGTCCAGCAGGCACAAGCTAAAAACATCAATTTGTACTATCACCTCGATGAGAACCTACCTGATAAATTGCTAGCTGATGAAACACGCATATTACAAATCCTTTCCAATCTCACTTCCAATGCAATTAAATTTACTGATGGCGGTGGGTCAATCAATATAAGCCTTAAAACGATCGTTCGCTCGGGCAATAAAAACACGATAAAGGTGGTTGTGAGCGATTCAGGCATCGGTATCAGTCAGCAAAATATCAAAAAGCTTTTTAGCAGTTTTAGCCAACTCGACAATTCGAGCACGAAAGTATTTGGAGGTACGGGCTTAGGCCTTTCCATTTCAAAGGAAATATGTAAACTGATGGGGGGTGATATTGGGGTTTACTCAGCCATAGGACTGGGAAGTACTTTTTGGTTTACCTTTGTAGCCGAAACAACTGATCAGGTAGTCATCGATGAAGATGAACTGCTTAAAAACAAACAAAAGATCAATGGCTTCTTTGGTGATAAAAAGCCGGCAATTCTTCTGGTAGATGATAATTTTGTTAACCGGCAAGTTGGAGGGGAAATATTGCGAAAAGCAGGTTGTATAGTCGATCTTGCAGTAAATGGAACAGACGCCATCAAAAAAGCCCCAGAAAAACCATATGACATCATTTTAATGGATATACAAATGCCAGATATGGATGGCATTACAGTCACGAGGAAGATCAAAGCCCTCGGCCTTCCTAACCTGGGGCCTATCGTGGCCATGACTGCCTATTCCATGAAAGAGGACAAAGAGCGGTTCATAAAAGCCGGTCTGGACGATTATGTGTCCAAACCAATAAAAGCTAATGAGCTTTTACAAAAAATCAGGCAGATTCTTAATGATGAGGTACAATATGTAAATGAAGATCAGGAAGTGGAGCAAGAAGACAACATCGTCAACACGGAAATCGTTGATCAACTTGTAAATTACACTGGCGGGGATATGGTGGTAAGCATCTTCCATGAATTTGTTCAGGAAACGCAGGAGCAACTGCAAGGATGCACAATGGCTTTGGAAGAGCATGATTATGAAAGTATTCGCATTAACTTGCATACGCTAAAGGGTACTTCGGGTACCCTGGGCGTTGAAAAAGTAGCCAATTTGTCCACAGAAATAGAAGGCAAACTCAAAGTAGGGCCCTATGAAGGCCTCGATCAGGATTTAAACAAATTAGAAGCGTATTTTGAAGAATTTAAATTATATTACCCAAAAATTTTAAATCTGGTTTAACCATGTCTGAAAAGAAAAAAGTACTCATAGCAGAAGATAGCTCGGTTATACAAAACCTGACTAAAAAAATACTTCAAATTCAAAACTACGATATCAGCTCTGCCAAAAACGGCAACCAGGTTATGGAAATGGTCCAAAAAGAAGATTACGATATTATATTGATGGATATCAATATGCCTGGTCTCGACGGTATGGAATGCAGCCGTCGCATACGTCAAATGGACGACCCTAAAAAGAAAGACGTGCCTATTGTAGCCATAACCGGTAATGCCAAAAATTACTCTGATGAAGATTTCAGTCAGGCCGGAATTAACCAATACATACAAAAACCATTGAATTTTGATGAAGTCGTAAGCGCTGTACGAAAATTTACCAGCTAATATGGAGGTAAAATACACGAAGCATTTTTTAAATAAACTTGAAGACATATTTGCTGAATCCGACTATACACTTCGTTACGAAAAGGGCAATTTTAAATCCGGCTACTGCGTACTAAATCAAAGCAAAATCGTGGTTATCAATAAATACTACACTTTAGAAGGAAAAATCAGTTGCCTGCTCGACATTATTAAAGAAGTAGAACTTGATAGTAGCGGTTTCAGTGAAAAAAACCAAAAGCTCTTTAAAAACATCATAGAAAACAAGGCAACATCTTGAAGGTAACATTTTTGGGCACAGGCACCTCGCAGGGTGTACCGGTGATCGCTTGTGAATGCGATGTATGCCGATCGGTAGACACCAGGGACAAGAGGCTTCGTACATCGGCTCATGTAGAGGTCGATGGACAAAGTATTGTGATCGATACCGGCCCTGATTTCCGGCAACAAATGATTTCAAATAACATAAAAAAACTCGATGCCGTAATTTTTACCCATGAGCACCGGGACCATGTGGCCGGACTTGACGACGTGCGCTCCTTTAATTTCAAACAAAAAAAGCCCATGCCAATCTACGGCAATGAAAACGTATTGGAATTCGTCAAAAAAGAATTCCATTATGCTTTTGCAGAAAAGAAGTACCCGGGTGTTCCGCAAATCGATTTACACAGAATAGAAAACAGGCCCTTTAGCGTAAATTCAACAGAAATACTTCCTGTTTATACTTTGCACCATAAACTTCCTGTTTTTGGCTTTAGGATCAAAAACTTTAGCTACATCACCGATGCCAATTACATCAGTAAGGCAGAAAAAGAAAAGCTGAAAAACTCTGAAGTGCTGGTTTTGAATGCGCTTCAACATGATCCGCACATCTCCCATTTCACACTTGAACAGGCGCTGGACCTAAGCAGTGAGCTAAAACCCGGCCGTACCTATTTGACTCACATAAGCCATAAGCTGGGTAAACATGAAAAAATATCAAAATTGCTCCCGGAAAACGTATATTTGGCGCACGATGGATTAAGTTTATTAATATAACGTGTACAACAATCACCATTTTATAAAACACCTTGCCCCTTCATTAGACGTTAAACTCAAAAACGCCCTTTTGATTGAAGTTTTTTCCCAAAATAAGGATGAGTTAATTCTCGGGTTTGCCCGTGATGGAAAAGAATTCTTTATTCAGGCAGATCTCAGCCCGTCATTTTCATGCCTTAGTTTTCCAGATACTTTTCACAGGGCTAAAAAAAACAGTGTTGACCTGTTTGATGAAGTTCGAAATCAAGCTGTGAGCAAGACATTCTGTTTTCAGAATAACCGGGCATTTTACATTGCCTTTAGAAATGATTACAAACTTGTTTTCAAACTGTTTGGCAATAGATCGAATATCATTTTATTCAAGGAGGACCGGCCTTTGAAAGTTTTTAAGCACTCGCTGAAAAACGACTGGGAACTCAAACTGGATGAATTTGACCAATATTATGAAAAGAATTGGCTGGTTTTTGAAAAATTGGGCGGTGATCTTAAAAAATTCGATCCGACACTTGGTAAACCGGTAATGGAGTATCTCGACCAGTTTGGTTTTTCTTCAAAAACATTGGAGGAAAGGTGGGAAATGATACAAAACCTGTATAAAGCACTGGATCAGCAAATCTTTTATGTTCTTCAAGACCCAACCAGTTTGTGGTGTATGCCACCTGAAGGTGACGCCGAAAAATTCACTGGACCGCTGGAAGCAATTACACACTTTTACTTTCAACACACCAAAAGACATCACTTTGAAAAAAATAAATATGGTTTATTGCAACAGCTGGATCAACAACAAAAAAGCACTAAAAATTATATTCAAAAAACTTCCAACAAGCTGAAAGCATTAGAGCATGGCGTAAAATATGATCAGATTGCAGATATCTTAATGGCTAACCTCCACCGGGTAAAACCCAATCAAAAAGCAACCCGGTTGTACGACTTTTACCACGACGAAGAAATCGAAATAAAACTCAATCCCAGACTTACACCTCAAAAAAATGCCGAACAATACTATCGGAAATCGAAAAACCAGCGAATTGAATGGGATAAGCTAAGGGAGAATATCGATCGGAAAAGGTCGCTGCTAAAGGAAATTGATGAAAGAATAGAAAAAATAGAATCAACTGCCTCTTTTCAGGAATTAAAACCTTATGTGAAAACCAAAAGTGAGCAAAAACAATCGCCAAATACTGCATTGCCCTACTGGTTATTTGAAAAAAACGGCTTTGAAATACTGGTAGGCAAAAATGCAGCAAAAAACGATCAGCTAACTTTTAAGGTTGCCCTCAAAAATGATTTATGGCTTCATGCAAAAGATACTACCGGCTCCCATGTGGTCATTCGGCAAAGGGGCAACCACTACCCTGAAGACATTGTCGAGTACGCCGCCAGCCTGGCCGCCTGGCACTCCAAAAGGAAATCGGAGAGCATATGTCCAGTTTCGGTAGCTCCTCGAAAATACGTTCGGAAACCAAAGGGGGTTCCTGCCGGGGCAGTTTTGGTGGATAAAGAGCGTGTTGTGTTGGTTCCCCCGGAAAAACCGTAACTTATTCTACTTCCATTAACCGAACGGTATTTGTTCGTTTTTTGGGTTTAACCGGTGAAGTGCTTGTATTGACCAGAACATCCCCCTTTTTGATCAGTCGCTTTTCATGAAGCAAATGCAGCACGTCGTCAAGTGAATCGTCGGTGGAGTAAAACTTATCATAAAAAAATCCGCGCACTCCCCAGATCAGGTTCAATTGATTTAGTAGTTTTTCATTGCCCGTAAAAATATAAATATTGGCTTGCGGCCTGAAACGAGACAAACCTGTGGCGGTGTAGCCGGAAAAAGTCATTCCTGTGATCGCCCTGGCATTGGTATCTTCGGCAAGTGAAATGGCCGAGGCCAATACCCTGTCGTTCTTATATGTCTCCGAGTGTGTATCCATTTCATAGTCCTTGTTATAAATGCGCATGACCTTAGACTCCACCGACCTGATGATCTTGGCCATACTGCGTACAGCAAGGGCAGGAAACGACCCGGAAGCAGTTTCGGCGCTAAGCATTACAGCATCTGCTCCATCCATTATGGCATTGGCCACATCACTTGCTTCAGCCCGGGTAGGCCTTGGGTTATTGACCATACTTTCCACCATTTGTGTCGCTACGATTACCGGCTTGGCAGATTGATTACATTTGTACACCAGTTCCTTTTGAACTACCGGCACCTCTTCCATAGGTATTTCTACGCCAAGGTCACCCCTTGCTACCATAACCGCATCCGTCACTTTAACAATTTCATCAAAATTGGCAACTGCTTCCGGCTTTTCAATTTTCGCTACCACCTTTATTTGACGCCCGTGAGATTCAATGATTTTTTTCAGCTCAATGATGTCTTTTGCGGACCGTACAAAAGATAAAGCTATCCAATCGACATCCATTTCAATACCAAACATAAGATCTTCCATGTCTTTCGGGGTAAGAGAGGGCGCTGAAACATTGGATGTAGGCAAATTGATACCCTTTCTCGATTTTAGTATACCACCATGCAAAACCTGTGTAAATACTTCCTTGGTATTCTTGTCAACCACTTTCATTTCCAGGTTTCCATCATCGATCAGTATGGAATCGCCGATTTTCACATCCTTGGGTAGCGATTTATAGGAAGTACTTACCCTTTCTTTAGTACCCAGTACCTGCTCAGTGGTAATGACCAGTTTCTGACCTACCTTAAGCGTCACAGCGCCCTGTTCCACCTCTGCAATCCTGATTTTTGGACCTTGTAGATCCTGTAAAATGGAAATATGGGTATTTAGCTCTTCATTCAGTTCTCGTATTGACTTTATTCTATTCGCATGTTCCGCATGTGTGCCATGGGAAAAATTGAGCCGGAAAACATTCGCACCCGATTTTATCAGGTTAGCCAACCTGCTTTTCGTTTCACAGGCCGGTCCTACAGTGGCCACAATTTTGGTCTTGTTATGGTTTCGATCCATTAGAGTATTAGGTTTTCCTTTGATGTAAGGTTTTCTGGTTTGAATACGTTTAGCAGCTGGATTTCTTTTATGGCCGAAAGTTGCTTTTTAATTTCTCCCTTTTGGAAAGAAGCGTCAAAACCCTGCACTATCATAAAATAATCAAAATCGGGCAATTCGGGTAGTAAAAAAGTCTTTTTGGGGTTGGAAAACTCAACTGCCTTATTTTTTAAAAGTCGAAATATACTATGTTCAGTCTCAAATTTAAAATTAGACACCAGTATGTGATGGTTTTTGACAAAATGTATTTTTAAATCATCATCTTTAACCAAATTTATACCAAGATGTTCATTGATCAGCCATGCTAATTTATAATCTTTCGCATAGGAAATTAATCCAAATAGTTTGAAATCAAAGTCAATTTCATAGGTTAACTTGTTCTTACTCATTGATTTTATATTATTTTTATGTGGACAAACAAAAATGGAAGCTTTAACAATGATTATCAAAAAAATTAAGATTGAAAATTTTGTTTGACATTAAATAGGTAAATGCATTTCTTTGCAGGAGTTTAAACTAAATTAGTTGAGAAGATGTCTGAAATAGCACAAAAAGTAAAGAGCATTATTGTAGATAAGCTCGGAGTTGAAGAATCTGAAGTTACTCCAGAAGCTAGCTTCACAAACGATCTTGGAGCTGACTCGCTTGATACAGTAGAGCTCATCATGGAATTCGAGAAAGAATTCAACATTTCTATTCCTGACGACCAGGCTGAAAATATAGCCACTGTAGGTCAGGCTATCTCCTACTTAGAGGAAAACGTAAAATAAAATTTAAAAACACAGCGCTCTTTTATGGCTTTAAAAAGGGTAGTAGTAACGGGTCTTGGTGCGCTTACACCGATCGGTAATAATCGTGACGAATACTGGAAAGGTTTAACCAACGGTGTGAGCGGCGCCGCACCCATTACGCATTTCGACACCACACATTTCAAAACAAAGTTCGCATGCGAGCTTAAAAATTTTAATGTAGCTGATCATCTGGATCGCAAAGAATCCCGTAAAATGGATCCTTGCACACAATATGCAATGGTTTCAGTTCAGGAAGCTTTTGAAGATTCAGGGTTGGATACTGATAAATTAGACTCTGACAGAGCAGGCGTAATATGGGGCTCGGGAATTGGTGGCCTCAAAACATTTCAGGATGAAGTGGCCAATTTTGCCACTGGTGATGGTGTGCCTAAATACAATCCCTTTTTCATACCTAAAATGATTGCTGACATTGCAGCCGGTTACATCTCTATCAAATACGGCTTTAGAGGCCCTAACTATGCCACGGTTTCTGCATGTGCCACAGCTACTAATGCACTGGTTGATGCCATGCATTATATCCAACTGGGCAAAGCAGACATCATGATCAGTGGTGGTTCGGAAGCAGCTGTTGTTGAGTCAGGTGTGGCTGGTTTCAATGCTATGAAAGCATTGAGTGAGCGCAATGATGACCCTGCCACTGCATCAAGACCCTTTGACAAAGATCGGGATGGTTTTGTATTAGGTGAAGGCGCCGGGGCCATAATTCTTGAAGAATATGAGCACGCAAAAGCACGCGGCGCCAAAATCCATGCCGAATTGGCGGGCGGTGGCGCCACTGCCGATGCGTACCACATCACAGCTCCTCATCCGGAAGGCATAGGAGCTGCAAATGTAATGCGTAAAGCGTTGCATTATGCTGGTTTGAACCCAGAGGATATTGATTATATCAATGTGCATGGTACCTCTACCCCTCTTGGGGATATTGCTGAATCAAAAGCCATACAACAGGTTTTTGGTGAACATGCTTATGATCTCAATATCAGTTCTACCAAATCAATGACCGGGCACCTGCTCGGAGCTGCAGGAGCAGTTGAGGCTATCGCCTGTATAATGGCCATGAAATATGGTAAAATCCCACCAACCATCAACCACTTTACAGATGATGATGCGTTGGACAACAAGCTGAATTTTACCTTTAATAAAGCGCAGGATAGAGAAGTAAGAGCCGCCCTCAGCAATACTTTTGGTTTCGGAGGGCACAACTTCTCGGTGGTTTTTAGAAAATTAAAAGATTAGTGGATCGATTGTTCAATTGGATTTTCAAGTTAAATACCACCAACCAAAACAACACCGATACTGATCTGGCGCGGTCGGTAAAACGAATTACCGGCCTGACGCCAAAAAATATCAAACTTTACTGGCTTTCTACTCAGCACCGCTCAATAGCTCAACGAAATGACCATGGCGTAAAAGAGTCTAACGAACGTCTGGAATATCTGGGTGATGCCGTTTTGGGGGCAGTGGTAGCCGAGTATTTATTCAAAAAATTCCCACTCAAAGACGAAGGTTTTCTAACGGACATACGAAGCCGAATTGTAAATCGTGATGCGCTGAACCAGGCAGCCCGAAAAATTGGCGTTAGTGATATCGCAGAGTTTCATACACACAAAAAGAATAGACTGACCTACAAATCTATATATGGGGATGCACTGGAAGCTTTGATCGGGGCGGTTTACCTTGACAAAGGCTATCGAAGATGCCGAAGCTTCATCTTGTATAAACTGATCATCCCCCATTTCGACCTTGAGGAAATTATAAAAAACAATCCCAACTACAAGAGCAAGATCATCGAATGGGCGCACCAGGAAAACAAAGAGATTGAATTCCGAATAACGGAGATCAAAGGCAGGGCCAACCATAAAGAGTTTACCGCTGATTTGTTGCTTGACAACGAAATAGTTGCAAAGGGCAATGGATTTAGTAAAAAGAAAGCAGAACAAGATGCCGCACAAAAATCATGTGACCTGCTTGAAATATAAACTCCGGCATGATGCTAAACAATTTCGTTCTTCCTACCATTGTAAAAAGAAAAGGTAATCACCTATGACCAAAACAACCCGCATTGGAGGAGCTGCACTGAACCAAACCCCCATGGATTGGGAAAACAATCTGCTCAATATTAAAAATGCCATAGCCCGGGCCAGAAATGAAGCAATAGAAATACTCTGCCTGCCCGAACTGTGTATTACAGGTTATGGGTGTGAAGATATGTTTCTCAGCGAATGGCTGCCCCAAAAGGCAATGGAATTACTGTTTGATGTTGTTCCGTATTGCGACAATATTGCAGTTACCGTCGGTTTACCCGTATTGTTCCGTGGCGTTTTGTACAATACAACTTGTATGATTCGCAATAAGCAGGCCCTGGGCTTTTATGCGAAACAAAACCTGGCAAATGATGGGGTACACTACGAACCGAGGTGGTTTAGCGCCTGGCCCGTGGAGAAGGTAGAAAGTATTGAAACCATACAGGGCAGAATACCTTTTGGCGATATCACCATTCAACATGGCGCTATAAAAATCGGATTTGAAATTTGTGAAGATGCATGGCGTGAAGACCGTCCGGCATGCCGACTGGTGGAAAAGGATGTTCAATTGATCCTTAACCCGAGTGCCAGCCACTTTGCTTTTGGAAAATCCGAAACAAGAACCTCCCTGGTAATTAACAGTTCGTCCATGTTTCATTGCTACTACCTGTATGCCAACCTGTTGGGCAATGAAGCGGGAAGGATGATCTACGATGGTGCAGTTTTAATTGCCGGACATGGCAAACTGCTGGCCTCCAACCCATTACTTTCTTTTAAAGATTTCAATTTAACCTATCAGGACATCGATGTTTCCAAAATGCCGAAAACCGGCAAACAGGATAATATTCCACCAAAAGAAGAACTTTTTGCACAGGCGACCTCTCTGGCGCTTTTTGATTACATGCGAAAAAGCCGTAATCGAGGCTTTGTGCTTTCCTTAAGTGGCGGAGCAGACTCCTCTACATGCGCTATTATGGTGTCGGAGATGGTGCGCAGAGCTAGAAAAGAATTGGGGGATGAGGCCTTTTTTTCCAGGTTGTCTTATCTGAACATAGAGGTATCATCAAACACTACTAACCAGAAATTAGTAAAAAAACTCCTGACCACAGCTTATCAGGGAACGGTCAATTCTTCTCAAAGCACTTTTGAATCAGCCAGGGCTTTGGCTGAGGAAATCGGCGCCGTATTCCATTATTGGCTCATTGATGATGAAGTGAGCTCCTATACAAAAAAGATTGAAAAAGTGCTGGAACATAATCTTACCTGGCAAAATGACGATATCGCACTACAAAACATTCAGGCGCGAGCCCGATCACCCATCATTTGGATGTTGGCAAATATACAGGGTGGCTTGTTGCTTACCACTAGCAATCGAAGCGAAGGTGACGTGGGCTATGCCACAATGGATGGCGATACGAGCGGTTCTTTGGCCCCTATATCTGCCGTGGACAAACATTTCATTCTTCAGTTTCTGAAGTATGCCGAGCATCAACTCGGGTACAAAAGTTTGGAGCATGTTAACAACCTTGCGCCCTCTGCTGAGTTAAGGCCTCAGGAACGAGGTCAGACGGATGAAGAGGACCTTATGCCCTACCCGGTTATAGTGGCTATCGAAAAGCTGGCGATTAAACTCAAAAAATCCCCTTTAGAGGTTTATGAGGTGTTGAAAAAGGAAAACATGGAACCAGATGACATTTTGAAAACTCATATTCATCGTTTTTATACACTTTGGAGCAGAAATCAATGGAAACGTGAAAGACTGGCGCCGGCATTTCATCTCGATGATTTTAATGTTGATCCTCGTACCTGGTGTCGCTTCCCGATTTTATCCGGAAGTTTTAAAAAAGAGCTGGAAATGTTGACAAATGCTTAACCCGACTTCATTGACCCAATAATTAAATATTCAACTATATTTGCCCAAAATATATTGCTATGGATTTTTTTACATATATCGTTTGGACTGCCTCACCTGAAATATTTCCCGGACTTTCTTTTGAAGCGCTGGGAATAGACTTTTCATTTTTGGGCAATATTAGATGGTATGGCCTACTATTTGCACTTGGCTTCATCATAAGTCAGCAGATTATGTACCACATTTTTGAAAAAGAAGGCAAACCCCAAAAAGATGTGGACAGCCTGACCATTTTTATGATCGTGGCTACCATTTTAGGCGCTCGTCTGGGGCATGTTTTTTTCTATGAAGCAGGCCGTTACTTACAAAACCCCATGGATATTTTAAAAATTTGGGAAGGTGGCCTGGCAAGTCATGGCGGCGCCATTGGAATATTGATTGCCATACATTTATATATTAACTACTACATCGATATAAGAATTTTTCCACCGCGATTTGTCTGGAAAAAGAAAAAAAGGCCGCAGCAATCATACTTGTGGGTTGTAGATCGTGTGGTTTTGGTCACTGCATTGGTCGGCTGCTTTATTCGCTTTGGTAACTTTATGAATTCTGAGATCATTGGTAAGCCCACGGAGTCATCAATCGGGGTAGTGTTTGCAAAAAACATTGAAAATGCTATCGAATTGAAATCTTTTGTACAAGAGGTGAGCATCGAAAAAAGTGAAATATCAGATATGGCAAACCCGGTTGATATTCATGTGGCCTTCTCTTCTCAAGTGAATTCTGATACACTGGCCAATATGATCGTAGCTCAACAAATAAAACCCATATTATATGAACCACATATTTCGGTAGGTAACTATTCTTATGTCAACCCGGCGCCGGATCATTTAAATGTGGGAAAGGATATGGATTTACCTGTGGATATTCAACAAAGAAAAGGACAGTACACGGCTACCATTACAGCTCCGGCCAAGGCCAGGCATGCAGCACAACTATATGAGTCAATATCCTGTTTGATCCTCTTTTTCATTTTATTAGGCCTTTGGAGAAAGAAAAAAGGCGATCTGCCGGAAGGACAGCTTTTTGGCATCTTTCTGATCTACATATTTGGCCTTCGGTTTTTCTACGAGTTTTTAAAAGAAAACCAGGCGCCTTTTGAAAATGACATCCCTCTAAATATGGGTCAATGGTTAAGCATACCTCTTGTTTTACTCGGCATATTTATATTGGTGAACATCAGTAAATTTCAACCCAAAAAAACCAGTGCGAGTACCTGATGGTGCTACGCCGACATATCATTTACTTTGGGGCCAGAAGTGCATTGCTTCTGGTCCTTGGTCTATGTACATTTTTTTCTTTCGGACAACAACCCAGTTCAGACTTACCTGCCAACGTGCTTCAGGGCGCCAAAACTGACACAATGGATGCCTACTATCTGATTGACAAGGTTTTTATCGTGGGTAATAAGAAAACCAAAGAGCATATTATCAGGCGTGAATTGAAAATACACGACGGTATGTGGCTATTCAAACCCGAAATTGATGAATTACTTGAAAAAGAAAGGGAAAAAGTTGTTAATACGAGGCTTTTCATCGAGGTAGATATTAACTATTTAGAACTTGGTGGGAATAAAATTGATGTAATTGTGCGCGTATTGGAACGATGGTACCTTTTCCCCATACCGCTTCTTGAACTTGCCGATAGAAACTTTACGGAGTGGTGGACAAACCAAAACAGGGATTTAAGTCGCCTCGAATATGGCATCCGGCTAACCCAATACAATTTCAGGGGTAGAAATGAAACGGTCAATTTATTGGCACAGTTTGGTTTTACAAAGAAACTCGCGCTGGGATATCGAATTCCTTACATAAATCGAAATCAGAAACTGGGACTGAGGTTCCTATTCAGCTATGCGACCAATAAAAACACCAATTACCGCACAGAATCCCACCGCCTTCAATTTGCCGATAGCGAAGAAACGATACTTGAAACTTTCCGTTCCAATGTGGTATTGACCTTCAGGCCCAACTTTTACTCCCGTCATGCATTTGGCATGCAATACGATCAAAGTTCTGTCAATGATACCATACAGGAGCTTAACCCCAACTACTTCCTGGACACCGATAAAAAACAACAATACCTTTCTATCTATTACCAGTTTACCGCCGATAAGAGAGACTTTGTGGCATACCCTCTGGACGGAAGTCTATTTCAGGCAAGTATTGATCAAAAAGGCCTTGGAATATTTGATGACGTAGCCATAACCACCCTGTATGCATCGTATGGTAAATTCTGGGATCTCGGTAAAAATTATTATGCCGGAAACGGTATTCGGGGTATGGCAAGCTTTCCGAGCAGGCAGCCCTATAACCTATATCAGGGCCTTGGGTACAATCAGGATTTTATCCGAGGGTACGAAATATATGTTATTGAAGGTCCTCAGTATGTTTTGAATAACAATTCCATTAAAAAACTCGTTTTTAGTACGGAAACAGATTTAAGAAATCTGAATATTTCCAGAAAGTTCGGCAAAATTCCACTTTCAATATATCTGACCGCATTTTTTGATCAATCTTATGTGGCCAACTATCCCAACTACAACCTGAACACACGATTTTCTGACACGTATTTATTTGGCTATGGCCTCGGAGTAGATATTGTGTCTTTTTACGATTTAGTAATGCGCTTCGAATATTCTTTCAATAAGGCAAACGAAAGCGGACTTCGCTTTAACATCAGCGCTGCCTTTTGATGACCGAAATCACCTTCCACTCATCAATTAATAATTATATTCGAGCCATTAAACATCTATCTTTGACTTATTAAACAAATTTTTGAATATGAAGAGAGCTATTTTATCCATTATTTTTGCCTTACATATCGGTGCCGGAGCCATAGCCGATGAAGGAATGTGGCTCCCCATGCTGGTGGAGCGGCTGAACTACACTGATATGCAAAAGGAAGGTTTGCAACTTACCCCCGAAGAATTGTATAGCATAAACAATTCTTCATTGAAAGATGCCATTGTTAATTTAGGCGGGGGTTTTTGCACAGGGGAAATTATTTCTGACCAGGGTTTAATGTTAACAAACCACCATTGCGCCTACAGTTTTATCCAGAAACATAGTTCTGTTGGGAACGACTATCTCACCAATGGGTTTTGGGCGATGAACAAAGAAGAAGAGTTGCCCAATGAAGGGCTGTTTGTGCAGTTTTTGGTCAGCATGGAAGATGTAACCCCTCAGGTACTTTCCAGTGTGGAAGGGAATATGTCGGAAATGGAGCGTGGAAATACCATCAATGCGGCAATCGACAGTTTACAAAAAGCGGCCAAAGGCGACACACATTATGATATTAAAATAAAACCATTTTTTGGTGGTAATGAATACTACCTATTCGTGTACGAAACCTACCGTGATGTACGACTGGTAGGCGCGCCTCCTGAATCAATTGGGAAATTCGGCGGGGATACTGATAACTGGATGTGGCCCAGGCATACGGGCGACTTTTCATTGTTCAGGGTATACATGAGCCCTGAAGGAAAACCGGCTGAATACTCGCCTGAAAACATACCTTTGAAGCCTCGTTATCATCTCCCGGTTTCTTTGAGTGGTGTACAAAAAGGTGATTTCGCCATGATTTTTGGGTATCCGGGATCAACAAACCGCTACCTCACCTCATATGGTATAAAAGAAGCATTGGAGATCAGCAATCCTACACGCGTGGCAATAAGGGATAAGCGTTTGGAAATTATGAAAACGCATATGGATGCCAACAAAACAATCAGATTGCAATACGCTTCAAAATATGCAGGAGTTAGCAATTACTGGAAATATTTTATTGGTCAGTCGCAAGGCCTGAAAAGGTTGAAAGTTTACGACCAGAAAAAGGCTTTGGAAGATCAGTTTACGAATTGGGTGAACCAGTCAGAAGGGCGAAAGGCCAAATATGGCAATGCCCTAAAAGAAATTGAACAGGCTTATGAACAAATAGAAAAATTTAACCAGGCATATATTTATTATTATGAAGCAGGCTATGCGCCTGAAATAGTAAAGATTGGCGTTAAATTCAAACAACTGGCTGAAACCCTGTCGGAAGACGGGCCCGATAGCAGTAAAGTGGCCGGATTAGTTGAGCGAATAGGTGAGTACTCTGACGACTTTTTTAAAGACTACAACAAGAAGACCGATAGAGATATTTTCATCGGTCTGTACGATATGTTTTATGAAAATGTAGATCCTCAATACTTTTCGAGTACTTTCAATGCTTTGAGTTTGGAAGATACCAGCAATTTTTTCAGTGGGTTTGAAGTAAATGAAACCGGCGACGTTAAGGCGCTTGCCGATTTTGTATATGGCAATACATTTTTGGTTGATCAGGAAAATGTAGAGTCATTCCTGAAAAACCCTGATGTTGAAAAACTAACCAGCGACCCGGGTTATAAATTGGCTATTGATGTCTACGATGGATTTTACAATATGTATAATAAGCGAAAAGAAGCACAGGAAATGCGCAACCGTGGACGACGCCTGTTCATTGAAGGACTGAGAAAAATGAACCCGGACAAAAAATACTATCCCGATGCCAATTCTTCCATGCGCATAACATACGGTACCGTAGGCGGATATGAAGCCAAAGATGCCGTTTACTATGATTATACAACAACATTGGAAGGTGTAATGGAGAAGGAAGATCCGGATAACTTTGAGTTCATCGTAGATCCTAAATTAAAAGCGCTATATGAGGCTAAAGACTACGGCAGATATGGCCAGGAAGGAAAATTAATAGTGAACTTCCTGAGCAATAATGATATTACCGGAGGAAATTCGGGCAGCCCTGTCATCAATGGAAAGGGCCATTTGATCGGTACTGCCTTCGATGGAAACTGGGAAGCAATGAGTGGTGATATTGCCTTTGAGCCCGACCTACAGCGGACGATCAGCGTTGATATTCGTTATACCTTATTCATTATTGATAAATTTGCCGGCGCTGGTCATTTAGTAGACGAAATGACACTGGTGACTGATGATAGTTCCAATAAGGAACCCGTAAAAAAGAAGCGAAAAAGAAAAAAACGCAATAATTCAAAATAAAAAATAGGCCGGGTTACCGGCCTTTTTTATTTCCACCTCTTTCTTTTGCCCTTAGGGGTAAAATAATACCACTTGCCCACGCGTTCTCCCTTTTCGTAATGCCCTTCATATTCCAATGTACCATCTTCACGAAAAAATTGCCATAGTCCATCTTCAAGTCCTTCGGTATAAGCGCCTTCTTGCCATACCTTGCCATTTTCGTAGTAAAAATCCCATTCACCGTGAGGCAGGCCGTCCCGATAATCCCCTACCCTTTTCAGCTGACCATCAGGATAATAGAACCTCCAAACTCCGTGATAATTTCCATTTTGGTAAACGCCCTCCTTCTCAAGCAAACCATTATCATGATAATAAAACGCGCTGTCTTCGAGAATTCCATTCTCCCAGTTCTCCTGAGCGCTTTTAGTGCCATCAGGCATATAGTAAACCACGCTTCCCCATAATACGCCATTTTTGTAATGTTCAACCGCGCTTTTTTCTCCATTTGGGTAGAAATAAACCCATTCACCAGATTTCTTCCCGTCAATAAAAGGGCCTTCAGGAGCCGGAATGTTATCACTACTTTGAGCGATACCCAAACCGGCAACACAAAATAGATTGAAAATCAGTAGGTTAAAGCGCTTAAAATTGAACAAAACGAATAATATTTATAAAATATTACAATAAAACGAATAAAATATCTTACATATTTCCAGCAATTCTGTTTAAAAAATAAATAGATGCAGAAGGGGTGGTAAAATATTTTTTGATTAATTTTTTCATGCTAATTTCACGTATGGACGTACCCCTTTTGCGGGGTATTTTCCGTGACCGCTTCATTATTATGGGGTTTTAAGTTTAAAAAAAGGTGCTGAGCACAATACACTGGCGCCTT
>DNTA01000114.1 GCA_003500135.1 Cytophagales bacterium | reverse complement strand
ACGGTCCGTTCGTCTAGGGGTTAGGACGCCAGGTTTTCATCCTGGTAGCAGGGGTTCGAATCCCCTACGGACTGCTAAAACTACTATATTAATAAACCAATATTGCGAAACAAGGTCCGTTCGTCTAGGGGTTAGGACGCCAGGTTTTCATCCTGGTAGCAGGGGTTCGAATCCCCTACGGACTGCTTAAAGGGAATGCATCTTCGCATTCCTTTTTTTGTATCCCTCATTTTCCGCTGATTTAACAAAAACTTCACAGATATTTACTTCGACACTCCTTTTGAACGCTGCTTTTCAGGCCCTATGAACGCCCCGCTGATTTAATTCGATTTTCATTATATTGCCGCTAATTGAACAATAAGCATGACAATGAAAATCCTTACACCTTATTTATTAATCCTGATCACTTTATTTTTTGCAGGGGCATGCCAGCAAAAAGAAGCGGCGGATCTGGTTTTGTGGAATGCCACAGTTTATACAGTAAATGATGATCTGCCTGCCGCGCAGGCAGTGGCCGTAAAATCCGGTAATATTGTAGCCGTGGGTAGCAATGAAGAAGTGAGAGAGCTGACCGGTCAAAACACAAGGGAAATTGACCTTGATGGCAAAACAGTGGTCCCCGGATTAATCGAAGCGCACGGGCACTTCATGGGAATGGGCGAAAGCATGCTCAACATCAATTTGCTTCAGGCAAAAAGTTATGAAGAGCTGGTCGATGCTGTTGAAAAAGCGGTGGCGAAAGCTGAACCAGGTGAATGGATACTTGGCCGTGGCTGGCACCAGGATAAATGGGACTCCATTAGTGGAGTGGTTGCCAGGGGGTTTCCCACACATGAACTTTTAAGTGAGGTGTCTCCGGAAAACCCGGTATTTCTGAAACATGCCAGTGGACATGCTTCATTGGTCAATCAATACGCCATGGAAATGGCCGGAATTGAAAAAAACACTCCTTCTCCCGATGGAGGTGAAATTATAAAAGACGAGCAAAATAACCCGACGGGCATATTAAACGAAACGGCAAGTAACCTGGTGGCGAGATTGATCCCGGTTGAATCGAAAGAGCGTGCACAAAAAGCGTTTAAACTTGCAGTAAAAAACACACTGGCACACGGGATCAATAGTTTCCATGATGCAGGTGAAGACGCCAGAACATTAGAGCTGTACAAAGAAATGGCGGAAAATGGACAAATGGGAGTACGGCTATATGTGATGCTCTCGGGTAGTGAAAGCGGGCTGTTGGAAGACTATTACATGAAAGGGCCCGAAGTGGATTTATATGATAGTGTGCTTACCATACGATCCATAAAGTTATATGCCGATGGTGCGCTGGGCTCACGAGGTGCATGGCTGATCGAGCCCTACAACGACGCGCCCAAAGAAACCGGACATACCATTATGTCAACGGAATACATCGAAAATGTAGCGGTTGATGGCTTGCAAAATGGTTTTCAGGTTTGCACGCACGCCATAGGTGATCGTGCGAACCGGGAAGTGTTGAATTCCTATGCGAATGCATTTGAAAAAGTGCCGGAGTCGGCGGTCAATCATAGATTCCGAATTGAACATGCCCAGCATCTGCACCCGGAAGATATTTCAAGGTTTGCCGAATTGAATGTGATTCCCTCCATGCAGGGTATCCACATGTCATCCGACCGGCCATGGGCCATAGATCGCTTGGGCAAAAAACGCATTGAAGAAGGGGCTTACATGTGGCAGGCGCTTATACAGTCGGGGGTAAAAGTGATCAACGGCACCGACGTACCGGTAGAGCCGATTGATCCTATGGCGTGTTTCTATGCTTTAGTTACCCGTAAAACCCTGGAAGGCACTCCGGAGGGTGGATATGAACCCGCTCAAAAGATGACCCGGGATCAGGCATTGAAAAGTTATACGCTATGGGCTGCGTATGGCGCTTTTGAAGAGGACTGGAAAGGGTCGATCGAGGTGGGCAAAGTAGCCGACCTGGCGGTTTTTGATAAAGACTTCATGAAAGTACCTGAAGAAGAGATTCTCGATGCTAAAGCGGTAATGACCATTTCGGATGGCAGGATTGTATACGAAAGATAAAATTGATTAGTAAGTGCGATAATGACATTAATGTAAATAATAATCATTATCGCATTTTTTTACCCCTCATCGTATGGTGTCATAGATACATTTGAATATTATCTATTTTCCGGTCAATTCAACCTGATTGTTGCGCTGCTATACTTTTATATGCGGTATTAACAGCTTTCACTCCAAATAGTGGCTGCAGCCATTTTACTCTTCGGATGACAAATTCATACAGCGCCCAGGACCCCAGAAATGTACCAATGACCAGAATGAGCGCCTTGGGCCAGAACCCCCAGTTCAGATCAAAGATCCAGTACCCGATTATGATCGTGATGGACTGGTGTAAAATGTAAAAAGGGTAGACTGCCCGGTTGGCATAGGCCAGGGTTGGTGAAGGTCGGTTGAGCCATATTGAAGCATAGCCGAAAATGGTCAGTATCCAGGCCCATAGATTGACCGTTTTCAATGCGGCTTCAATAAAATGAATGGTTATGGAATCCACGAAGAAAAGCCAGATTACCAATAAGCCGCAAAAAGCAGCGATTCCCAAACCCAAAGTTTTCTTTCTTATTTGAACTACGGCATCCCAAAAGGTTTTTCTGATGGATATCAACACAAAACCATAAAAAAACAATGTCATGCTACTGACGAAATTAAACCAGTCCCAAACCAGGTTGTGTGTGACTTCAAAAAAAGGTTCCATCAGGGATTCATACAAGAATAATGGGATGACCAAAATGAACAGGTTAAAGGGATTATGTTCCAGCCATTTACGCAGCCAGGTCAGGATACCTGCATCAGGGCGCTTGCGTAAGAAGCCGAATACGGGTGACAGAATAAGGGAAAACACCAATAAGTAGGGCAAAAACCATAAATGGTGCCAGGTGAAATTGCCTTCCGGGTATACTCCGTTGTCAAAAATATGCCAGGGCCAAAACTCGAGATAGCCGCCGGCAAACTGACCATTGACGATCCTCTCGATATACACCTGTGGTGGGACTATAAACAGTATGCCAAATAGAAGTGGAATGCCTAACCTGGCATTTCGCTCCTTTATAAACTCTTTGATGCTACGCGAAGACAAAGCGAAAGCCGTTCCCATACCACTGATCACGAATAAAATGGGCAGTCGCCACTGGTTGACGAAAAGCATGGGCCAGCGCAACCAGTCATATAGTTCATTGTTTTTGATGTGCCACCCCCAGGGTACAAAAAACATTCCCACATGATAGAGGATCAACAGTCCGAAAACAATTACCCTTAACCAATCCAGATCATATCGTCGTATGTTAGCCATAACTTTTTTTAATCAAACCTAAATAAAATGCCTGTCGTACGCCAATACTATGTTTTGATCGACAAACTTCAGGGATGAACGACAAAGAAATGTGTTCATTGTCAAAGCGCTGTGATGAACATCAGGCTTCAGAAAGCGCTTCGTTGAATGATTTCAGATGCTTTCTTGAAACCGGCACCGAAAAATCGATATGGTCCACCATTAATTGATAGCCCTGGGCATTCCCTTTGACTTCGTTTATATAAGCTGTATTGATCAGAAAGGCCCTGTGCGTTTTAAGGATGTATTCATAGTCCTTTAACTGATCATACAAACCTTGGAGCGTCAATCGTTTTAAGGACTTCTGCATTACACCTGCCTCAGAAGTGTAGATTTCCACATAATTACCAGCGGCACATGCACAGATCAGCTCTTTTGGATTGATTTCAAAATTTTCCGATTGCACCTGGGTCTTAATCTCAATAATCTGATCTGAATTCAACGGTTTTGATCTAATGTTTAATCGCTTTGATCTTTGGAAGTTCCTGCTTTTTAAAATTTTAACATTGGTGATCAAAACCAATAGCAATATGATGGATCCTGCCAGGTAGGCGTGCCATATTTCTTCCCAAAATATAGGCCATGTGTGGTTGGAGGGGCTGTCATAAATGAGTGGCCTGATCGCCCATTCGCCAATACCAATAAATAGCAACAGGAAAAATACGGCAATAATCTCTTTATAGACCTGCCAGTCCTCATCTCTGACCAACTGTCCAACTACTAAAAAATAAAGAAAATAAATCATTGCGGCTACTCCGACATGGAAAAGGCAAATTATGGGATAGGAGTAGAGATGTTCCTCCGGAGTGCGTTCAAACGGAATGATCAAATATTCAAAGAGAAAACCAATGACCAGTATAAGAGTGGTTATTCGAAGTAGTTCGTTGCCCTTATGAAAAAACGGGTATGGTTCTCTTAGTGCATTCATGCGTTAAAAGTAAGAAAAAGATTTTGGTCATTCGAAGAAGATTTTATTGAATACAGCTTGTATGTCTGCGGCAAAATTCTA
Source organism: Cytophagales bacterium (assembly GCA_003500135.1). Taxonomy (GTDB): domain Bacteria; phylum Bacteroidota; class Bacteroidia; order Cytophagales; family Cyclobacteriaceae; genus UBA10427. The sequence continues at coordinate 2,103 of DNTA01000114.1, read as the reverse complement.
CAATTTGGGAGTGAGAACACCCAGCCATGCAAAACATATTTGAATTAGCGATTAAAACACCTCAGTTTAAGCGATTAATGGTGTCGGATGTGCTTTTTACGGAATACAAGTGCATGGAGGAGCATCCTATATTTAAAATCTGGTCTCATTTAAACTGCTTCATATTTGTCATTAGTGGCAAAAAGGGATTCATCACGATTCATGATCGCTATGAAGTGCATGCCAACGAAGCGGTTTTCCTAAAAAAGGTGGGCAATATCGTGCATAAATTCTTTGATACCGACTTTTGCGCCCTGATGATATTCCTCCCCGATGATTACATTCGCTGTGTAGTACAGGAAAACAAAATAAATAGCATCTTTTGGAATGTCGTTCTCACCGTAGCGCTTCCCCTCATCATGTCGGTTTATACGGGAATTGCCGAAAAAGCATATGAAACGGCATTGCAATCAGTTCGGAGAAAGAATAAGGATGAGGCCCTTCTCAAAACTTCATCCGGCGAATTATTTAATCATATTGAGCTGTGTCGTATACTTCAGCAGGACATGGTTCGCCTGACCAATAATTTTGATTTCACACCCGAAAATGAATTGGGCAATGCCATGCTGGTTCGCAAAACACTATTGGCGTCAGCCTGTAAAAAAACTGTGGAAAAAGCCATGGAACTGATGGGAGGTCAAAGTTATTTCAGGAATCGCGGCATCGAAAAACTATTCCGGGATGTACAGGCCTGTCACTTTCACCCATTGCCCGATAAGCAACAATACCTTTTTACGGGTGACTTTATTTTAAACCAGAAAAAGCATCGCAAAAGGCTGACTTGATAAGTCGGCTTTTTGTATTTAAAATCCGAAGGTATTCTTTCAAAGTTCAGTATATTCGACACGGCAAGACAATTGTAAAATAAAAAGACTGAAGGTCAATGTCGAAACTGCTGGAAAGATATCTGAATTTTGGTTTCTTACGGGGATTATGTGTCGCATTACTTCTTCCCGCTTTTTCAATGGCACAATTCCCGGAAGATGAAGTTTTAGGCGAAGGCAAGTTTGTTGAGGGCACGCTTGCTTTTGCAGCTGGTTTTCCTGTTGAGGAGTTCGCGGAAAGCATTGACAATGATTTTGGCATAGGACTCAATTTCAATGTGCTTTACAACCCGAATAGGGCAAATGATTTTTTTCAATTTGGCATAGACTTCAATTATCTGCATTTCGAACAGGGTAAGGTCAGGATAGGCGATGATCGGTTAAAGGCAACCAACTCGGCATTTCTTCTTCATGCACTTGGAAGGTTAAGGGTGCAAACCGATAAAATCGTTAAGCCTTATGCCGATTTTTTCATTGGCGCCAAAATCATGGCAACGCGTACCAAAATTGATCAGGACTTTTTCTCAACTGTTCTGGGCGCTGAGGAAATTATCCTGGACAATGAAAGCCGGGCTGCTTTCAGTTATGGTATCGGTGGCGGACTGACCTTCGATTTGAGAAAAGTTAGGCTCGATATACGAATCTCCTATTTACCCGGAGGTAAAATGGAATATATCGATCCAAAATCGATTACCGATGATGGCAATGGTAATTTTACCTTTGATTATCTGGAATTGGGAAGTACCGCCATGATACTTTCTCAAATCGGATTTGGATTTGAGTTCTAACTGTTTTTACTCAAGGCGCCCTAAATTTTCCAAACTCATCCACGACTCCCGGAACTCCGTTGGCTTTTTGTCATTGAGCAGCTTCAATGACCCGGCTTTTTGGATCAATTCTGCAAAATAATCCTCTCTTTTATCATATTGTTTTTGATCAGTAAAGGTAGTGATGAGCAAAAGATCAAATTCAGATTTTTCGTCTGCTGGTAACATTAAACCTGGATCATGCATTAGCATTCTATTCCAAGTCCAAAATGCTTCAACCTCAAGCATTTATGAACATTTTGCTACTCACCGTGATGGTTAACCACGCCTCCGTGCCAAAATAACCCTAAACACTTGATCTTATTGCATTTTGGGCTTTCATGACGATTCCTAATGCATGGTCTAGGTTATAAAACAGTTTACTGCCCATTGCCTTCGCCATACCTATGCGACCCACCTTTTGGGAATGAGCA
>DNTA01000115.1 GCA_003500135.1 Cytophagales bacterium | reverse complement strand
TCTGAGGAAGCCCTAATTATTATGGAAAGAATAGATTTACTGTAGAAAAAATTTATTATCATTAAGGTTTGATAACCTGAAATTTAAATTATTAAAGTGGAATGAAAAGAAATTATCTGATTGTTATCGCATTATCAGCTTTGTTTTTAACTTTTATTGGATTTTTTAAGACTGATAAAATTATTAACAAACCGATACGAAAGGTGGTCACAGAAAATAAGGGAAAGACTACAGATGAAATAAGAAAAGAAGCTTTTCTAAAAAAAGTACGGAAAAGAAGAAATGGCCAAAAGGAAAATAAGTTTGATCGTCCTGATAAATTCAGGGAGTATTACAATTTGATAAGGACACGATACGGAGAAAAAGCGCCTTCCTACGAAAGTAATTATAAAATGAAGGCAATGAAAAAGGCAAAAGCGAACAATAATGTTAATGCATTAAGGACCCAAAGCTTATCCTTTACTGAACATGGGCCGGCAAATACGGCAGGCAGGGCAAGAGGTGTGGTAGTAGTGCCAACAGACCCAACAGGCAATACCTGGGTATCCGGGGCTGTAGGGGGTGGAATTTGGAAAACTACAACCGGAGGTACCAGTTGGGAATTGAAAACTGCAGATTTTCCAACACTTGCTGTATCCTGGATTGATATTTGTCTTTCACAACCTAATGTTCTATATGCCGCTACAGGTGAAGTGATTGGAGGTTCAGTTGGCATCATTGGCAATGGGGTTTGGAAATCAATAGACGAGGGGGAAACATGGACTCAGTTGGCCTCCACCACTGATAATATCGTTTTTAGTAAAATAAATAGAATAATCGTGGACCCCGATAATCCTGATAATGTTTTATTGTGTACATCGCAGGGTCAATGGGAAGATGAATTCAGGAGTGGTATATTTAAATCAACAGATGGAGGCAATACCTGGAATCAGGTTTTTACTCCTATAGCATGGGTAAGCCAGCTTATTGCAGACCCCAATGACTTTAATACAATATACGCTTCATTATGGTCGAGAGGTGTGCTAAAGTCCACAGATATGGGTGAAACCTGGACACTTTACAATCAGGGATTCAGTAGGCTTACAGGAAGGATAGAGTTAGCTATTGCTCAAAACAACACTGAAATATTATATGCACTAGCGGAAGGAAATGAAAATGGATCCGGTTCAGACATATATATGAGTATAAATGGAGGAAGTAGTTGGGAGTTAATTGAACAACAATATGAAAGTACTTATGTGGATTACCTTGGAGGGCAGGGGTCTTATGACAATACTATAGTGGTAAATCCTTACAATGATTCCATTGTTTATTATGGAGGAGTTAGCTTATGGCGCTCAATCATTGGCGATGAAACACAAGAAGTACAAAGGGTTACTATTAACCTTTCAAGTAAGTTAAGTGATTCGAAATGGGATTTCGTAAATTTTGGTGCACCGTTCAGTGGTGGTATTTTGGAAGGTGACACAACAACTTTTGGAGCTGATAACATGGTTAAGGTAGAAGTAAGAACCGGAGACGGAGTAGGACAGTTTGCACATCGGTTTACTGTAAATAAACGTGGATCTGGGGTGCCTGATCCTGATTATGAATATCAGGATTATGTTGAAGTTCCATTTGAAGTTTGGGACGTAACCAACAACCAACAGCTTATGGTTTCATTCAGGGACCAACAAGAAGATGGTACTTTCAATCTAATTAACCAAAATACAGATGCAGGAGATGAAGAAAACCATTCAAGGGAATATATTTTTATAAATTATATTCCTTATTCAGAAGATCCCGATACAAATATTGCAAAGGATGGTGGTCATATCGAGGAACAAATGTATTTTTTCTGGCCGGTTTTAAGCGAAGGAGAAAACTGGGACGGGGATAATTTACCATCTGATACTATTTTAATCGATCCTATCAATGAAAGTGCAAACATACGATTTGCTGACTTAGAAATTGTGTCGGACGCTTACAATGAGTTCACTGGCAAAAATAACGCATTTGAAGAAGAAGGCTTTGGGTTTCACCCTGACCATCATAACTTAATTGCAATAAAAACGAATGAAACTGCTGAGGAGTTTAGAATATTGAATGCAAATGACGGAGGTGTTTGGATATCAGGTTCCGATACCGATCCGGGAATATTAGATGGTGAATGGATTTATTCTGGCGTTGGATTAAATACAGCTCAGTTTTATGGGGCTGATAAAAGTCCTGATGTGGATAGGTTTATCGGTGGTATGCAAGATAATGGCACCTGGGTTTCCCCAGTGAACGAATCAGCAGATGAAAACACTAATTATGTATTTTCTATACCAGGAGATGGTTTTAATGCAGTCTGGAATTATAATGATGCCAACAAGCTAATAGGCAGTTTTCAATTCAATGGATTTAGGAGGTCGCTTGACGGAGGTGAAACATGGGAAAATGCTACTTCTGGACTTTCAGGTGATGGGCCTTTTATATCTAAAATAGTTACCAATGACTCCAGGCCGAATACAATTTATACAGTTTCTTCCAATGGGGTATTTCGCTCGGACAATTTTGGTGGAACCTGGACAGGTACGCCTATTGAAGAAAATTTTGGTTTCTCTGGTTTTATGGAAGTAGATGTTTCTCTTAGCAATGTGGATATTGTGTGGGCAGGTGTGGGAATGACAGAAGACAACAACTTACATGTGTCTGTAGATGGCGCCCAAACATTCACCATAACGAATAATTATACTGAGGCGACACTTGGGAATCTATCAGGGTTTAGCACCCATCCCTATGAAGATTCGACCGCCTATGCGTTGTTTTCTTTTTCTAAGGGCCCAAAAATTCTCAGGACAAAGGATTTAGGACAGACCTGGGAAGATATTTCCGGCTTCAATAGTAATACCGAAAGTGACAATGGATTTCCAGATGTGGCTGTTTTCTCATTACTTGTACGTCCTGACGATCCGACTATTTTGTGGGCAGGTACTGAAATTGGTATATTTGAATCCCTGGATAATGGGTTGTCATGGAATTATTTACCAAATGATATGGGGGCAGTAGCCGTATTTGACATGACAGTGGTCGATGATAAAATCGTACTTGCTACTCATGGTAGAGGAATATGGACGGCCCAGTTACCTGAAGCAGTTGAAGTGAGTTACATACCTGAAATAGAAAATGTGGCGCCGACTTTAAATAATGATTTAACCATTTACTCAATTTTTAATAGTTCATATGATAGTACACAGATCATTGTTGATGAAGTTTATGTTGGAAGCATAAACGAAACCGTGGTAGGTCGAGGTTCTATTACTGTAAACAGTTATAGTTTTACTGAAGGACAAAATATAGATGTACAGTTGATAAGCTTCAAAGATGGTAAAAAGTTACCATCGGATATTTATAATGTTACACTTCTCAACTATTTGGATCCTGTAGAAATATATGTGAATGATTTCGAAACCAATTCTGAGGATTTCTTTGGAAACGGTTTTTCCATTCGTAATGAAGTGAATTTTACAGACAGGGCTATTCATTCGCTACACGATTATGAAATTGATGAAAGTTTAAGTGGTAGTGGGCTTAACTATACCTATTATTTAAGATATCCGATAATTGTTAAATCTGATCTTCCAATAATATTTTTTGATGAAATAGCTATTATTGAACCAGGATTAGATGACTCTGATTTTGTCAACCCGGATTTTAAAGATTATGTTATAGTTGAAGCCTCTAAGGATGGTTTGAATTGGGAACCTTTAAGTGATGGTTATGATGCGAGAAAAGAAGATGCTTGGCTTTCGCTTTATAACTCAAATTTGAATGGGAGAGAAAATAATTTTGTTTCAAGAGAACTGAACATTTTACCAACGTTTAGTGTAGGCGATACGATTGTTATACGTTTCAGATTGTATTCGGACACAGAAACAACTGCATGGGGTTGGGCTATTGATGATTTAAGTATTCAAACAGAACCTAGGGTAACTGACTTGTCACCAAACAATGGATTTCAATTGAAGGTATATCCCAATCCAACTAAAGACTTAATTACAATTCAGAATTCAGGGTCTGAAATTTTAGAAGCTGATATTCAAATCTATACAATTAATGGCAACTTGGTCGACTCTAAAGAAATTGTGGGTAATACGAATAATTCGACTACGATTAACGTTTCTAATTTATCTACAGGCTTGTATTTTATAAATATTAGTTCAAAACAGGTTAGTAAAGTCGTAAAATTCATTAAGGAATAAACTTAATACGAGCTTGATTAAAACAGCGAGGAAATAACATTTCTCCGCTGTTTTTTTTTGAATTCGCATTAAAGAAATAATAAAAACTTAAACCCGGATCATGCATTAGGATTTGTCATGAAAGCCTAAAATGCAATAAGATCAAGTTTTTTTGGGTTATTTTGACACGGAGGCGTGGTTAACCATCACGGTGAGTACCAAAATGTTCGTAAATGCTTGAGGTTGAAGCAGTTTGGACTTGTAATCGAATGCTAATATATGATTCAGGTTTAAACCCTTATAACAAAGCTCTTTTGACGAAACCGGATTAAAGCATTTTCGAAGAAATAATTGGGACATCGCCAAAACCTGGCCGCAGGCAACCATGAGCGTATGTGCTCGTAAGAATAGGTAGAAATAAAACAACCAATTATGGATATCTCAAAACAAGCTAAATTGACGCTCGAAAAGCGCGTTAAAAATATCGAAGAATTAATTGCAAAAAAAGGTATCGGGTCTGCACAGTTAGCGAAAGCCAGGCGCATACAACGAAATGTTAATCTGGCCGTACTCGCAGGTGGTGTTGTCGCAATTGCAGGTTTTACTGCCTGGCTTCTTCACAATACGGACGAGGATTAGTCTTTATTTTTAACTTTCCACTATTGGTAGTACAATGCCTGGCCTGGCTTACTTGCTCATCCTTTTATATTTTTTAGGTAATACAAGCAAAAAAACCGCTGACTGATTTAAAAATCCCTTTGATATAGGATTCAGGTACTTCCTGTCTTTAAAGGCGATATTGAAATTATGTCTAAAGGTTGAGTATGTAATGCAATTTTAACAGGCATTATATTAGTTATATTATGTGTGTTAAATAGAATAAATTGTGCCTAAAATCATAGTATTTGGGTTCATATACACCCAAATGCCCCACACATACGTAAGAAAGGCCTTTTTCAGAAGTATGCCTCACGCAACCAACTAAAACTGAATCTTTTGAATTATTGTTATGTTTGGGGAAATTGATTGGTTTTATTTATAGCTTTAGTTGGTGGACAACACCGATACGGGTGGGCATAGATTTTGGCCGCATTAAAAACTACACTCGCTTTTCGTAGTCTGGGACTGCGAAGTCATAATGAAATCCAGGGTCTGTGGCCCTGCAGAATTATTTGATCTTTCATTGAATTGGCGGTTTTCATCTTTGACGGAAGTCACAGACTTCCTGCTTCATTTGTAATTTTCAGTCACCGTTTTTTTCGTTTCACTACAAAAGCTCAAGACTAAAAAGAGCGTGGAGGCCAGTTCATAGGTTCACCTCCCTATGTAAACTTCGGAGGCAGGGTAGTTCAGAAGCCATTTCGCCGTTGCAGGTGTTGTCACCTGTAACCCGACTTTGGGTATTTTCATTTTGGCAGAAACTACGGAATATTAATCTATTAAAAATCCGGGTAAGGGCGAGAAAGGGTAATTTGTGCTTTTTGATGAACTATACATTCATCAGCTCTAGGGTAAAATCATCATTTTGGCCTTACCTGCCCGTCGCCTCTGATGACCCATTTATAGCTGGTCAATTCCTCCAGCGCCATTGGGCCGCGGGCATGAAGCTTTTGCGTGCTTATACCTATTTCAGCGCCTAATCCAAATTGGGCGCCATCGGTAAAGGCAGTGGAGGTGTTGGCATACACGGCCGCAGCATCCACCGTATTTAAAAACTTTTCTATGGCGTCCACATCTTCTGCTACAATCGCCTCGCTGTGCCTGGAAGTGTAGGTCTGGATATGCTCAATGGCGTCATCCAAATCATCCACCGTTTTGATGGCCATTTTGTAATCCAGAAACTCCGTGCCGAAATGTTCCGGTTGTGCAGGGTTCAACAATGATCCGGGGTAATGACCTTCCAGCATTTGATATGCTGCTTCATCAGCATAAATTACTACATTGTGTTTTTCCATTTCAGTAGCTATGGAAGGTAGTAAATTCAATTTGTTTCGATGAATCACCAGGCAGTCCAGCGCGTTACACACACTGACCCTTCTCGTTTTGGCATTCACCACAATGTTTTTGGCCTTTTCGTCGTTGGCCGAAGCATCCACGTAAGTATGGACAATACCGGCGCCGGTCTCGATCACCGGCGCCTTTGCGTTTTCACGCACATAGTTGATCAATCGCTGGCTGCCCCTCGGGATCAGGATATCCACATATTGATCAGCGCCAAGCAGTTGTGCCGTAGCTTCGCGGTCGGGTGGGAGAAGGGTGGCCAGATAGTCAGGTAGATCGTGTTTTTTCAATGCCCTTTGTATGGCTTTCAATATGGCTTCGTTGGTATACATGGCATCGCTTCCGCCTTTCAGTACACAGGCATTGCCCGTTTTCAGGCACAGGGCGGCAACATCAAATGTTACATTGGGTCGCGCTTCATAAATAATGCCGACCACTCCAATGGGAACGCGTACTTTCCTGAGATCAAGGCCATTTTCCAGCTTTTTTTCCATCAATACCTGTCCAAGAGGAGAAGGTAATCCGGCTACATTTTCAATATCTCCGGCAATGGATTCGATACGGCCGGCATTGAGCAATAACCGGTCGTATTTAGGATCGTTTCGATCCATTCGATCCAGGTCTTTCTGATTAGCTTCCAGGATTTCCATTGAATATTGGCGGGCAGCAGAAGCGATATCAAATAGTATGGTATTGATTTGTTCCCGCGAAAGCTGATTCAATACACGGCTTCCTTTGACGGCGTTTTCAAATGCTGGTTGTAGATCCATAATGGCCTTGGGTTGATGTTTATTTTAACTAAATAACTCAAGTTTCGCA